>PLTV01000130.1 GCA_003164635.1 Acidobacteriaceae bacterium
ACGGTTCCGTCAATCCATGCACAGACGCTGGCCCACGGGAGAGCCGTTCGATCATCGCCCGCCGCGTCGGATCGGACAAAGCCGTAAAGGTTGTACCCAGATGATCCACAACCATATGGTAGTGGATTTTCTGTCCATGTCAAGTTTGAATTTTGCGATTCTTTGATTCGGGGGGGCAGCCTGCTTGACGTGTCTGGGCAACGCAGGCCTGCTGCTGGAATCAGCGACTCACGGCGTAACTCAACGCATGTCTTCTTTCGTCAGCGCGAGTTCGTAATAAATCAGCGGCGCGTTGCGATACCGCACGCGGCCCTTTTCAAGGTAGCCGCAGCGCTGATAAAAGCCTCCTCCTCCCGCAGCCGCATCGTACGCATCGAGGCGAATGACGTCTGCCGGCCACTCCCTGGCAAGACGCCCGGCTTCTTCGAGACATCTGCGACCAATCCCCTGGCGCTGCATTGCCGGCGTTACCGCCATCGCCAGCAGATACAGGGGCCTCGCACATGCAGTGAAGTATTTGATATCGATAGCCCAGGGCTTCTTCGTGGCTAGTTGAAATGTGGCAACAATTGCAGCCCCATCTGTTGCCACCAGGACTCGAGAGTGGCGCATCGCATAGAGGACACCCTTTTCCGAAGTATGCGATGACCACGGGCCCCCGCCGAAGCGGCTCGTAAGGTGGTCGGCAACCGCAGTGTGCAGCGTCGACAACTCGACCGCGTCCTCAGGCGTTGCCAGCCGAAAGCTGAGTCGTTTTGTGACAGACTCTTGCCTCATGGATCAATCCCTCGTGCGTGTCAAAGATAGAACCTTCGGATTTCGAGGTACTCCACGACAGACTGGCTTCGAGCTAACTCAAGCCCGTTCTCCGATGCCGATCCGGGAAAGAACACAGAAGTGTTTACTCCTATATGACTTCCGAGTTTGGCAACGATTCGCCCAGAACCTCGTCAATGAGGGCGTTGCATGTTTTATCAACAACGGCAGTGCTACTCGGTCCTTGAAGTGCTTCTGCTACGACGTTTCGCCCACCATAGGCACGCACCCGTAATTGCCTGCAAGGGTAGCGTCAGAGAAGCAAGTGCAGCCAATAGCCGTCCAGCGCCACCGCCAATTGCACCTGTATGGAGGGCGCGATTCAGAGCCACAACTCGCTGTGCCGAATTGCTACGCGTACTTACAACGTCAAGGGGATTGCCCGAAAATTGATCGATCAGAACGACGCTGCCTCCGTTGTCTGAGTGATCTTCCGGGAAGCGCATCTTTACCAGATAAACTGCCTTCGGCTCAAGAGGGATGGAAACCCAGAGTATCGACGCTCCAGGTAACGCCTTCTGCGCAACAGAACACGCGAGATCGGCGGAGATGGGTTGAACCCCGGTCTTCGGCTGGGACGCGACGGTTCGCCACACCGGTTTGCTTTGAGTCATCGCAATAGTCACGGGCACCGTCCATCGTTCAAGCGCCATATACGCACCTGTGGCGGCAAAACCGAGCATGAAAAGTGAGGAAAAGAACCCAAGGGAGTTGTGAAGATCGAATGAGAGGCGCCGAAAACCAGCAGAAGATTTGATTCCGATCCGCTTCAGCGGCCACCACAGATACAGACCGCTCGGCGCGAGAAACAGCAGAATGATCGTGGAGAACGCCATCACATTGTGGAGGGTCTTCATGATCACGGTGAATCGCACAATACTCAGGTTTCCCAGCACCTTCCCCGTGTACTGATTCACGAACACCTGTCGCAGCAGACGGTGGTGGCTGGGGATGACGGTAAACCAATACGACCGATCCGGCCTGACCGATGGGACATAGGCTGTGATGATGTCTCCAGGATGCAGGACGGCAGCGGCGTTGGCTGCAAGCTGTGTTGCGGAAAGCTGCTGAGCTTGCGGCGTCACCTTGAAAACTGATGGTTGAAAGAAGGCGTCGATTTCGTCGGAGAACGCAAGTACGGCCCCGGACACGCCCAAAATGAGCAGAAACAGACCCGCAACCAGTCCACCAATGAGATGGAGGTTGAACAGGACCTGCCGAGCGCGAGCGTCACGGTTCATCCCTTAGAGAGTCCAGATTGAGCGATATGCTAACCAAGATTAAAGACGCCGCCAATTGAATGAACGCTCTTCAAGATTGCAGTTCATTTCCGCAGCGTTTGCTCTTCGGTATGGTCGCACCCGAACGACGGGCAAACCGGACATTGAGACCCACTGCCTCCAGCAAGGTCCGAAAATATTTTCAAACTTCCCCTCCATAATTTGCACGCAATTACTGCTCAAAGCGCAGGATGGGCTCATGAGCTGACTCGCTGACTTGCTAACTCCGCTAACTCCGGGAGCCCCGCTAACCCCTTTTTCTCTAATTTCTGCAAATAACTCGTTTAGAATCCAATATTTGCAGCCGAGACCACTTGTCAAATCGTTGAAAATAAACCACTTCCCTACAGAAATACGGGGGGGAGGGGGTAGGAGATATCCATGGGCCAGGAATGCCGTCAAATCCTCGCGAGCGGAGACAAATGCAGGGCGAGAAGCACCTCTGCGACATCCCCCTGGCACTGCGGGCCGTGCGCGAACAAGAAGACCGCAAGGGCTCCATGTTACCAGGGCGGTCAGATTTTCTGCCGTTTCCACCTGCCTTGCCGAAAGAGCAGCATACTGGCGCCGGCGATGGCACATTCGGCGATCACGATGGAAAGAAAAGCGCCTTCGGACCGGAAATGCATCTTGACCGCGAGGAACCAGGCCAGCGGTAACTCCAGCACCCAGAACCCAAAGAAGTTCACGATGGTTGGAGTGAGGGTATCGCCGGCACCATTGAAGGCCTGCAGCATCACCATTCCATAGGCGTAACCGATGTTTCCGCAACTGATGGTGCGCAGAGCCACGGCCGCGATCGGCACGACGTTGGGGTCGGTGACGAACAGGCGCACGACCGGCGTGGCGAAGACGATAAAAAAGATACCGATCGTTCCCAGGAAGACCATGTTGTAGAGGCCGGTCCTCCAAACAGCCTGCCCGGCGCGCTCGGGATGGCCCGCGCCCAGATTCTGTCCCACCAGCGTTGCGGCGGCGTTGCTCAATCCCCAAGCCGGCAGAATGAAGAAGACGACAATACGGATGGAAATCGTATAGCCGGCCACCGCCGCCGCGCCAAAGATGGAAATGATCCGCACCAGCCCTATCCAGCTTGCATTGGCGATAGCGAACTGGAGAATTCCGGTGATGGAAACGCGTAGCAAACGCACCATGACGCCCACATTCAAGCGCAGGTGGCGAGCGAGCACATGAATGCGCTCAGTTCCTTTGAGCAGCCGGTAGAACTGGTAAAGCACGCCGATGCTGCGCCCTGTGAAAGTAGCCAGCGCAGCGCCGGTCACACCCAGGTGCGGGAACGGACCGAGTCCGAAGATCAGGCACGGATCGAGCACGAGGTTGATAATGTTCGACACCCACAGCAAGCGCATGGCGATGGCCGCGTCGCCCGCGCCGCGGAAGATGGAGTTGTTGAGAAACAGCAGGATGATCGCTCCGCAGCCCCCCAACGCGATGCGCGCGTAGCCCGACCCAATGGCGACGATTTCCGGCGTTGCTCCCATGAGGCGAAGCAATTGCGGCGCAAAAATGCCTGCTGGAATTCCGATGCCCAGCGAGATGAGCAAGCCGAGCGCGATGGCCTGCACGGCAGAGATGGCGGCATGCTCGGGATCTTTCTCGCCAATGCGCCGCGCCACCATGGCGCCTGTCGACATGGCAACGCCCAGGCCGATAGCAAAGACGAGCGCCAACATCGATTCCGTGATGCCCACCGTGGCAACTGCATTGGCTCCAAGTCGGCCGACGAAGAATACGTCGACGACAGCGAAGAGCGATTCGAGCACCATCTCGAGCACCATGGGAATGGCGAGCAGCAAGATGGCGCGGTTCAGGTTTCCAGCGGTGTAGTCCTGGTGCGAGCCGCGGAGAGCTTCGCGGACATCGGACCAGAGGCTGCGGGCGCTAGACCGGAGGCCGCGCGAGTTGCCGTCTTCCGGCTGAGCGGTGACGGTTTCAAGAACAGACATGGGAACTCCACAATGCCGGCGCAAAGCGGCGGCATGAGCGAAGGGTCACGCTGCGATCAATTGATGATGTGCAGTGCTGATACCCGGGGTTGGAGATTCCTCGGGAGGCCGCAACGGATGCGGCAGCGTATAAAGCCCGAGGGGATGTTCAGCGGGTAGGTCGTACGGCGACAAGTCTGAACATGGTTCTCCTCCGGTGCCGAGTGCGGCGGGTTTATCGATAGTACCGCGGATTCGGCGGCGATGGCCAGATTCCGGCGGAAATATTTGCCGTAAATCCAGCCATCGCGTATTTCTAGGGCGTTACGGATTGAACAATAACGGTCCCGGCTTCAGGAATGGAATAAGGCGAGCCGGACGCTTCAGTGATGCTTGACGTTGTGACCGTGTAGACATAGAGTTCGCCGTTGCCGAGCGCGAAGAGATGATTCGCGCTGTCCCAGGCGAAAGCATTGAATTGCACCGACGATTGCAGGATGCCGCTATCTTTGGTGATGGGGCTGCTGCCGTTGAAGTGGAAGATCTGGAAACCACCTCCGCCACCTTCCAACCCGCCGCCGCCCACGGCAAGGAGTTTTCCAGAGGGAGACATGGCCAGGGCGGTCGCGCCGGTACCGGTCGTCGGCATGTTCTTCCATGAACTCGATGTGGTGAGTTTTCCTGACGAGCTGAGCGTAAAGGTGCCCAACTGCGATTCGCCGTCGGGCAAATCAGTACTGTTGCTGATGGGCTGTAGCGAGACAGCCAGATGGCCTGATGGATCGGCAGCGACCGCCTTGATGCAGTAGTAATCGTCGGAATTCTCGGGGTTCATGTTAGGGGGCGCGATGCTCGACTCCAGCGTCAGGTGACCGCTGCTGCTGCGTCCGTAGCCCGAAAACGTGTAGAGAAATCCGCCTTCGTAATCGATGCATTCCGATCCGAAAGCAAATTTGTTGCTGGAGCTGAAGGTCAAAGGCGTATCCCAGAGGAAGGTCTGACCGCTGTCGCCGAGATATTTCAGCTTTCCGCCCGATTCGATCTGATAGGACAGAAAGTCGGTTGAATCGCAAAGGCCGCCCACAAATGCGGCTGGATACAGGGTGGCCCCTGTATGGTCGAGAACGAGTTGCGACTGGATGCCGCACGAGCCGCTCGGCTCGCTGATGGCATTGGCTGCGGCCAACTTGACCGATCCGTTGGCGGCGATGGAGAACGCGTCCACGCTGTTTCCGATCACGCCGAAGAGATACTTGCCATTGCCGACGATTCCCTGAACGGAGATGTTGGCAAAGGGGGATCCGGGGACAGCGGTCAGCTTGCCATTGGATGCGACTGAGAAACCGTCGAGATGCGTTGGCCGGGTCACGTAAACGTAGGTGACCGGCTTGGTTGAGGATTCGGGTTGGTCATCGGCTTGCGCCAGAGCCACAACAGTTGAAAACGAAGCAGCAAGGCAGAGAGTGAGTGAGAAGAATCGGGACATGAAAAGCCTCCTTTGGAAGCGCAGGGGAGCGCTGAGCGGGGGACGCTCGCAATTGTACACGCGCGACGAAATGTAGTGACGAAAGGGATGAGCGCGTTTCCGCGGGGGAGGCGTGAATTCGAGCAGGGGGAATGTTTGGCGGGGGAAGAAAAAGGCAGTTCTAAAGAACCATGGCGATATAAGCCAGGATGACCACTAGCGCGATGCGGAAATCGCAAATTTTGAAAGCTCGCAGGCCCATCAGGTTCATGCCGAGTTCCGTTTTGAGCCGCTTTTTGAAAGCGAGGCCGGCGACGAGAGGAGCGGGACAGATCAGCAGGTCAACCGCGACTTGCAAGCCCGTTTCCCAACCGAAAGGGCGGGCATTAATGAGTGGCCACGCGTGCAGGCCGCGCGCAAGCAGGGCGAACACCAACATCATGTAGACCGCGTGCCACAACTCGGGTGTGGCCGCGGTTCCCCTCAACGCGGTATCGGTGCTTGCCATGCGGTTCCTCGGTCAAATTGATCGTAAGCTCTTTCCTGTCATACGCAATACCACTTCTGCATCAAGGCGACCGAACCGAAAAATTCCCTTAGACCATGGCGCGTTCTTTCACGGTGAGGTATTGGTTGAGGACTGACGAAGTGAGGGCGTCCGGATTAAGGTCGAGCGTCAGCGCGCCGTGCTCGTGGAGCCGGGCGAGAAGCAGCTCGCGGCGGGCGGCCATCTCCTGGGCGGCCGCGGCGCGAAACATCTGGTCGACATTGCGCGGCCGCGTGGCGGCAATGGATTCCACCTCGGGCTGAGCCATGGTCACAAACAGGAGCACATGGCGGCGGAGCAGTTGCATGGCTCCGTCGATGACTTCGGGGCGCATCGCTGTTTCAGCCAGATCGGTGATCCAGAGAATCAAAGATCGGCGCGGCTGCAGCCGGTTGAGGGTTGCCGTGGCGCGCAGGTGATCGGCTTCGCTCGGTTCGGAATGCACCTGTGCGAGAGCTTCGATTAATTGGCGCATGTGCGCGGCACCGCGGCCGGGAAGAATGCGCTGCTGGATGGATTGGCCATAGGCCAGAAGGCCGACGCGATCCCCGGAGAAGAGAGCGAGCTGAGCCAGGGCGACCGCGGTTGTACAGGCGTGGTCGAGCTTGGAGTGGGGTTGACCCTCGGGGGCTAAAGCCCGGCTTCTTTGCTCGGGGTCGATGTACGGGCTAAAGCCCGTACCCTTCACGCTAAAGCCCGTACCTTTCGGGCTAAAGCCCGTACCCTTCGCGCTGGAACTCGCGCTTTTGACTCGTGTGCGCATCAGTCGGCCGCAATCGAGCACGATCCACACGGCCTGGCTGCGCTCGGTTTGATACTGGCGGGTAATCAGGTCGCCGCGCCGGGCCGTTGCAGTCCAGCAGATGTCGCGCAGATCGTCGCCTTGCCGGTATTCGCGCAGGCTTTCGAAGTCGCGGCCGAGGCCCCGCAGCCGCGCCTGGCGCAGTTGCAAATCGATCTGGCGGCTGCGCGCAAGAAAAATCTGCTGCTCTTCGCCGGTGCGCAGCGCCGGGTACACGCGGACCTGCTGGGTAAGCGGTGCGCGCGCCCAGCGCTCCACCAGTCCCAGGCCTGAGTGGTAACGCAAATAAAGCCAGCCGGTCTCGCAATTCCCACGCTCGCCTGGCCGCACGCGATAACGAAGACTGGCAGGCACACGAGGATAGACCGTGAGCCGATGAACCGCGGGGTGCTCGATCAAGGCCGCGGGCAGATCGTCGGTGAGGCGGCACGCGACAATCAGCTTTCCGTGATTCTCGAGGGTCAGTTCGATCTCAGTATCGGAGTCAAGCGCGGGCGCATTGGACCAGGAGCGGGTGGCAGCCAGCTCAGCCGGTGCGGGCAGGCGCAGGCCGTCGAGCAGTGCGATCAGCAGGACGAGAGCATCCCAGGCCAGCATCGAATACGCGAGCCGTGCGTCCCAGAAGCCGGGCACGATGCCGAGGAAGCCGAGAAGCAGGAGAAAGATCGTGCGCCCTGTAAGCCCAAAAGCCCAGCGGCCTCGCGTCTGACAGCGGGCAGTGACGGGGTCGGGATGGAGGCTGGGGGAGATCATGATCGGTCGGGCTTAAATCATTGCCGGGGAACTGGGACGGCGGCGATGACGTCGGTGAGGACGCGGTCGGCGTCGAAGCCCTCTAACTCGGCTTCGGGTTTTAGCAGAATGCGATGGCGGAGAACGGGCTGCACGGAGCGCTTGACGTCGTCGGGAACAAGATAATCGCGACCGTCAAAGGCTGCTGTAGCCTGGGCCACGCGCATAAGACTGATGGCAGCGCGCGGGCTTGCGCCCAGCAGAAGCGTGGGCCACTCGCGGGTGCGGCGCGTCAACGACAGGATGTACGAATAGAGCTCCTGCTCTACGCGGATGGAGCGGACTTCGGCAGTTGCCGCAGCCAGCAGGCCCTCGGGAATCGGCGTGATCCGGGCATCTTCAAGCAATCCCGCACCGGTGACGGCGTGGTGGCGCTCAAGAATCTGCAGCTCCTCCGCTTCAGAGGGATAAGCTACGCGGATTTTCAGGAGAAACCGGTCCAACTGTGCTTCAGGCAGCGGGTAGGTGCCCTCGAAGTCGACGGGATTCTGCGTCGCGAAGACGGTGAACCACGCGGGAAGCGGGCGACGAATGCCGTCGGAGGTGACCTGGCGCTCTTCCATGCACTCGAGCAGGGCCGCCTGGGTGCGCGGCGGCATCCGGTTGATCTCGTCCACGAGCAGCAGGTCGGTGAAGACGGGGCCGGCATGGAATGTGAAGGAATCGGAACCGGGCCGAAGGATCGTGGTCCCGAGAATGTCGGCAGGCATCAGATCCGGGGTCGCCTGGACGCGCTGGAAGCCGATCCCGAGGAGCCGGCCGAGCGACTTCACGATGAGCGTCTTGGCGATTCCGGGCACACCTTCGAGCAGCGCGTGGCCCTGACAAAGCACAGCGATCATGACCTCTTCAATGACTTGAGATTGTCCGGCGATCACGCGGCCCAGTTCCCGCTGCGCGTGTTCGATCAATTGCGCAGTGGCGCGAAGCCGCTGTGCGTCAGAGCCTTCTGTCGCGCGACTTGAATTTTGCGGTACTTCCCGATCCGATTCCCCGTTCATGAAGGCCTTTCCTGGTGTGTGGGTTCAACACGATGGATTTTCGCAAATGCGGCGCCGGATTTGGCAGCCGTGCGCAATTGTTCAACGTGGCTATTGAGCTTCTGAATCAGCTTGAGAGCCTCGCGCGGGGTAAGCGTCTCGCCCCAGGCGGCTTCTTCGCATGCTTTCAGGTCGGCTTCAAGGTTCTCGTCAGCCTGCGGAAAGCGTCTCCGCACGGCCGCCGCGATCTCCGCGGCATTCAACGGCTGGCCGCGCAGGCCGCAAAGCCGCAGCACGGTGCGGCGAAAGCGCTCCAGCGCGATGGCAAGCGCAGTGGAAGACGCGCCGGCATTGCGATAGAGCGACCCCAGCGCATCGAGAAACTCGATAGGCGTGGCGCGCACCACGGCGGGCAGATCACGCACCGGGCCCGAGCGCCGGCTGAAGCTCAGCACCACAAGCATCCCGAGCACCGCAAGCCCGCCCCAAAGCAGGTTCCATGCGGGGCCTGAAGCGTAGCTCCAGGTGGAACGGATCTCGCCGTGCAGGGACTCGTCCCAGTAAAAGTGGTGACCCTCGCGCGGTCCGAGCGCATTGAGAAGCAGATCAAGATCCTGGGCGCGGGCGAGCGAGCCGTTTTCCAGCGGAGTGGAACTGGCCCACCAAACCGCGTGCCCTTTGCCCCATTCGTATTCGACCACTGCCGGTTGACCGGCGCAGCTATAGTCCACCCGAAAGGCCGGATTGCCCAGGCGCCAGGTGGCTTGCGGCACCATCCACACCTCGCCGGAGCCGGCCAGGGCATCGAGCCCTTCCGGATCGAGCTTGCATGCGGCAAAGTTGAACTCGTCGGGTGTGTCGCCGGCTTCACCGGGCAGAAGAAATGCGCCCCAGAAGCCTGTGGAGAGCACGCGCCCGCCACGCTCCAGAATCTGCCGCACGGCTTTCAGGTTGGCCGGCTCGCGGGTGAGAGGCTCGGCAAAAATCACTACTGTTTCCGGGCCAGCGGTGGCCGCCAGGTCGGTTAACGGCCGCTCCCAACGTTCAATCGCGTAGTTGGATCGGAGCAGCGTCTCGTAGGCCGCGCGTGCGCCATGCTGCCCGGAAAGGTAGGTGGAGGGCAGCGGATTGCTGTTGCTGTTGGCGCTGGGCAGCAGAAAGCCGATGGCAACCGCAAGGCACATGGCGATGCCCAGGCACCACAAAAGCATGCGGCGGTCTTTGGCATCGAGCGAGCCGAGAAACCACGAGGGCAGTGCGACGCTGCGCTTGCTGCGGCGCATGAGCCAGAGCGTGACCACAGCAGACAGAAGGGTGACGATCACCCATGCCATTCCGGAATGGAGAGCGAGAAAACTCGTCACGGCCGCCCGCTCTCTGGTGCGGCCAATTCGGTGACGGCATGGCCCGCGATGAGTGCGGAGGCAATGTGTTCGGCGCGGAGGTAGTCCTTTTCGGCGGCGGGCAGTCCGCCATACCAGGTGCGCTCAAAGCTGCGCGTGAGCGTGGCGAGTCCCGGCTGGCGCGGATCGTCGGGTGCGATGAGCGCCAGGTATTCGCGTGGCGTGCGGGCGCGGTCGGCGGGCCACAGGCGTTTGGATTCGAGCCGCGAAATGGCTGCCCAATAGAGAAAGTGAATAGCTTCGCGCCATTGGCCGGCCTCGGCCGCTCGCCGCGCGTTGTCCATCCATTGCTGCCATGGAACCTGCGACGCTGAACCAAGCGCCGGGCCGCGATTTTCGGGCGCGAGGCGAATGCGCCAACGGCGTTCCAGCCTCCACAATGCAAGCACCAGCCCTGCGCATACGGCAATCACAAAGCCCCACACAAGGGCTCTACCCAGCCACGGCGCGCGCGAACTGGCACGCATTGCGCCTTCGAGCACACGGTTGAGCCAGTTGCCAACCTTCTCCATGGCCGAATCTTTTGGGTTCGGCGCTTCCAGGTCTTGAAATTCGCGTTCGGCCAGCACCTGGTTCATCACCGCGCGCTCCTGCGCGTGCCCAGGCGGCATCGCAACCGGAGCTGTTCCCTGCGCCATGTCGTGCGCGAGCCTCGTTTGCGCGCCGAGCAAGAGTTGCGTTGTCGTGGGCGGAGCGGGCCGCACATCTTCCCACGTTGGAGCTTTTCCCTGAACTGCCGGCTTGGGCGCGGGCGGCAGAGCGTCGTTGTCCTGGGCTTTCGAAAGCAAGACGCGTAGCCAGCCGTAACGGATCAGGCGTCGTTCGGCGTTGGGCGAATCATCGATTGGAACGCGATCGTCGGCGCCCACTTCCGCCGGGTTGCATGTCTTCATGTCGCGTGCTTTGGCGCACGCCTGAACCAGCCCGGCGAGCGCATTCAAGTGCGCGCGGTATTCCTCGCGCGTTGCATCGTGCGGGCGGTTTGAAGGCAACGCGGTTGAGGCCGGCGGGATCTGGGCGCATGCGCCGGTGGACAAAGAAAACAGGCATAGAGCCATGACAAGCGATGCAAACACAGGTCCGCGCGTGCGTCGACTTCGCATGGAGGTGACGAATCCTTTGGCTCCCAGGGCGAGTTTGATTGCCTCGATAATCCAGCCCTCGTACGCTTCTTCTGATGATAGCCAACTCCGGCGCTGCGCGGCACCGTGGAGAACAGATGCGCGTGGCTTCTTATCTAAGAAGTTTCCGCGGGAGGCGGCGGGGATTGCCGGTTACCCTGTTTCACTGCGGCAGCCCGCCGCTGTTGCCGAGATAGATGTGCATCTTCACCGAGAGCGCGGGCTGCGAAGCGACCGTTGCAGACCATGCGACCTGCTGCCATTCGCCTTTGCCTGCAGGCGGAGCAGTGACCTGTTCCTGGATCGGGTAGCAATCGCCGGGCCGGATCGGATAGCGTGCCGCGCCTGAAACATCGGTCCATCCGGTAGGTAATTGAGAAGCGATGGTAACGTCAACAGGCTCCGCCGAGTAGTTGCAGGCCTGAAGAGGGATGAATAGCTTGTCGCCATAACGCGCAGAAAATTCGGGCTCGGGAATGAGGGCGGCGAGGCGATCGAGATTGTGCGCTTTCCAAAACAGGGAATAGAAGCGCCAAGGATCGCCGATCTCGAAGCTCACGCCTGTATGCGATTCGGGCTCATAGCCACGGACGTGGGCAAAGGGAACCGGATATGCCGATACGTCTTCAAAGACATCGCCGGTGACAGCGCCGCCGGCAACCGATTTCCCGAAAATCAAATGCACCGAGTCTTCAAAATGCTTGAAATCCTTTTTGGTTAGCGCTTGCTCACCAAGGTAGCCTTCTTGCGTTTGATAAAACGCCTGCTGTTCGGCTTCAAGCTGCGCATAGGAGACATGGCGTGAAGGCGAAATATCCGCGGTGTTGTAAGTGGGCCCCGTGCCGTCGACGATGGTCTTGCGAAACGAAGGCAATTCGTCCGGATCGTTCCAGTATGGCGAGAAGTTCTCGAATGCGTCGGTAAAGTAATAGAGTTTTTGCGGCTGCCAGGGCAGCAGGCTTTCGGTGAGATTGCTCATGCCCCCGCGATCGCGTGCCGGCGAAACCTGCTCGGGAAACGCGATTGGATCGGCGGCGAGGTCGAATGCTTCGGTGGCAAGAACGCCGGATGCCTGGTGGTCTTCATGATTCTCGCCGGCGACGGGATCGGGAAGCCAGGTAAAAATCACATTGGGGCGCGTGATGCGAACGAGGCGAACTATCTCATCGAGAGCGCTGCCGTGCCCCCACCCGTCGAGCGAGCGCAGAACATTTTGCCCGGGCGTGTCGTGCCTGCCGAGAAACCACACGTTCTCGATGCCCAGATGCGCCATGGCGCGTCGTGCTTCAAGGACGCGCAACTGACCGAGTGCCGCGCCGGCCTCATTGCCCACTGCGTTGCCGCCGCCATCTCCATTGGTGCAGTAAATGACCGCGATGCGCCTATGCTCGTCGAGCGAGAGGCGCGCCAGGAAGCCGCCGATGAGCACATCGTCGTCGGGATGCGCGACAACGAGGAGTACATCGGCTTTGTAGCGGCTGTCGGGTTCAAGCAGTGCAGGGGCGGCCGGCGCGGTTTGCGCGATCGCGGCGAAAGCGAGCAAGAGGGAAGCGAAGGTGAGCATGAGCAGGCACTTCATGAGCTTTAAGGCGCTCCTTGATTTCTGGAGTTGCGCAAATTTGATGGCATCGATGTGCTCATGCATCTTCGCGCTCTTGAGCAGTTGTGGTCGAGGCGTTGTCCGCGCTGACTTCAGAAGGAGGATTTACCGGTGGCGTGGCCAGTATTTCAGGAGCAGGCGGCCTCGGCTCCGACGGTGCAACAGAAGCTGCAGACGGCGACGACGAATGAATTTCCCGCGACCAATCGGGAAGCGGCGCCGCCGTTGGGGTTGCTTCCGGCGCGGCAGGTACGTCAGCGCTTGGGGCGATCGGAGGCGGGGTCATGCCGGCCGCTTCCATCATCCACTCAATGTCGTATCCTTCTTTGCGCACACGCTGGTCGTAGTAGAAGAGCGTGAGGCCCGTCGCATACATAGGGCCGATAAAGGAATTGGTGAAGAAGCCCACGATCTGTTGGAGGATTTGCACCCAGGCGGCCAAATGCCCATGTTGCTTGAACGCGGCCACGATGAAGATGACCTGCGTGACGGCGACCAGGCCCACTTGAATAAACGAAATCAGCAACCCGAGGACAAAGATGCGCCCGCGCGATCCTTTGCTTAAATCGATGCTGCGGCGGATGGCCTTGCGCGCCTTCAGGTCTTCAAGAACCGACGCAGGCAGCGAGAGCGAGTAACGCAACGCCATGAACACGGCATAGGCGATAGCGACAAAGGCGAGCAGGAAGAAGCCCAGGCTCACGAGGCCGAGGACGATGGCAGCCTGTGGATCGGAATGAGTGCTGCCGGTGA
>PLTV01000082.1 GCA_003164635.1 Acidobacteriaceae bacterium
GGTGCTTCCCTTCTCCGCCCGAGTGATTGCGATAGGCATATCGGCGCAAGCGCAATGGATAGGCATACTCGAGCGCCTCAATGGGCGTGTTGAGCGAGTTCGTCATGTGCGTCTGGACACCTGAGATGCCATCCAGACCGGGGCGCGCGCCCATGCCGCCTGCGCAAGTCTCGTAGTAGGTGAAGGGCTCTCCGGTGCGCGGGTCCACTCCGCCGATGGTCAAGTTGCTCATGGTTCCGGCGCTGGCGGCGGGGATGCGGTGCGGAGCGGCCTTGGCGAGTGCGCGCAGGAGTACGTCGACAATGCGTTGCGAGGTTTCGACGTTGCCTCCAGCGACGGGCGCGGGGGGAAGCGCATTGACCAATGTGCCTTCGGGAGCTTGCAGCGTGAGTGGGCGGAGAATGCCTTCGGTCGCGGGAGCATCGTCGGGGACGAGGCAGCGCAGGATGTAGAAGCAGGCGGAGAGCGTGATGGCGCGAACCGCATTTACGCTGCCTGTTGCTTGCGGGGATGTGCCGGCAAAGTCGATGGCGAGGGAACCTGCCGCGGGGTCCAGCGTCAGGCGAACGGCAATTTTGAGCGGTGTGCCGGTAACGCCATCGTCATCAAGCCAATCTTCTGCGCCGAATTCGCCTGCGGGCATGGAACGCAATTCTGCACGCACCAAGCATTCTGAGTAGTCCAACAGATCTTCAATCAGTGCGTGGATGCGACTGGGTCCGTAGGTATTCGCAATTTCGCGGATTCGCCGCTCGCCGACATGGCAGGATCCGATCTGCGATGTGAGGTCGCCTTCGCGCTCGCGCGGCGTGCGCACGTTGGCGAGAATCAGGTCGAGCATCTCGCGATCGATTACGCCGGCGCGCACAATGCGCACTGGAGGGATTCGGATTCCTTCCTGATAGATTTCTTCGGCCGGACCCATCGATCCCGCGTACCGGCCGCCGACATCGGCGTGATGAGCGCGATTGGAGACGTAGAAGTCGGGCCGGGTAGAACCGTCGAGAAAGACGGGCAGGACCATGGTGATGTCGGGCAGGTGGGTCCCGCCCGCATAGGGGTCGTTGAGTATGGCAATGTCGCCGGGCGCGAGGGCGATGGCGGCGACCGCGGCCTGAACAGACATGGGCATTGAGCCAAGATGCACGGGCATGTGATCGCCCATGGCGATCACCCTGGCGTGGCTGTCGAAGATGGCGCAGGAGTAGTCGCGGCGTTCCTTGATGTTGGGCGAGACGGCCGTGCGCCGAAGTGCCGCTCCCATCTCTTCCGCAACGGAGTGAACGGTGTTCTGGAAGACGGCGAGTTCGACGGGATCGGTCGGGTGGGCCTTCAATGTGCGTCCTCCTGATGAATAGAGATCAGGAGATTTCCGAACCCATCGACTGCGGCGCGATCGCTGGGATGAAGGAGAGTCGCGGAGGTGTATTCAGTAATCATGGCGGGGCCTTCGACGACATCGCCGGGAACCAACCCTGTGCGGTGATAGAAGCGCGAAGGAATGGCTTGGCCATCTAAGTAGACATCGCGTTCGGCGTAGCAGGCGGCGCGGCCATTCCCGGGAAGGCACGCTCTTCGCGCCGGCGTGTAGGGTTCGGCGGCAGCAGTGAGGCGCAAGCGGACGTTCACGATTTCTATTGCGCGGGAATTGTCGGAGAAACCGTAACGCTCCCGATGCAGGCTATGAAAGGATTCGAGCGCGGACTGTGGAGATTGGTCATCCCAGGGAACGTTGAGCTCGTAGCCCTGACTTTGATAGCGAAGGTCTACGGTGCGAGTGGGATTTCCAAGCAGCCCGTCGGCAGCAAAGTCCGCATGCGCGCGCGCTTCGAGATCTGCAAAGACACTGCCGAGTTGCCCGATGGCTTCACCTGGCAGCATCACGGTTTGCGAATCGTCTCGCACGGAATCGGCCAGCAGGATTCCCATGGCGGAAAGCGCTCCAGGCGCGGAGGGGATCAGAACCTGGCGGATGCGAAGCTTGCTCGCGAGCGCGCAGGCGTGCAGGGGACCTCCGCCGCCGAATGCGACGAGTGTGTAGTCGCGAGGGTCGCGCCCACGATCGATGGAGATGACGCGAATGGCCTTTTCCATGGACGATTCAACGACGCGCAGGATGCCGGCTGCAAAGTCGTGAATCGTGGCCAGCGAACCCTTTTGCTCGCCGAATAGGCGCTCTGTGGCTTCGCGGTCGAGATTGCCTGCACCATCGAGAAAGGTTTCAGGATCGAGGCGGCCGAGCAGAAAGTTGGCGTCGGTTACGGTGGCGCGCGTACCGCGGCCAAAGCAGATGGGACCGGGGTCTGCACCTGCCGATTCGGGTCCGACGCGCAACAGGCCGCCGGCGTCGAAGCGCGCAATGGAGCCGCCGCCTGCTCCCGCGGTATGAATATCGAGCATGGGCACGCCGATGGGGATACCGGCCACCTGCGACTCGCGCGTGAGTGGAGCGCCGGCAGAGTTGGCGAGGAACACGTCAGTCGAGGTGCCTCCCATGTCGAACCCGATGATGCGCTCAATGCCGGCCCAGCGTGCGACGCGGCAAGCGCCGACGACTCCGCCGGCGGGCCCCGAGAGAACGGTGCGCACGGGCTCGCGCGCGGCCGCGGCGGCCGACAACATTCCGCCGGAGGATTGCATGACCTTGACCTGTCCACCGTCATGCTGCGTGCTAACGTCTTCGGCCAGTCCTTCGAGGTAAGGCGCCATGCGAGGTGCGAGGTAAGCGTTCACAACGGTTGTTGAAGCTCGTTCGTATTCGCGAAACTCGGGCAGGATTCGGTGCGCGGCGGAGACGGGAATGCCAAGCGCAAGCAAGGCTGACTCGACGCGCTTCTCGGTTTCAGTGTTTGCGAAGGCAAACAGAAGCGAAAGGGCTACCGACTCGGCTCCACTGGCGCGTACGTTTTCCGCAAGATCGGCAAGATCTTCGTCGGAAGGGCGCAGCAGGATTTTTCCTTCGGCGGATACGCGCTCGGGGACGCCGAATCGCAACGAAGGAGGCACGAGGCAAACCGGTACGGGAGCAAACCAGTCGTAGAGGCGGCTGCGGGTCTGGCGGCCAATGGCAATCGTGTCTTCGAATCCGGCGGTGGTGACGAAGGCGACGCGAGCCCCGGTGCGTTCGAGCATGGTATTTGTGCCGACGGTGGTGCCGTGACGCAACTCCACAGAGCGGCCAGGAAGGCGATCGGATGCGTAAAGGCGCGCAATGCCTGCGAGAACGGCTTCGGCGGGATTGTGGGGTGTGGATGGAAGTTTGAGCACGCGCAGTTCTCCATGTCGCAATGTGACGCAGTCGGTGAAGGTTCCACCGGTGTCGACGGCGACGCGCAAGGGGGCCTGCTCGGGCATGGATAGAACTTTAAAGCACAGCGTGGCACGGTTGCCTACGAGAAAGCTTTCAACACAACCGGATTGCGGGGGTGCAGGGGCTCGCGAGCCCGACTTCCTTAAGAGAAGAAGAAGCGAACCCGGAGGATCTTCCGCAAAGAGGATAAATTTTCGATATAGTAAAAGGTTAAGCCCAGTTCCGATCGAGACCAGGCTGCCCAGCCAGCTTTTTTCATTGAAACCAAGGAATGATTTCCATCCGTGGAGATCGACAAGTGTCGTTGTATCCGGCGTTTTCCCAACATTCTTTAACGGAAAATTTGAACCCGAAGGTTGCTATGCAGACATCGGATTTTCATTTCGAAATACCTCAGTCCCAGGGGCTCTATCATCCTAGAAATGAGCATGATGCCTGCGGCATGGGCCTGGTGGCCAGCATTCGCGGGGAGAAGAGCCACGAGATTATCCGCAAAGGCCTTGAGGTCCTGATCAACCTGACGCATCGCGGCGCGNNGCCGCCTGCAGTGCGAGGGCGTTTTCGAGCGCATTGCCCAGGAAGAGGGACTTACGGTGCTGGGCTGGCGCGACACGCCGGTGAATGGCGACGCCATTGGCCGCGAAGCGCGTGCCTCGCAGCCGTATATCGAGCAGTTCTTTGTGGGAAGGCCGAAGGGGTTGGACGAGGACGCCTTTGAGCGGCTGCTCTACCGCGTGCGCCGCCGCACGGAGAATGAGGTAGCCGATTCGGAGGTCGACGACAAGGAAGGTTTTTATGTTCCGTCGTTCTCGTGTCGAACCATTATCTACAAAGGTCTGATGCTGGCACCGCAAATTGAGAAGTTCTACTTTGAGCTGGCCAATCCTCTNNGGCGAGATCAACACGATTCGCGGCAACATCAGCTGGATGAACGCGCGGCAGTCGGTTCTTGAAAGTCCGCTTTACGACGGACAGATCGATAAGCTCTACCCGGTGATCACGCCGGAGGGCAGCGACTCCGCGGCGCTCGACAACGCTGTTGAGTTTCTGTATCAGTCGGGCCGTTCCCTGCCCCACGTGATGGCAATGCTCATTCCCGAGGCGTGGTCGGGCAATCCGGACATGGATGAGGAAAAGCGCGCGTTCTACGAGTACCATGCGTCGCTGATGGAGCCGTGGGATGGGCCGGCGGCGATTGCTTTTACGGATGGCAAGGTGATTGGCGCAACGCTTGACCGCAACGGCCTTCGGCCTGGTCGCTACATCGTGACCAAGGACGACCTGGTGGTGCTGGCTTCGGAGGCCGGCGTGATCGATGTGCCGGCGGAGGATATCCGCAAGAAGGGCCGTTTGCAGCCTGGACGCATGTTCCTTGTGGATACAGTGCAGAAGCGCATCATCTCTGACGCGGAGATCAAAAAGGAGTTGGCAAGCCGGCAGCCTTACGGCGCGTGGCTTAAAGAACAGCAGGTGAGCCTGGACAGCTTGCCCGAGCCATCGCGACTGATCGCCTCGAATCCTGAGACTCTGCTGCGTCGGCAGCGCGCTTACGGCTACAGCGAAGAGGACCTGAAGATTCTGCTTGCGCCCATGGGCGCCAAGGGCGAGGAGCCGATTGGCTCAATGGGAACAGATGTGCCGCTGGCGTGTCTTTCCGATCGCCCGCAGCCTCTGTTCAATTACTTCAAGCAGCTTTTTGCACAGGTGACGAACCCGCCTATCGATCCGATTCGCGAAGAGCTGGTGATGTCACTGATCAGCTATATCGGCACGGAGCGCAACATTCTGGACGAGGCACCGGAGAATTGCCACACGTTGCGGCTGCCGCATCCGATCTTGACCAATCGCGATCTTGAAAAGCTGCGCCGGATATCGTCAGGTGACCTGCTGGCGACGACGCTGCCCGCGTTGTTCCGCGCCGAAGATGGTGAAGCGGGACTGAAGCGGTCTCTCGATGATTTGAGCGCACGCGCTGCACACGCGGTGCATTCGGGCTATACGCTGCTGATTCTGTCCGATCGCGGAGTCGATCCGACGTATGCGCCGATTCCCAGCCTGCTGG
>PLTV01000247.1 GCA_003164635.1 Acidobacteriaceae bacterium
CAAATCCACCCCCCGCAACCAATCCCCTCAACAACTTCCAGCCGATTCAACTCCCCAACTTGGCTCCATTTGGCTCCAAAATTAAGCGTTTCCTGCTGGCATGATCACCGCGGTGGGCGACGATGTCAGCAGCTCTCCGAATCGAGCCGCGATCTTGCGGCCGTCTTCGCTTGCGATGTGCGTGTAGAGCATCGTGGTGCGCGCGTCTGTGTGGCCCAGGCGCGATTGCCGAACTGCCATCGGCACGCTCTCCTGGTCCATCACCGTTTCGTTGCCGTGGCGGAAGGCGTGGAAACCGCAACGCTCGATCTTCAACTTTTCCAGCAGAGGATAGAGCTTGCGCTTCCGCACTACGTCCGTGTCCCACGGAGTTCCGTTTGAGGTCGCGAAGAGCAACCCGAGTTTGTTGGGGCGCCAGCGACGAAGATAATCGCGCAGATGAGCAACGAGCTGCGGCGACACTTCGCACAAGCGGTTCCCCTTGACCGATTTGACTGTTTGAATCTTCCCGTGCCAAACACTCTGAGCGATCTTAATGACGCCCTGGTCGAGCAAGAGGTTCGACACGGGAAGACCTCCGATCTCGCCGGCGCGCACACCCGTCTCGGCGAGAATCCAGTAGTAGGTTTTGAACGGTTCCGGCGCCGCATCGATGAGGCGCTTCATTTCGTCGAGCGAAAGGAACCGTTCGTTGAGCAACCCGCGCTCCGGAAGCACGAGGCCGAAGAACGGATCGTGTTGCGTATAGCCCCACGCCCGCGCTTGCGTCCACATCATCCGAAGAGTAGCGACCAGATTGCGTATCGATTTTGCGGAAAGGACTTTTTGCTTCCGGGCGATCATGCCCTGAATGTGCTGTGCACTCACATCTTTCATGCAAAGATCGCCGAACTCGGGAACTAGGTGCATCTTAATCCTGGACCGGTCTGCAGGGCCGGTCGAAGGTTTGAATTGGGTTAGAACGTCCCGCTGCCACTTCACCGCGAATTCGCGGAAGGTGGCCGTGGGGCGCGGTTTGTAGGTTAACGAGTTGACTTCTGCGAGTCGCTGTTCGAGGGCGCGTTTTGCGAGGGGCCTGGTTTTGTATTCCTTCAGCGTGCCAAGCACCTCTTGTTTCCGAACGCGATGCGTCGAACCGTCCGTGAGCAAGACATCTTCTCGCCACAGCGCGGTCCATACTTTTTCCCTCTTTCCGCGAAGCCGAAGCATGCCTCGCTGATATCTTTTTCGAGCCATCAGGTCTCCCGAATGGCTCACTGGTTGAAGAGCTGCCTCGCACGCAAGTATAGGGCAGCTCTTGCGCTTTGCCGAGTTGGGCGTGCGAACGCTCATTGTGGGCCTGCAGCTGAGGCAGCGTCGATCGACGTTGCCTCAGCTGAAACTAGCTTGCTTTCAGGTGCTCGAATCCGGGCGCAACGTTTTTGTCGACCTGCACCTTATAGCGTTTCATCGCGCTTTGCCCCGGCTTTTGGAAGGACGTATCGTCCGACTCGTAGCGAATCTCCATCCAATGCCCGAGATGCAAAGGCTGAATTTTCTTATCGAGGTCCGCCGATCCGAGGCAGGTGATGCGGTCGCCGTTTTCAAAGGCAAACATGTACTCCATCGTGGTTTTGCCATTGACCGGAACCTGGTCGATGGAGATGAGAACGCCTGCAAGAGTCGCGCCGAGTTTGGCGAATTTGTATTGTTCCGGCGCTTTGACTTCCTGCATTTCTCGCCGGGGCTTCATTGGGGTTGCTGGTGCTGTTGCCATTGCTTCTCCTCATGCGGCTAGTTGCCGCGAGATCGAACTGCGATAACGGTCGTAGAGATCGGGCTCCGAGATCCCAGGGGAGCCATCGTCTTCGACCGGCAAAAACTCTGCCATCTGGCGCAGGTACAGCTTGCCGTTGCGATCGCGATTCAGAATCGACCACATCTGCGCTGCACTGAGCGCTTTCCAGTTTTGGTGAACGAACATGTAGGCCATCCAGTCCTTCACCCGAAAGCGATACTCACCAGAAGCATCGCGATCAAAACATCCAGGCGGGACGACTGTTCCCCGCACCAGCTTCATGCGCGCGAAGGGGTTGAATTCGAGGACGTTCTTCCGCATCTCACCCATCGTCTGCAAGCCCTCCGGTACGCGGCCGCCGAATTGATTTTCAACACGCGTAACCACGGGAAAGTGAAGCAAGGGCTGTAGCGGTGGGGACGTTCCCGACAAGAGATCAGGCTGCGAATTCATCGGCGAGTCCGCTTTCACCTCGGGCAGTTCGACGGACAGCCACTCTTGCAGCGTCGGGAATTCCGGCAAGAGGAGAGCAGGTACTTCTTTTGAGCTGCGCGGACGATCAGCACACTGCTGCAGCCATTCCCTCCGCGCTTTCCGCAACTCGCGCTTCTTCCAAAGCTCGTAATGAGCTGTGCGTTCCGCCACTTTATCGTAGATGCGAACACACGAGGGACGCTTTCCGAAGTAGAGCGTCTGGTAGACCTTCTTGCCCATCTCCGTGATTTCGGCTTCGACGACTTCTTTCGCATGGGCGCAAATGAACTGCTTGTACTGCACATAGGCGTGCTCACGAAACCACGAGAGGCCTACGTCGCGAACATCGGCGGCGAGGTCTATCCGACCCAGACGGCAGCCCGCGGGATCGCAATCGACGATCTGCTCCAAAGTGTTCTGAATTTCACCCATGCTTTTTTTCCCCGTTTCAAAAAATTCGACCTTGTGAGTGCCGTAGCGCTTCTGCTCAATGTGGAGCATGGCGTCAAAACCGAACGGCCTGAGATCGGCCACGGCCTTGTAAAATTTCGATGGTCGCAGCATCGGAGAAAAAGCGTCCCAGGGCGAGCCCCGGCGAAGCTCGTTCAACTCTCCCCGAAAGTAGGTTCCACGCTCGATCATCGCCTCAATTTTGTCGATCATCCACAGACCAAAAACTCTCGAAACACACCTAGAGCGCAAACCCCTAAAGGCACTTGCTTTCGGCATTTTGCGTAGCCCTACGCAACTTTCGGGGTATTACACTAGCCCGAAAGTTGCGAGCCTCTGAGATGCTTTCGGCTTCTTCCTTCCCCAGCCGCGGCAAAAACCGCCACGGCCATCGGAGCCAGTTACTTCTTTTTCCGATCTAAGCATGACTAAGATCGGCCCTCTGTCCGCCGATTTTCCGGGAGAAGGGTTGAGTGCCGCGGGCATGCTTGAGTCGTTGGGGGCGTGAACAACTGGCTAGAAGACACGTTGACCCCTCTGATTTGTTTACCTGCGGCACTCAACTCCGCTCCCGGCCTGGAAAGCCCGCTGCGGACGTAAAACAAAAATCGGCGCTTCACTTCGGATGGCTCCATCTCGCGGGCATGCTGCTCGGCCAGCCCGGGCGCGATCTTGTGGATCTGCACCATGAGATCGGCGACGGTATGGCGAAGGGAGGTCATGCGGCTTCGCCTGCGGCAAGGGATTTTGAATCGAGGACGGGCTGGCCACCGCTACAGGCACAGCGGATCACGGTGTTGCGCGAGACGGAGAGGAAACGCCAGCCGCTTCCATCGCAGAGACGGCATCGGCGCGGTCGATTTCTTTGGCTGGTTTGAAGGCTCGAATTGGGGTATGCTGACTGCGTAAAGGCTGAAGCCATTCCCTTCACCTTTCGAATGGCGCTGGATCACTCGTCCGGCGCCGTTCCTGTTTCTACAGACCGTCTCTCACGCGGCTCTTCGCAGCGGCGCTTCCTCGGGCACGTTCTCCCGCTCTGGTTTTTTCTTGGGTGGAGCCACGCGGTTGGGAACTTCTTTGCTTGGGTCCTCGGGAGCGGGGATGGGATTCGTCTCGCCGTCCGGATCTGTCGCGCGCGACGGCACATCGACGGCCCAGAGAGATTTTGAAAGTTCGGATTTCATCAGGCAGCTCGCTTTCAGGAGCCACCATAGGTGAAAGGTGTTTAGGAGCGGAAGAGGACAAGTGCGAGGTATTTAGGTCCCCACCCCTAAGAGGGTAGTGATCCTTTTGGTTCCTCAGGGGTGGGGACTCAAAACTCTGATTAAGCTACCCGCCTGATCCAAGACCCGGAGATCCCGCTCTTAGCAGCCTTGAAGGCCGCTAGTCGGGCTGACTCCGGCAGGCCTGTGAGACGGTTCATTTCCTGTCTGATCTCTTTCGCGTGACGCCTGAAGATGGTGTTCTTCGCGGTACCCCACGCGACCTCTGGGGTGTGGAGAGGGTACAGCTCCGCGGCAATCCGACGCTTACTGCACACCTGCAGCATCCGGTAGGCCACCATGGTGATTCTGGCGGCCGTGTCGCCCAGTAGCTCACCTTTGCGTCCTCTGCTCCGCTTCTCGTGCGCCTGAGCGGCTCTGACCTTCAGCTTTGCCCAGCGTTTCGAGTTCCTAGCGCTTCCGAGCTTGCGCACCCTCTGAGAAAAGATGGGGGGCCAGCCATACTCGCGCCGATAAGCTTCAACTGCCTCTTTGCCTGATACCCCATGGACATTCTGAAGGTGCTTCGGCAGTCCTGATGTGGCTTTAAATCCGCAGCGCTGAACTCGGCAGATCACGAAAGACAGGCTGTCGTCATACTTGGGGTCCGATCGAGCAGCAGCGAACTCCGCGGGATCCGCATACTCCTCTGCGCGTTCAGCCATGAGCTTTTGAACATCAACGAGAGTTTGGTCCGCTATTCTTTTGTGCGTGAAGAGCGGTGCTCCTGGGTTGCGCAACCTATATTTCTTGCGCGTCAGGCCGTGCATCGTCCGCAGATGGCCATCCTTACCATCCATCGCCCCATCGCGCAGCACACTGAAGCACTCGCGGCAGACCACGCGATCGGTGATTCCCATCCGCGCCTCGAAGGCCGGGTCTTCGTAGCAGGCTGATCTCTGATCCTCTGGCAGGACCTCGGCTGGGGTAAGCCGGCGCCCGGCGCGAGGAGTTGCGCTCCACGAGAAGTCCCAACGCTGTGCGCGCTGGAAGTAAGCCTGCAGGCTCCAATTCAGTCCGAACTCCTCGTTGAGCGTCTTGGTGATCTCAGTGCCAGGTTTCTGCTGAGCGCAGAGCAGCCGCATGTGGCGCTTGAGCCGTTTCTCCGCTGCCGGCGCGAGACGGAGCATAGAGCCATGAGGGTAGGTCAAGGCGTTGCTCCGCGCTTGCAATTGCATTCCCTATTTCCCCTGGCGCAGCTCGGCGCGCGCCCACTCGATCAGCAGCCGAAGCGCCGATCGCCGGATCTCTCGGCGAAACTTTGCTGCCCTCGCCGGCGGCATTTTCTTGAGCAACCCATCGACCGTAGAAGGGGGGCAGCCGGCGCCCTCTCGGCTTCCGCCACGCGTTGAAGGCGCCTTCGATTCGCGAATCACGGTTTCGACCTCGCGAGAGCTTGTTTGACCTTCTCTGTCACATCGGCGCCAGGCTTCATGTCGCCGCCGGCCGTAGAGAACGCTTTCATTTTCTGGCAGACACCAGGCCAGCGATTCACCACAAGGCCACTGCCGAGGTTGCGTTGCATATCAGACGAGGAAGACCCGTCGAGTTCGGCCGCATCTTGCGCGAAGGACAGGCCGGCGAGGAGCATCACGGCGAGTAGGGCTTTCATTCTCACGCGCCTCTCTTTTGCTTTGCCTTCTTGATGCGCGCGGCCGCGGCAGCCCGCGAGGCTTTCGTTGCTTGATCCTTACGTGCTTTGGGAGTCAGCTTCTTGGCGCGCCCCAGCCCGCCGAGGCGCGCGATTCTGACCCGTTCCTTCTTAATCGCGGCTGCGATCTCCGGATTCACCATGCCCCACATGGTACCCCCTTGCTTAGCACGGTGCAAATAATTTCTATATTTTTCTCTTGACACCTTGCTAAGCAAGGTGGATGATTATCCGGACATTGAAAACGGGCTGACCGAGTGTTGAAGCACCCGATCAGCCCTAACCAAATAAGCCCTACGGAGGCTCAAATGGCTGAACGCACTCTACCAGTTCTCACCCACCCGAATTTTCCACAGGTACTCGAAGCGGTCATAGCGTCGGAGGTTCGGCGCGTCGACCGCATCCTCTCCATTCCAACCGAACCCAAACTTCCCGCGTGCAGCCACGAGTCTCCGGAGACCTACTACGGAGCCTGCGACGGCGGCTATGGCTGCCACAAACCGGCGACCGTTCACGAACTCGAAACCGGACTCGACTGGTGCGCCCAGCACTTCGCCGAAATTCAGAGCGCCCAGGCAGAGCCGTTTCTGGAATGGGTGCGACGGTGACGGACCTTCTCGCACTGCTCGTCTTTATCGGCCTGTTCTGCGGCGCACTGGCGCTCGCGGACCTGGTCGGAAACTTCATCGTCAAGCATTTCACCACCAACCAGCTCAAAGGAGACCCCTATGTCGACCACGACCACTAACCCGCAACTCGAACTGCCGATGCAATCGATGTTCTGTTCGCTCCCGCTGATCGAGCGAGACCGCTACTTCGCCCTGGTCGTCAAGGTCGATGCCGGAACGCTCGCCGAAGTCTACGCCTCCACCACGCTTGGGAACTTACTGCGCGATCGCGAACAGGAGTTCCTGCCACCGGGTGCGAAGATCACGCGCTCGATCGAAATCACGAAGGACATGGCCACACGCACCTGGTAAAGCAACCGCTTTACAAATTCAGTAACCGAGGAGAACCCTATGTCGTCCAGCAATCTGCCACTCCACGATTTCCCATCGCACCAGCCGTTGACGGGGGCTGCCCGTCCATCTTCGCAATTCGTCACCGCCTCGAAAGAGATCGGCTTCGTCAAGGGTTCGCTGTACGGGCCTCCGGGCACGGGCAAGACAACCGTGATGGCGATGCTGCTGATCTATCTCTCGAAGACCTACCACAGCTCGGCGCCGGTCGCCTGGCTGGCCAGCGAGAAGGGCGTCGACTTCGTGCTCGACTTCTTCAAGGCTGAAGGCGTGCCGCTCATGGTTTCGCGTAGCCGGTCGTTTGTCGATCTTCGTTCGGCCACGCGCGACGCGAGGGAGGCCGGCTGCTGCGCGATCGGCGTCGACTCCATCACGCACTTCTGGCAGGAACTCTTTACCGAGGGCATGAAAGCGAAAGGGCCTCGGTTGCAGAAAATCATGCGGATCAAGGAAGAGTGGAACCCGTTCTCGCAGGATTTCCAGGACTCGCCGGTGCACTTCCTGGTCACCGGCCGGCTCGGCTTCAACTGGGAAGAGGCGGAAGTGCAGAACGAGCAGACGGGCGAGATCACGAAGGAAGTCTCGCGCGGCGGATCGAAGATCAAAGCCGAGGGCGACTTCGGGCACGAGCCGGATCTCGAAATCGAAATGTCTTCGGTTGAAGATCCCGACTTCATGCGCTGGGAAAAAGTGAAAGGCAAAAACCGCAAGACGTTCCGCTCGCAGATGATCCACGTCGCGACCCTCAAGAAGTCTCGCGTGTGGGCGCTGAACGGCAAAGCCTTCACCTGGCGCGACCAGCCTGGCTACAAGGCCGGCTATTACAAAACCGTGGCTGAGTGCTTCAAGCCGCACTTCGACCAGATCAACATCGGCGGCTCGCACAACGTCATGGCGAACACGGTCGGCTCCTCGGTCCTGTTCCAGCCGGGCTCCGATCAAAGCAACTACGAGTTCCAGATCAAGCGCACCATCGCGCTCGAAAACTGGGATGCCACGATGGCTGCGATCGCCGGCGGCCAGACGAAAGACTCCATCCGGCAGCGCGGCATCATCGGAACCTCGATCACCGGCACCAGGTCACGAACGGAGTTCGAGCGGCAGTCTCTCACCGTCATCGAGCGGCAGTTAGAAATTCTGCTGGCACTCGAAACCCGGCTCAAAGAAGCGAACTACACTCCCGACAAGCCGCTCGCCGATCGCGAACTCGGAAACTGCATCGCGATGGCCGTGAAGGACGTGGAGAATCCAGAGCACAAAGAGATCACGCTCATGGAAGCCATGCTTGGCGAATCGGTTGCGCGCGCCCGAGGCCCGCAGCCAGTCGTCGCCGCCATCGATCAGGCGAGGGAGTTGGCATAGGGGGCTCCCAAACCCAGGTCGAAACCGGGTATGGGAATTTCCTCATATCCGGTCTGCGGGTCAGGCCCGCATTGAGGAGACCACTCCATAGCCCAATGAACAAGTCCAAGCCAACCGCCCGCACGCAGTCAGTCGGCGGCGATGCGCAACTCACCGCGAAGATCGCCGCCAAGAATTTTCAATCACCGAGCGACGCCCCGGACTGGTCGCACACCTGCTCAGTGTGCGGCTCAAGGCCCGTCGTTCCACTCACCGGCATGTGCGGACCTTGCACGTTCGGAGAGGCAGAAACAGCAGGAGGGAACTGGTAAATCGGAAACAGAGGAAACCCCCTATGTCTGAGAACCATGAAGAGGCGATCGCGCGCGAGATCCGCAAGGCGCTCGACCAACTAACTCGCGAGCTGAAGCTAACCCGGATCGCCTTCGCGGCAGTGACTGAGAGGATCGAGGCCATTATCGACCAGGACATCTGCGAGTTCTCACCGGGCTACACGAGCACAAGAAGCAAGATGAACTGAGGAGAACGATGAAGACTAGTAATGCACACCTGATCGCTGATTTCGTTGCGTACCTGCAGATCGAGCGCGGGGCCAAGGAAAACACCCTCGCCAGCTACGAGCACGATGTGGCGGTTTTCTCCGAATGGCTGGGGAAGTCGTTTACTTCGGCCGTGCGCGCCGATCTGCAGCGCTTTATCGCCGATTCTTTAGAGTCAGGCATCAGCGCCCGCACCGTAGCGCGGCGCCTGTCTTGCCTGCGACACTTTTATCGCTTCCTGATCGACGAAGAAGAGATCGAGGGCAATCCAACGCGAAACATTCCAGTTCCCAGGTGTTGGAAAACCGTGCCTCGATCGCTCGGATTGGTAGATCTGGACAAAATGATCGTGCACTCGAAGCTCGGAACGTCCTGGCTCGCGCGCCGCGATACGGCCATGCTGCTCACTTTCTTTGCCTCCGGCTTGCGTGAGAGCGAACTCGCCGCGCTTTGCCTGGAGGATCTAGATCTCGAAGCCGGCTCGGCTAAAGTCTGGGATGGAAAAGGGGGGAAAGACGGCCTGGTGCTTCTCAGCCCGCCCGCCATTGCAGCGCTGAAGCTTTATTTCGAGACGGCGCCCCCTTTCCCGGCGCGCAAAACCTCTCACGTCTTTCTCACCCAGGGCGGATACGGACCGATCACACGCCAGGGCATCTACAAGCGCGTGCGAGCGATCGGCGAGGAGGCGCTGGGCCGGCGCATCAGTCCACACGTTTTGAGACACAGTTTTGCGACGTCGCTCATCGAAGGCGGCGCGGATATTCGCGACGTCCAAGTCCTCATGCGACACGCTTTCATAGATACAACCTGCATCTACGTTCACACCGATCTGACCCAACTAAGGAAAACCTATGCCAGCCATCCCCGGGCCCGCCTCGCTAAATCTAGTTGAAGGCTTCCTCACCCACTGCAGCGCGCGCAATTTCAGCGCGCACACGCTCCGCGCGTACCGCGCCGATCTCACTCGATTCGTCGCCTTCGCGGGTGAAGACACAGCTGTCGATCGCAAGCTGGTTCGTCGGTTTCTAGTGCAGCTCTACAATGCCGGCTTGAAGCCGACCTCTGTGAGGCGACAACTCGCCGCGGTTAAAAGCTTCTGCCGATGGCTGGAAGCGGAGGGCCTTCTTGAGGCTGGTTTGATCGACTACATCGCCAGCCGGTATCGACGCGACGAACTACCTGACGTGCCGAACGTCGGAGAGGTTACGCACTTGATCGAGGGCGAGATTCTGCAGCATGGTCCCGCTAACTGTGCCGCTCAGAAACCGGAGCGTGATCGCCTCGCCCTCGAATTGCTTTATGGCTGTGGGCTGCGAGCCTCAGAGCTTGTTGGCATCAACTGTGAAGATTTCCATGGCGAGGACGTCCTTCTGATTCGCGGCAAAGGGAAAAAAGAACGCCAGGTGATCGTAGGCGAATGCGCACGAGCTGCGCTGAAGGCGTGGCTGCCCGTTCGCCAAAATCTGCTGCAGAGGATTCACCTCAAAACTCCTGCACTTTTTTTCGGCATGGGACGGGGCAAAGTCACTGAGCGCCTCGATGTGCGTTCGGTGCGACGCATCGTAGGATCCGCCGCGGAAGCCCGCGGGCTCGATCCTGAGAAGTGGCACCCGCATCTCTTGAGGCATGCGTACGCCACCCATCTCTGCGACAACGGAGCCTCCCTGCAATCGGTGAGCGTGCTTCTTGGCCACGCGAAAATATCGACAACCCAGATCTACACGCGCGTCTCGACCGGGCGCCTCAAGCGATCCTACGATGCAGCGCACCCGCACGCGCAGAAGTGAGGGCCGAAACCCCGCTCCTATGGGGCTGTTTCAAATCACCTGAAGAGAAACATCAACAACTTAGAGGCTGGTTTCGGGGTAAACCGGTGCCTTTTGCCCTCGAAAAGCCCCTCGGAAATCAAAAACAATCAAAATAATGCTGATTCCAAAAGG
This sequence comes from Acidobacteriaceae bacterium, assembly GCA_003164635.1. Lineage (GTDB taxonomy): Bacteria > Acidobacteriota > Terriglobia > Terriglobales > Acidobacteriaceae > Telmatobacter. The sequence goes on from PLTV01000247.1 coordinate 10,475, forward strand.
GTTGAAGTAGTCACCGAGCGAACGCCTGGTTGGGCTAAATGCTTGATAACACAAGAGCGGCTCTCGGCGCTGCGCGTTAGACCCCCGGCAAACGCGCTTTATTTTTGATTCTTTTCGCGAAATCAAACCGATGGCAGAGGGACGTGGTGGAGGCGGACGGGGGCAGGGCCGGAAGAAAAACCTGGCGAAGCAGCTCGCGCCTGTCCGCAAACCCGCGCCAGATGGCTGGCTGAGGTCAAACCCGAGCGGCGGGCGCTGGACGGGCACGCAAACCCGCGCCAGATCAGGGATTCGCGATGGGGAGGAGACAGAATGGTGTACTGTCACCTTCTTTGATTGTTTTCAAAGATTCAAAACCAGATCGAGCGATCGAGAAGAGACTCTATCTCACTGCACGTAGGCAAGTTGAGGCGCTCCCCGCCCTCCTGGGGAGCATTCTGATTGTTTTGAATTCGATTGATTGTTCAGAGGGCTGGGCGTGCGGTCGATCACTGACGGCGAATGGCTTAGCTGCCCCAAGGCGGCGTCCAGCCTTTTGATTGTTTGATTAAATCGCCGCTTTCAAACGCGCACCCGCGCCAAATGCGGGGCTGCGTGGCATCCCGGAACGGAGCGCGCGCAAAGCCGCGCCAGACGGGCGGTTAGCGAAGACGGTATTCAAAGGCTTTAGGCGTCGCGCCCCCACGATCGGGGCCTTTGAATTGTTTGAACTCTTTGAAATCTTTGAAATCTTTGAATTTTGTGGCCTTTATTCAATCGCCGGCGAGCCTGCGATCACTAGCAACTCACAGCCCAAACCCTTCGGAAACTGCTGTGGCGACGTGTGACCGGCGTAATGGACATTCGTCTCTATTACTGACGTTCTGGCCCATGTTTTGCGGAGAATGAGATCAGGCCGATGAAGACCCGCGTAAAGCTGCGCTTACTCCAAGCCGACATGCGATCGCGAGGGGGGCCCTACCTCATGAGTGGACGCGGTGAGCGTCGCCGCCGAAGAGCAGCTGATGGCCGGCTCGCTCGACAGCCCGACGAATTAAAGAAGCGCATCGCAGCGCTGGTGCTGATCGCCGAGCGCGGCTATACAAGCGCGCAGATCGAGCAGCTGTTCGGCTGGGCGGCCGAGGACGTGGAGCGCTGGATTCGAGCAGGCAAGTCTTTAATCTGAAAAGCAGGCAAGTCTTTAATCTTAATCGACTTACACGATAGACGCTTTCTTGGAGATGGCTTTTCGGCTAGCGTCGGGCGGTGAGCACGTGGGACACGTTTCTCCAGGGAACCGAAAGAGAGCTGAAAAATGACGACACTCGATGAAGCGCGATTCACCCGGAAACTCAATGAGTCAGGTCTCCCGAAAGAGGTGAAGGAGAAGCTCCGCAAGCGCTTCGAGCCCGCGGGGAACATCGACGGGCTCGATAAAGCGATCGCTGCAGAGAAAGAGTACAGGAGAATTCGATGAAGTCTTTAGAAACCCAGCTCCACGAAGCACAACAGGAAATCCGCAAGCTGCAAGGAAAAGACTCGCTGAACACAGTGGCCAAGAAACTCGCCGAGTCGGGCCTTCCGAAAATCGCACAAGAGCGGCTCGCCAAGCGCCTCCAGTCAGCAGGAATAATCGAAGAGCGCGACATCCAAAAGGCGATCGCCGAGGAGCACGATTACGTGCGCCAGGTGCAGAAAGCCAGCGGCAAGAAAACGACCGGGACCTCGGAGAGCAACGCGCAAACGAGCGACGAACTGAGCCTTGTGGAGTGTTACCAGACCATGGGCTTGACCCTCAAAGAGGCGCAAGTTGCGGCCGGCGTCGAGACCACCGTCGTAGAGATGCAAGAGTCGCGGCGCAAGCTCTACGATGCGGCGAAGGGTCTCGGGCTGACAGATGCCCAAGCTGACGCGTTCTCCACTCGACCTTAAGGTTGGTAAAACGGTTGGCTCCTCAGCCAGCGCCGCGGCGTGCTTTTCATGGGGCATGCCGCGGCCGCTTTTCAGGAAAAACAAATGTTCGCGTGGTTCGGTAGAACAAAACGAGCAGCTGATCTCCTGGCGCAGGCTACGGAGCGCATGAATGAAACCGCGGCAGAGAGTCGCGCGGTCGCTCAGAAGTACGCTCAGCTCTATGAGAATCAGACTACCCAACTGTCCGCGGTTCAGTCTGAGAACGCGCGCCTGTGGACGGCGCTCGCCGCCCCAGCTGAGCTACAGCCGTACATCGCTGTCGGCGCGACGGAATCCGAAGCGCGGCAGCTAGCGAGCGATGCGCCCAGAGGCGCGTAGGCCATGTCTCAACCCACATTCATCCCTGCGTCGAAGATCGACGGCAGCAGCGCGGCGGCCAACAACCTCACGCTGACGCCAGGCGTGGCCACCTCCGGCACCAACCAGGGCCGAGCCTTACTGGTCGGCATCGCGCTCACCGCGACCGGACTGCAATCGTTGCAGAGCGTCGCCGGCATCATCGACAGCGCCGGCACTCCCATCGTCGGCGGAATCTCGACTGGAGTCCCGGTCAATAACTGGGTCTTTCTCGGCAGCTCCAACAACCAGGGCATCACGATGGCCTGGTACGTCTGTAAGGGCGCGGTCTCGATCACCTGGCTGACCATCAACCTGACCGGAAGCGGAGCGGAAGACCAGAATGCGATCTGGGGCATCATGCTGGAGTACAGCGGAGCGAGCGGCATCTCGTTCCCGAACTTCCAGTCCCTGCAAACCAACCAGAACCCGATCTCCACGCAGTACATCCTCGAAACCGCCGCCGTCGATGTCAACGAGAACGCCGCCTCGATCATGATCGGGCTGTTCTCGATGTTGAACGACACGTTCAACAGCACGCCGCCGACGCCCTCTTTCGCAATCCAGACCGTGCGCTCGACAAACACGCGCTCACTGCCTCCAGCTTTCTCATACCAGGTGATCGAGCAGGACACGACAGCCAGTCAGGGCTATTTCACCTCCGGAGGCGAACGGGTCACGCTGGCCTCCGGTTCATTGAACGTGACGGCGGAAAGCGCGACGCAGCTCGCAACCGTGGGGAACCTGGCGGCCAGCACGATGCAGTGTCTCTATATCGTGATCTCCGGCGGGCTACTCCTGAACACCCCGCCCGGTTTCAACGACCAGCAGGATTCCACTCTTGCGGCTGGCAACTACGCGCTCGGGTCGCAACTGGCGAAGATCTCCGGCAACGCCGCGCTCGGCATGTGCCGGATGGAATTTTTCTCCGGGCTTTTCAGTAACGGGCAGAACGCTGCCGGGCCGTGGGTCTCGACCGTCGATGGCTACACCTATTCCCCTGGTGAACTCACATATCTCTGGGGCGTCTATTCGAGCGCCAACCCCAGCACCGGCCAGATCACTGGACCGACCGCGCTTTGGTATTGCGGTTGGGGCGTCGACCAAGAAACCGGAGACGTGACCTGCATCGAGTGGTATCGCAACGATTCCGCCGCCGGCTTCTCGAACGATGGAATTTTGCAGGTCTTCATCATCGCCCAGCGGCAGCAGCAAAACCTCACCGTCGCCGTCACGCCCACCTGGACGCAGCAACAGGCGTCGACTTTCGTCACGGACGTTGCCTATGCGCAAGACGTTCTGAGTGAGATGAACGACAACGCGAAGTTCGCGGTGGTCGGCCAGGAGTGCATTCTTATGCGTGGTCCAGGGGGCGGTGGCTTCAAGAACGGAGACACTGTCCCCCGCCCCGTCAGCCTCGCCGACGACTACGAATACGCCTACAGCGAAGTGACCTTCGCCTTCTCCTGGATGTTCACCACCGAGAGTGATCAGCTACAGCAGGGAATGACGGCGATGCCCTGGATTTACGGCGCCGGGTCAAGTTTCAATCTCGCGGCTCTGGGTGCGTCGGTCAACCCCTCGACTGGAGTGGTCAGCGTCGCGGTCGGCATGGGCGGCAACGCCGGCAGCGGGTACTACCAATATTCGTCGCTCGGCATGATTCAGGTCGTTGCCTTCTGCCAGCGGACGCGCACCGGAACGCCGGCCACCGTCGCCAACAAGTTCGCGGAGATCTCGAACGCCCTGTTTTATCCCGGAAACCCGATCCCCGCCGGACTGGCGGCGCAGATCGTCAACAACACACAGGAAGCGGCGCTCACGCCGGAATTCTTCGGCCCAACTTTGTACGAACTTGGGGCCACGATCCCGCTGCCGGTTTCTACGATTGACG
>PLTV01000188.1 GCA_003164635.1 Acidobacteriaceae bacterium
GCACCGGACCTCAATTCCCTGCTGCGGTTGTGTTCGATTTCGAAGGTGTTTACGGCGGACTTGCTGTTGCAGCTTGCGGCAGAGGGCAAAGTTTCGCTGACCGATCCGCTGGAGAAGTATGCGCCACACGGCGAGGCGGTTCCGAGTGGGCCGGATGGGACGCCCATTACGCTGCTCGACCTGGCGACGCATACGGCGGGACTGACGCGCGAAGTGAGCTCGTATCCGCGCAAGACGCCGCATTTTACGTTTCCGGATGAAGCGTTTCGGTGGAACTGGCTGCCGGAGCAGAAGATTCAGATCACGCCCGGGACGGTTGCGGCGTATTCGAATGTGGGCTTCGATTTGTTGGGCGATGCGCTGGCTTCGGCAACGCGCGAGAGCTACGCAAAGCTGGTGCACGACCGGCTGATCGAGCCGCTGGGGATGTGGGACACAACGTTGTCCCCATCGCCCGAGCAGTGCGCGCGGCTGCTGCGCGATGCGTTCGACGAGGGGCCATGCACGGACACGCAGGCTTCGGGTCCGAGCGGCGGGCTGTATACGACGCCGAACGACATGGTGAAGTTTCTGCGTTATATGCTGCATATTCCCGGCTTGCCGGAAGCGCCGGCTTCGCTGCTTTCGATTTACGTGAAGCCGAAACAGTTGAAGACCATGCAGGGGCTGGATCATGCGGGAAGGCCGACAGGGATCGGGTTGGCGTGGATACAGCTGGGCGACCCGAACGGCGCTTCGATGGTGATGCAGAAGACGGGCGGCGGCGCGGGATTTTCGACGTATATTGCGCTGAACCCGCAGAAGCAAACGGGGATTTTTGCGGCGGTCACGTATGGCAAGGGACCGGAGAACGTGAATTTCTTTGAAGAGTCGAACAAGGTGCTGGCGGCGCTGGCGGGGGTTCCGGCGGTGCCGGCGAAGGTGCATTTGCGGCGCGCGACGAGCAGGCGGGGGAAACGGCGGCGGGCAGCGGCGAGGAAGAATTAAGCGGACGCCCGGGGCTGCGGACTCGATTCGAGAAAAGGTTCGTGCTTTCCCACCCAACATTCTTTGGACGCAAATGTTTTAGCGCTGATCTTTGCCCAGGCGGATGGCGAGGACGGCGGCTGCGCCGAAGGGGTGTGAATCGTAGTAGGGTACGAGGCTTGCGGGCACACCATAGCCTGTCCATTGCGCGCCTAATTCCATGGAACCATTCTGCCAACCGTAGACGCGATGTGCGTAGCCGCTGGTGTAGGCTTGCACGCGGCCGACTACGCTTTCGACGGGCGGAGGTGATGCGCCGAGGAGGTCGGTAGTGCGGTCGGCGTTTTCGAGGCGCGTCCAGATGGTTTGGTTGGCGTGGGGGCGCAGCGCGGCTTCGAACAGGTAGCCGCTCCCATTGATGGGGGAACCGGTGGTGTGGTTGCGTCCCCAGACGGCGATGGCGTTCAGATCGCCGGCTGGCGTCTTGTGGTGATAAGCGATGGAGGCGGTCTGGCGCAGGACGTCTTCAGTGGGATGCACCTGCTCGGGTGAGTGCAAGTGGCCGACGGAGTATTGGGCGGACCAGTCTGCGTTCGGGGTCACGGTTAGGCGGGCGGACCATGTATCGATGGCGCCGACTTGGATGTGCCAGCGATTTTCGTCGGGCTCGCGGCCGTGGAAGCCGCTGGCTTCGAGGCGCAGCCCGCGCTGGCCATTGCTCCAAGCAAGGCCGCCAGTGAGCACTTCATCGGCGATGTGGGTTGAGTCCTGAAGATGGTGGCCGAGCGGCGCGAGCGGGTTGTCGCCGGTGGAAGGGCGATGCGGAAAGGCTTCTGGTCCGAGGGCGGGATCGCCTACGGGTGCGGCGTAGAGGCTCGCGACCCAATGCGGGCCGAGCTTGCGATCGACCAGGGCGGCGATTTCCATGAAGAGGTCGTGCGGGTGCTGGCCGTCGACAATGGGCTTGCCGTAGGCGGTTTCGCCTTCCTGAAAGAGCTCGGGATAATAGCGCCCGGTGATGGTCGCGGGCTCAAGACTGAACATGGCGCGCAGCGTGAGTTCTGTGGGGCCATAGGATTTTTGTGCCATGGGCATGGCCCAGTTGACGGAGAAGAATTTGTCGTGACCGCGGGGGCCGGTCTGTTGCTGCTCGACGGCGCTTCCCTGCCCGTGCAGCATCAACATCCAGCCGCTGGGGCGCATGGTCATGNNGCCGCCCATGTTCATTTGCGCCGATGCGGCGGGTACGACGAGACCCAAACAAACAACAAAGATCCAACGAAACACATTGTCCTCCACGGGGAAGATGGCGCACACAAATCAATACCGTCGTGTTTAGCGGCAGGGCTCGGTGAGCGATGGGAGGAATCAGATGCGGAGGACGGGCGGCGATGCGCACAAAAGGGGCGGGAGGGGTGTGATTCTGGTGGCGACGGATGCGGACCGCGCAGGGATGGCGGGAATTCGAGGAAGATGGCGAAGAAGAGCCGTTGATGGCGGGATCTGGATGCGGGACGGCGGAAGCGCGGTGCGGGAATCGGTGCGGTCACAGCAGGCGGGCTGCGCGGCGAATGCCGGGGTGCAGCAACTGTGGCTCGTGATTGAGTTGCAGCAGACGCGATGAGCGGACCAGGGCGCAAAGCTGCTCGCGCACAATGCCGGGATGAGCAGAATCAACCAAACGCGCCGCATACGGGGATTATAGGACGAGGGCAGTCGACACGCACGTCGTTGAGGAATCGTTTGACCGGGCTGCGCGCGGCCGCTATCATCCCATGCGACTCAAGATTCATTTCAGACTGCGCAGGAGCACGAACGATGCGGCTTTCTTGTCTTCTACTCTCTCTCGCGATCGTCGCGATGACGCAGGTTCTTTCTGCGCAGGACGCGCCCACCGCCTACACCATTACGCAGAGTACGCCGATGTCCGGCGTCGGGACGGTTACGACGATCTATCGCAACGGCTCGAAGGCTGCAATAGAAGTAAGCTCGCCTGCGCAGAACGGCACGCCCGCTCATACGGCGCGCACTGTCTTTGACCTGGCTGGTGGCAAGTCCTGGTCGTGGAATCCTGCGGACAGCCCCATCAACTGCAGTGTGGGAAGATTTTCCGGCGACTGGGGCGATCCATTTCAAAGCGCGACCGAGATTGCCGACGGAATCGCCAAAGGCGAACTAAAACCCGCGGGCAACGAGACCCTTCACGGCATTTCAACGAATGTCTATACGGGCGGTACGCAGGAGATGAGCATCAAGGCGTGGTTCGATCCCAAGACCAGACTCGCGATCAAGGAGGAGATTGGGCCGGCTGCGAAGATGAGCACGATGCTTGAAACGACGAAGGTCTCGCTTGCTGCGCCCGAGGCGGGGATCTTCGAGCTTCCCGCAGCGTGTGCCTCGTTGAAGCCGCTGCCGACGGAAACCGAGAAATTCGCCGAGGTGACGGGCGATGACGGCGCGAACTATGCGAATCCCTTTGTGGGGCCGGGTTCCGCGAACTCCTGCACGATCGTCCTGCGGGTGGTGAATCCGAAGACGATGGCGCCATCGACGCGGCGCTGGCAGGCAGCCATCGACACTACCTACGACCAGAACAACCCGAACCCGCCGCATTATGAATATGGAGTTGGAACCGACGGAACCTCGACGTTCGCAGGCGGCGGTTTGCACGAAATTACCAGCCAGATCCACAATGACATGCTGCGCATCGAGAATCCGCCGGCTTATTTCAATCTGGCCATTAATGTGGTCACGCCGGGGCATGGCGCGGGAACGGGGCTTGTGTATCGGAAGTGCTTTGCGCCGGTGACCATGCTGTACTGGGTGCTGAACGACCCCAACGGAGCTGACGGCGACATGGTGTATGCCAAGGCGGGAAAGTACGCGGCGGCTCCGGCTAAGTAGTGGGAGTCTCTTGGTTTTGAAAGGGCCCGGCTTTAGACGGGCCGTAATTTACCTGAATTGTCCGCCCTTTAGGGCCTGAGGGATGGTTCTCAGGGCGAATTCTCCGCAACCCCTCGATATGAGAAACTAGAAGAGACCGGTCCTTCGGCGCTGCCTGCAATACGCGCCACCAACAGGAACCAACCCAAGGTCTTTTCGGCTCGCGTGCGCGAGTAACCTGCTGCGGCCCAAATCTAGGAATCTGAATCGAATGCTCAGTGTCTCGAACGTCTCCATGCGCTACGGCGCGAAGATCCTCTTTGAAGATGTCAGCGTCAACTTTGTTTCCGGCCGCCGGTATGGATTAACCGGGCCCAATGGATCGGGCAAGTCGACGTTTATGAAGGTGCTTACGGGTGAGCTGGACGCGCAGAAAGGGACGGTGGTTCGCCCGCGCAAGTTTGGCGTGCTGCGCCAGGACCAGTTTGCCTTCGACGCGTACCGGGTGATCGACACGGTGATCATGGGCAACAAGCCGCTTTGGGCGGCACTCGAGGAGCGCGACCGCATCTACGAGAAGCCGGAAATGACGGATGAGGACGGCATGCGCCTGGGAGAACTGG
>PLTV01000123.1:0-10543 GCA_003164635.1 Acidobacteriaceae bacterium
TTCTGAATGGGGATCTCCCCTTTTCAGGCCGGATTTTCTCGAATTGTACCCCGCATTGGGCGCGACTGAGGAACAAAATGCGATAGACGGTAAGCATTAGTGGTCGGCGGAGGCCAAGTCGACTTTTCCTTTGAAGCGGCTGTAAACAAAAACAATATAGCCGATGGCGAGGGCCATACCCACAGTCCACCAGGCGAGGCCAACGGACAGCGTGTGCGGGCCGGAGAGTGCGCGCGACAGGGTGATGTTGCGCTCGACGCCGGTGGTGGCCGGCAAGAGGACGGGATACAGTCCCCAGCAGGCGCCTGCAAGCATAAAGAAAAGGTAGACGCAGGAAGAGAGGAAGGCGGCTAGCGGACGGCCCTGGCGATTGAAGAGCCCGATTCCGACGAGAGAAGCGAAGACGCCGAGAGGCACGATGAACGTGAGCGGGTGGTTGAAATAGTTGTCAAAACTGGCGGGACGCACGTGGATGGTGGCGCCGAGGCTGATGAGAGTGACGGCAGCCAACTGAATGGTGAGCGGGCCTGCGCTGCGCGTGGCGCGGCGGCCGACATCGCCGGAGGTCTTGAGTGCGAGCCAGAGGGCTCCGTGGAGAGTAAGAGCGACGAGAGCGACCACGCCGCCTATTACGGTGTACCAATCGAGAATGCCGGGGTGCGCGCCGGTCTGCCAGTTGGTCCAGAGAGGAAGAAAGAAGTAGCCGTCGTCTTGAAGAGGCACGCCGCGAAGGACGTTGGCGAGAGCCGCTCCGAAGAAGATGGCGAGCAGTGCGCTGGCCAGGCCAAAGACTCCATCGAGAAGCGAGCGCCAAACGCCCACGTCGATGTGATTGCGCAGCTCGACGCTGATGCCGCGGAGGATGAGCAGCCAGAGGACGATCATCAGCGGCAGGTAGAAACCGCTGAAGGCCGAGGCGTAGAGGAGCGGGAATGCGAAGTAGAGGGTGCCTCCGCCGGCGAGAAGCCAGACTTCATTGCCATCCCAGACAGGGCCGATGCTGGCGAGAGTAGTGCGGCGATCGAATTCAGTGCGCGCGAGAAAGAGATGCAGGATGCCGACGCCGAGGTCGAAGCCGTCAAGAACGACGTAGCCGACGATCATGACCGCTACGAGCCAGAACCAGAGAAAACCCATCATGGAAACACCCCTGTACGAGCCTTGCGTTCAGCGTGAGGCTATTGCGAAGAAATTGCGGTCTTCGCGCCGGTATTGCGGATCAATGGGCGTGCACAGCAATGGCGTCGGTGGACGCGGATTGCGGGCCGTTACTGATTTCGCGATAGATGAGCACGGTGAAGAGCAATCCAAGCAGGGTGTAGAGGCCCATGAACCCGATGAGAGTAAAGAGGCCGTTCCCGGCCGAAACGGTACGGGAAAAGCCCTCGCTGGTGCGCATGAGGCCATAGATGAGCCAGGGCTGGCGGCCGAGCTCGGCGGTCAGCCAGCCAGCGGTGTTGGCAATGTAGGGCAGCGGAAAGCTCAGCAGGAGAGCCCAGAGGACGAGGCGCGTTTGATAGAGGCGGCGGCGCCAGAGCAGAAATGCAGCCATGACCATGAGGAGCAGAAACCACGTTCCCAGGCCAGCCATGATGTGGTAGGCGTAGTAGAGCAGCGGGAGGGCTGTGGGCCACTGGTCGTGCGGAATCTGATCGAGCCCCTTCACCTCTGCCTTGGTGGTTCCGTAGATGAGGAAGCTGAGAAGGTCGTTGATGACGATGGGATTGTCGATCTCGCCGGTTTCGGGATTGGGCTGTCCGATGAGGACCATACCGGCACCGGTTTCGGTCTTGTAGAGTCCTTCCATGCCGGCGATGGCGGCGGGCTGATTGCGGGCCACATATTTACCGTGCAGATCGCCTGTGGGAAAGATGATCAGGATGGAGCTGATGAGGCCGGCGATGATGCCGACCTTGAGGAAAATGTGAGCGTATTCGGTTTTGCGGCCATCGAGAAGGTAAAACGCGCCGACGGCTGCCATGACAAACGAACCGGTGATTACGGCGCCGGTCATGTTGTGCATGTACTGGAGCAGTCCCCACGGATTGAGGAGCAACTGCCAGAAGCTCAGGACTTCAAATTGACCGTTGGGCAAACGGTCGTAGGCAACGGGATGCTGCATCCAGGCATCGGTAACGATGATGAAGAAGCCGGAGATCCATGAGCCGACAAAGACCATAAAAGCGGAGAACCAATGCATGGTTTGGGAAATGCGCTTTTCGCCGTAAAGGAAGAGGCCGAGAAAAGCGGACTCGAGAAAGAAGCTGAAAACACCTTCCATGGCGAGGGGCTGACCGATGACGCCGCCGGAAAGCTGTGAGAAGCGAGCCCAATTGGTGCCGAACTGGAACTCCATGGGAATACCGGTGACGACGCCGAAGACGAAGTTGATGCCGAAGATGCGACCCCAGAAACGCGCGGCGCGGTCCCATCGTTCACTGCCTGTTTTGAGCGCGACCGATTTGAGGACGACGATCAGAAGGGCAAGGCCCATGGTCAACTGCGGAAACAGATAGTGAAAGGTAACGGTAAAGGCAAAGTGGAGTCGATGGATCAACTCGGCATTCATTTTGGGGTTCTCCGATTCAAGAGCGTGCGCAGATAGGGGGAAGGTGAGGCAGAGGCGCAAAGAGGGGTGCAGATGAAGCGATTATAGGCGTGGTTTTCCGCTGCGCAATGTGATTCAAATCACACCAAATTTATGACCACGCGGTTGATTCTGTAAGGGTAGCGCTGTGTTCTTCCGGAGCGCAAGTGGTCTAAGATGCTTGGGAGGTCGAGCGATGAAAACAGCAATTATCGGCGGGGGCATTGCGGGGTTGGCGGCTGCCTTCGAGCTGGAGAAAGCGCGCTCGGCGGGTGAGGCGGTGGAGTACACGCTGTTTGAAGCGGGCAGCCGGCTGGGCGGCGCACTGGCGTCGGAGATGGTGGACGGAACGGTACTGGAAAAGGGGCCGGACAGCTTTTTATCGGAGAAGCCGGCGGCAACGGAGCTTTGCCGCGAGCTGGGGCTGGGGGCGGACCTGATTCCCTCGAACGACGAGGCGCGGAAGACGTTCATTCTGGTGAAAAACCGGATGGTGCCGCTGCCCGATGGGTTGATGTTCCTGGTGCCGACGAAGCTGATTCCGACGGCGCTGACGCGGCTGTTCAGTTTGAAGACAAAGATACGGATGGGGTTTGAACTGCTGCATCCGCCGCGCGCCGGGGAAGAGGACGAAGCGGTAGCGACGCTGGTGGAGCGGCACTTTGGCGCGGAGGCCGTGGATCGGCTGGCGGACCCACTGCTCTCGGGAATTTACGGAGGAGACGCGGCGCAGTTGAGCGCGCGCACGGTGTTGCCGCGCCTGGTGGAGATGGAAAAGGAGTACGGCTCGCTGACGCGCGGCATGCTGGCCGGGCACCGGAAGATGCGGGCCAAGGCAAAAGAAGCCGCGAAGGCGAGTGGCTCGGCGGCTGCGCATGGTAAGGCGATGCAGGGGACCGTGAATGCGGGCGGGAATGGGCGGCCCGGAGCGCGGTCGATTTTTACGACGCTGCGCGGTGGATTGCAGCAGCTAGTGGATGCGCTTGAGGCGCGAATCGATAGGCGATCGATTCGCCTTTCGACGCCGGTGAACGGTTTGCAAAGGACCGCAAACGGATGGGTCGTGGAAACTGCCGGTGGCTCAGAGGTGTACGACGCGGTGATTCTGGCATCGCCGGCGTGGGCAGCGGGTGTGCTGCTGGGATCGGTGGACCCGGTGCTGGGCGAGGAACTGGGTGGAATTCCGTACTCGTCGTCGATTACGGTGAACCTGATGTACGACGAAGCGAAGCTGGGCACGCTGCCGGAGGGATTCGGCTTCCTGGTTCCGGCGAGCGAAGGGCGGACGATGCTGGCCTGCACGTTTGCGCACCGCAAGTTTCTGGGGCGAACGGCACCGGGGAAGGCGGTTCTGCGGGCATTTCTGGGCGGCATGAAGAATGAGGCGCTGCTTACCGAGAAGGACGAAGTGCTTGTGGCCACGGTGCGGCGCGAGTTGAACGAGATTCTGAGAATTACGGCCGAGCCGGAGCGTGCGCAGGTTTCGCGCTGGCGCCGGGCTATGGCGCAATATGCGGTGGGTCACCAGGAACGAACAAAGCGGATTGCGGAACGCGTGGCGGGGCTGCCGGGCCTGCGGTTGGTTGGGAACGCGTACGACGGCATAGGAATTCCGGACTGCATACGGCTGGGACGGAAGGCGGCGCGCGAGCTTACGGCGAGTCAGCAGGTCAGCGAGCCAGCAAGTCAGCCGGTGGGATAGTTTTGTGCTTTCCCACCCATCCGCGATACGACTGCGGATGGATGGGGCACCCGGCAAGTCAGCCGGTGGGGTAGTTTTGTGCTTTCCCACCCATCCGCGATACGACTGCGGATGGATGGGGCACCCGGCCACCCGCGGTGGGGCGAATGCTCGCTTTTTGCTCGCAGGAGATTCCCTACTGCGAAACCACCGGCAAAATCAAAGCGCTGGGATGCTGGGCGTCGTGGAGGATTGTGGTGGTTGCCTTCACGATCTCTGTGCTGCTGCCGGCATCGTTTCCTGTATTCAAATTGCGGTCGAAGCGCGGGAAGTTGCTGCTGCTGACTTCCAGGCGAATCTTGTGGCCTTTCAGAAACACATTGCTCGTGGACCAGACGTCGATTTTGTACTCGTAGACCTGGCCCGGAGTAATGGCTTTCGGTGCGGCCTTGGTGGACTCACGAAACTTCGCGCGCAAAATGCCTTCGGTCACGTTGATCGCTTTGCCATCGGGGCCGACGTCGACAAGCTTGGCGGTGAAGTCGGTGTCGGCGCCTGAGGTTTTGGCGTAGAGGTCAAGAGTCACAGTCCCGGTCACTTCGGTGTCTGCGGCGAGCGGCGGCGTGGAATAGACGAGAACGTCAGGGCGGTCTTCGACTTGCTTCTGATCGCGGGGGCCGGCGGCGAGATGCTCTCCATCGCAGCAGAGCGGACCGCCGACTGTGGGCGCGGGGTTGGCGGGATCGTAGATGTAGGTATCGGGCGATTCCGCTTGCGCGGCGGCCGCGGAGAGCACGCCATCCCCAGTCGCAGAGTTGGCTTTTCCGGCGGAATGCAGGTAATACTTTGCGTCCTTGGCGCGCGCGAGCGGCCACGCAGCTTCATTGCGCCACTCGTTCTTGCCCATCACGAAAATGCGGACAGGCTTTGAAGCATCGGCAAACTGGTTTTGCTTCCCCTGGAAAAGGTAGTCGTACCAGTCGAGCGTGGTGTCGTCTTCGTTGAATTGCGCGGCGTCGGCGCCGAAGTCAACCTCACCGATGTGACGGCCTCCGCCGGCGTGACCGCCGATGATCACGAGCAGTCGCTGCCCGCTGCGAGCGGCCTCGTTGCCGGCGTGGTCGCGCAATCCCACATAATTGCGAATCGAACCGCCCTGGAAAAGGTCGTACCAGGCGGCGACGGTGAGAGCGGGAACCTGGATGTTGGGGTAGTTTTCTTCGATGGACCACTGCTTCCAGTAGTCGTCGTAGGTGGGGTGGGCAAGCCAGTCGAGGAAGTAGGGGGCAAGCTCCGTGGTGAGAGCTGCGGAGTTTTGCGGGGCGGGAACGTTGAAGACGGGGTAGTTGTTCAGCGGCAGAACGGTGGCGCCGACACGCGCATTGGTGTTCTCGCGGATGACGCGATCGAGCGTGTCCTGGGCCAGGCCGGAGGTCCAGGACTCGTCGAACCACTGCTCGAAGGCACCGCCCTGGTATGTCCAGTTTTCGTGATAGTTGCTGGCGGTGACAACGGGGCAGATTCCGGCAAGATGCGGGGGATGGGCGATGGCGGCGAGCATCTGCGTCGCTCCGACGTAGGAACCGCCGAACATGCCTACTTTGCCGTTGGAGTTGGGCAACGAGGCAGCCCACTCCACGGTGTCGAAGCCGTCGTTGGACTCGTTCTTGAAGACGTACCAGTCTCCGCCGGAGGTGTAGCGGCCGCGCACATCCTGAACGACAACGAGATAGCCACGCTCGGCGGCGCGGCGGCCAAAGCTGGCGGCGTTGTCTTTGTTGTACGGCGTGCGCTGGAGAAGCGTGGGGTATTTGCCATCCGCGGCGGGACGGTAAATGTCGGCTTTAAGCGTGACGCCGTCGCGGGTCTTCATGGTCACGCCGCGCTCGACGGTTACCTGTGTAGCAGCGGGTGCGTCTGCGGGCGCCGGCTGTGCGAAGGCTGCAGGCAGGAGCGCAAGAGCAAGAGCAGAAAGGCGGAGAGCGGTTTTCACGTCGGGTATCTCCCTGGGGCAAAGGCCGAGACCATTGTAGCCATCGTATTTGGCGGGATTTGGCCGGGAAGGGGGGAAGACAGATACCGGCGATGTTGCCCACTTGACGTTGTTACTCAGATATCTATATAAAGACATCTACGTATGGCTAAGAACGATGCTCTGCAAGGTTCGCTCGATTTGCTGGTGCTGAAGATTCTGTCGCGCCGGCCTCGCCTCCACGGTTACGCAATCATGGCTGCCATTGCAGGCGCGTCGGGCGAAGTGCTGCGCGCGGAGGAGGGCTCGCTGTATCCCGCACTCTATCGGATGGAGGAAGCAGGCTGGATACGCGCCGAGTGGATCAAGAAGGACACAGGCCGCCGCGCCCGCATTTACGAGCTGACCGCGGCAGGCAAAAAGCAGTTGGGAGCGGAAGAGTCGCGCTGGCAATCCGTCAGCCTGGCCATCAACCGGGTTTTGCGGGAGGCATGAGATGTCGATGTGGTCGCGTATTTCCAATGCCATGCGGGGTGAGTGCCTGAATCGCGAGATCGAGGAAGAGTTGCAGGCGCACATGGACGAAGCAATTGCCTCGGGACGCGATCCGCGGGAAGCCCGCCGCGCCTTCGGCTCTGCACTGCGTGCACGCGAGGCGGGCCACAGCATTCGTGTTGCCGGATGGCTTGAGTCGCTTGTTGCCGATGTGCGTTTCGGCTGGCGGCAGCTTTGGCGCAACAAGATTACATCGCTGGCGGCCGTGCTTTCGCTGGCTCTCGGTATTGGCTCCTGTGTGGCCGCTTTTCGTCTGATCGATGCTCTGCTCTGGCGTCCGCTACCCATCGCCGGAGCTAGCAAGCTTTACATTCTCACCCGCAAGATGACCGGCTTATACGGCAGGCCTGTTGAGGACAACCACTGGTCCACCCCGGACTTCAGGCTGATGCGCGATGCCGTCAAAGATCAGGCCGATCTGATCGCCACCAGCGACGCCGACCGCACCGACATCACCTTCTCCACCGACGCCGACTTGGAGAAGGCCAACGTTGCCTACGTCTCCGGCAATATGTTCCCGCTCTTCGGCCTTCAGCCCACACTCGGCCGCCTGTTTTCACCCATCGATGACCGCGGCCCCAGCGCCAGTCCTTACGCGGTCCTCTCCTGGGATTACTGGGATCACCGCTTCGGCCGCGATGCCCGGGTTCTTGGCCGCACCATTCACATCGGCGACCAAGTCTTCGAGATCGTCGGTGTCGGGCCGCAAAACTTCACCGGCACCGAGAAGGGAACCGTCACCGAAATCTTCCTGCCGCTCAACATGAACGGTTTCGCCACACAGGACAGCATTACGTGGCACCTCGCATTCCTCATGTTGAAGCCCGGCGTCGATTCTGCTACGGTCTTGGAACCGCTGCGCCAGCATCTCTCTGCTATAAGCCGCGCCTTCGAAGCGGGGTGCTCAGAGTGCCTTCAAGGCATGAGCAAGGCGGACATTGACCGTTCTCTCAACAAGCAGCTGGTCTTGTATCCTGCCGGCGCCGGCATCTCCGAACTCCAGAAAGACTATCGCCGCTTCCTCATCATCCTCGGCCTGCTGGTGGCGCTCGTCCTGCTCATCGCCTGCGTCAACGTTGCCAACATGATGACCGCCCAGGCCGCCGCGCGCGCACAGGAGATGGCTCTCCGCATCTCCATCGGCGCGGGCCGTCGCCGCCTGGTGCAGCTCATCCTGGTGCAGAGCGGGCTGCTCGCCTTCTTCGCGTCCTTTCTCGGAGCCGCCTTCGCTGCGTGGGCGGCGCCTTTTGTCCTTGGCCTTGTCAATCCGCCGGACAACCCAGCGCGCCTCGATCTTCCTGCGGACTGGCGTGTGGTTCTGTTCGGCCTGGGACTACTGGTCTTCGTGGTTCTTGTGCTGGGTTCGCTTCCGGCTCTCCGTGTCTCCGCCGTGCGGCCCGTTGCTGCCCTCAAAGGCGGCGAAAATCCGCATGCGCCACGCCGTGTCATGCGCGGGGCTGTCGCTCTCCAGGTCGCTTTCTGTTGTCTTGTTCTCCTGCTATCGTCTCTCTTCGTCACATCGTTCCAGCGCCTGCAGAATCGCCCCTTGGGCTTCTCCACCGACCATCTTCTCCTGCTTGATACCGTTGCCGGCAAATGCCAGCTTCCCGTGGTCTGGAATCAGACTGCCGAGGCGCTCAGAGCCGTCCCCGGCGTCAACTCGGTTGCTATCTCCGGCTGGCCACTTCTTGGACGGATCCGAATCAACAGCGACATCTCCATCAACGGCGCGCCTCCCAGCCCGACGCCTGCCTTCTCCTTGAACATTTCTCCGGGGTGGCTCTCAACGATGAAGATCCCCGTGGTATCCGGCCGCGACTTTCGCCCGGCAGATACCTCGCCGGGCGTCGCCATTGTGAACGAAACGTTCGCCAAGACCTACTTCCAAGGGCAGGACCCGATCGGCCGCACCTTTCAACGCGGCGCGCATCGTCCCCTCAACAAAATCGTCGGCGTCACCCGCGATGTTCCTGACCATGACCTGCGCGAGCCCAATCGCGCGGTCTTCTACGTTCCTTTCTCCGGAATCGACAGCAAATCAGCCCCCACTCCGGAAGGCTTCGCCACCTTCGTGGTTCACATCGATGCGCAGAACCCGCTCGCTCTTGCCAACACCCTTCGCCAGCTCGTTGCCGAGCGCCACAACGGGCTTCGCGTCTCAAACATCACCACGCAGCTCGATCTGGTTCGCGACCAGACCATTCGCGAGCGACTGATCGCCATGCTTGCCGGCTTTTTTGCGGTCGTTGCGCTGCTGCTCGCCGGCATCGGGCTTTACGCTGTGCTGAACTACTCCGTGCTCCAGCGCCGCCGCGAGATTGGGATTCGCATGGCGATTGGGTCATCGCGCGCGGGCATTGTGCGTCTTGTGACTTTCGATGCTTTCGCGATGATCGTGCTGGGAGGCTGCGCGGGCGTCGGACTCGGCCTGGGGGCGGCGCGTTCCGTGTCGTCGCTGTTCTATCAGGTCAAGGCAACTGACGCAGAGATGCTTGCGCTGCCTGTTTGCGCAATTCTGGTGACGGCGCTGGTGGCCACGCTGCCTGCGGTGCTGCGCGCGCTGCGCACGGACCCGACAGAGATTTTGCGGGCGGAGTGAGACAGCCGACACGAGAAGCAACGCTGAAAGTTCAGTAGGAGCTGGTAGGGGACGCGATGCGGCGGGGATCGGCGAGGAGGCGGCCGGTGATCACTCCAAAGAGAAAGCCGCCGATGTGTGCGAGATAGGCGACGCCGCCGGTGCGCACCTGGGCGACGGCGCCGAAGTTGAAAAGCTGGATGAGGAACCAGAAGCCGATCAGGAACGCTGCCGGGATGAAGGCTACGCGAAAGAAGATAAAAAAGAAGAGCACGGTGCGAATGCGGTCGCGGGGAAACGTAACAATGAAGGCTCCCATGACAGCGGCGATGGCTCCGCTGGCGCCGAGGCTGGGGATGCGGGAGAACGGGTCGCCGAGGATTTGCGCGGACATGGCGAAGATGCCGCCGACGATATAGAAAAGCAGGTAGCGGACGGGGCCCATGGCATCTTCGATCTCGCGGCCGAAGGCCCATAGGTAAATCATGTTGCCGATGATGTGCATCCAGCCGGCGTGCATAAACATGGAGGTCAGCAGGGTGATGATGCGGTGTCCATGGATGATGCGGATGGGCACGGCGGACCAGGTCCACACGAAGGCATTGCCGTAGGTGAGTTCCTGAAGGAAGACGTAGACGTTGATGACAATGATGAGCGTGGTGACGTAGGCAAAGGTGCGCGGACGGCGCGAGGCGTCGCCGAGCGGGATAAGCCCACCCATTAGACACCGCCCTTGCCGAGGAGAATGCCGATGCCGTAGGTAACGGCGCCTTCGACGGCGCCAACGATGGTCATTTCAAAGCCGGAGGACCACCAGGAGCGGACAGTGATGAGGGACTTGGCGGCGCCGACGAGGAAGTGGGCCGCGAGCGAGACGATGGCGGCTGCGATGACAGCGTTGAGACCGCTCATAAAGAAGAAGGGGATGACAGGAATGATGGCGCCGACGGCGGTGGAGAGCGCGCCGGAGCTGGCAGAGACGAGCGGGTTGGAGAGTGCTTCTTCGGTGTGGCCGAGGCGCTCGGTAGAGAGCGCGCGCAGAAGCTGTTCGGGGTCGCTGGCGATGTGGTTGACCATGTGGAGGGCGTCGGATTCGGGCAGCCCTTTGACCTGGTAGTAGAGGGAGAGTAGCTCGCGGGCTTCAGGGCCGTTCATCTGGATGGCCTCGCG
>PLTV01000123.1:10560-40200 GCA_003164635.1 Acidobacteriaceae bacterium
GCGCCGAGGCCGTCGTTGACGCCGTAGATCGCGTCGCCGATCCAGGCGCCAGCTTGCTTGCGGCCCTGGTTGCGCTTGGCAAGAAGCTCCTGGAGGACGGCTTTAGGATCGATTTTGGGCGTGCCCGCGGGTGCCTGGTAGTGGCCGCGAATCAGGGAGCCCAGCTCGCGGTAGTGCTCTTTCTCGTCTTCAATGACGTGATCGAGGATGGCGATGGAGCCTTCGTCACCGAGGGCCTTGAGTTGCTCGCCGTAAGTGGCGATGTGGCGGCTCTCTTCGATCTCAAGACGGCGCAGGGCCATGCGGACGCCGCCGGCCCGGTTGGCCATGGTGTTGGCTTCCCCGCCGGGACTTCCCTTGTAGACCGGGTCGACTCCGCCGAGATCGCGGATGCGCCCGCCCCAGAGCTCGGCATGCTCAAGTTCGGCGGTGGCCAGATGACGCAGAACCTGGGCGCGGACGGGTTCTGCGTCGCGCTCGGCCAGAGTGAGGTAGGTGTAGTAGGCCTCCATCTCGGCTTGCCAGTTTTCTTCGAGAGCGGCCAGGATTTTTTTAAGCCTGGCGCCGCTTATTGCTGCTGTGGCCACGAAAGTCTCCTGAGAAATCTTGCGGAAACACGGCGCTGTTTCCCATGGACGGGCTGCGTAACCTCAAGGATCAGATTGGCCCTGCGTGAAATGGAGTTCTGGAAACTGCGAAAACGTGTTCGTGCTGCTTATGAGAATAGCGGAATGAGGGTCAGGGACGATAGACGGAGGGCCGGGGAAAATAAGCATCGCTGCCGGTGCGCAGGGCTGCACTTCCCCGGAATGGGGTTTTCCGTATAGTGTTGTGTGCAGCTTTGAGGGGTATCTTGCGGCGAGCGGGAAGCGAAATGCAGCGAATCGGAAAAAATCGCCGTCAAAGGATGGAGCCCCGGAAATAACAGGGATCGAGCCAAAGATTTTTTGTTCAAGGAAGCGGGGAAACACCTTTTATGGCAGCACAAACTACTCAATCGAAGGCGCTCACGTCGCCTGGGTACCTGATCCCGTTCATCACGGTGACTGCGCTGTTTTTTATCTTCGGGTTCATTACCAACCTGAACATGGCGCTGGTGCCGCATCTGAAGGCAATTTTCACGCTGCCCTATGCGTGGGCGATGCTGGCGGAGTCGGCATTCTTTCTGGCTTACTTTGTGTTTTCGGCGCCCACGTCGAAGCTGATTGAGACCATTGGTTACAAGAGGACGATGGTGGTTTCGCTGTTCATCCAGGTCATCGGATGCCTGCTGTTTATTCCGGCGGCCAGGATGGTGAGCTTTCCACTCTTCCTGACAGCGGTGTTTGTAGTGGGAGCAGGCGTGACGGCGCTGCAGACCTCGGCAAACCCGTATGTATCGATCCTGGGGCCGGACAGCAGTTCGTCGATCCGGCTGAACCTGGCGCAGGCTTTTAATTCGATTGGCGGCACGATCGCGCCGCTGGTGGCGGGCGCGTATATTCTGGCCGATCCGGCGAAGTTGACCACGCCGGCAGCCGTTGCCAATACCGTGCGGGTGCCCTACATGCTGATCGCGGCTGGCTTGTTGCTGCTGGGTATGGCGGTTGCGTTTATGCATTTGCCGCACGTGGAGCAGACACAGACGTTCAGGCCGGGCAAAGACGGCGACCCCATTTTGAGCCGAAGCATCTGGAGCTACGGGCATACGGTGTTGGGCGCGATCGGGATCTTCCTCTATGTGGGCGTAGAAGTGGGGCTGGCCTCGATTGCGGTGAACTACTTCAAGCAGCAGGGCATAAGCACGGCAGCGACGGCGTCGTACCTCGTGTCTCTCTATTGGTTTGGCGCGCTGGTGGGCCGTTTGCTTGGCGCGGGCATCATGACGAAAGTGAACCCCGGCAAATTGCTGGGAATATTCGGCGTGGTTGCCGCCATCCTGATCGCAGTATCGATGTTCACAAGCGGCAATGTGGCCATTGCGACGCTGGTGCTTTGCGGGTTCTTCAATTCGGTCATGTTCCCCAACATTTTCACGCTGGGCATTGCCGGGCTGGGTCCGATGACGAGCAAGGGATCGGGATTGATTATGACGGCGGTGGTGGGTGGCGCGGTTATCCCTTACCTGATTGGCGCCATGGCAGACAAGACGACGATCCAGACGGCGTTTGTGATCCCGATGGTGTGTTATCTGTACATTGCGTTTTACGGGTTTGTGGGGCATAAGCCGAAGCGGACGATGGTGTAGAGGAAGGGATCAGGGATCAGTTGTCAGTGGAATGGAAGGCCTTTCGGCTTCGGCTGAAGGGCCTTTTTGCGTTTGAGGTTACGGGCGGGAGCGCGGATCAAGAATAAACAGATTGTTCAATGGGATTCGGGGTAAGATGGGGGCGTTTCCGAGAAAGTACGCCGTATGACTCCCAAGACGAAGCCGCGCCGTGGAAGCTTGATGATCTCAGGCTTTGTGGCGCTCGCGGTGTTGTTGCTGCTGCTGCGGCTTTTGGCGTTCGTGCATGGGCGGCATGGGTTGCGGAGCGCGGCTGGCGATGCGGGGAGCGTGCATGCAGCCAGCGGACCGGGAACGGCAGGGCGCAACGGAGCTTTGTGGACGGACCGGTTTGGGGATGGGACGCCGGATTTTCTACGGCTGAACGACCCGGCAGACCAGGCGGCCTTCCGCAAGTGGTTTACGGCGATTGCGGATTACCAGGCGGTGCGGCCAAAGGCGGAAGTTCCGGGCGAAATTACGGACTGCGCGAGTCTACTGCGCTATGCGTATCGCGAAGCGTTGAAGCGGCATGACGACACGTGGTTCGCGGCGACGGGTATGGAAGTCGCAGCGCTGCCGGGGGAGATTCGTGCATGGCGTTATCCGGAGACTCCGCTGGGGACGGGGTTATTTCGCGTGCGTGCGGGAAGCTTTGAGGCTGAGGACGCAAGCGATGGGGCGTTTGCACAGTTTGCAGATGCGAAGACGCTAGTCGAGCGGAATGCCTACCTGGTGAGTCGGGATGTGCGCGCGGCGCAGCCGGGGGATTTGCTGTTTTACCGGCAGTTCGGGCAGTCGTCGCCGTGGCACTCGATGATCGTGGAGCGCGTGGGTGGGCAGTCGGCGGTGGTGTATGACACGGGCGAGGATCATGGGAAAGCCGGGGAGTTGCGGAGAGTGACAGTGGCGGAGCTGCTGGATCATCCCCAGGCGCAATGGCGGCCGGTCGAGGGAAATCCTAATTTTCTGGGCGTCTATCGATGGAATATTCTGCGAGGCACGTTATGAGGGTGAGTTGGGTGAGTCTTCGAAGGATTGCCGCCGGAGTCAAACACGCGGGAAAAGGCAAAGTTTTTGACGATTTCGAGGAGAACATCCCTCGGGGGCTAAAGCCCGCTCATCTGAACCTGCCTGATGGCACGACTGAAGTCGTGCCCCCTCAAAGATCCGGCTATGACAGATGTTCTTTCGCAGGGGCTCAAGCCCACGTCGATTGGATCGCTTCTTCGGCACGACTCAAGTCGTGCCCTGATACAAAACCTTTCCTAGCTGTTGCGCGCATAAGATTTGCGAGATTCAAAAACGCGCCGCTCTTTCTTCTCCTGCATCTCGTATTCGTGGTTGGGGCCGTGTTGCCGGCGGCGGCTAAGGATGCGCTACGGTCGTTTTCGCTGTCGACGACGCGGACGTTTGCGCCGGGGGAGAGCGTGAAGGTGGAGCTGCTGGCACGGAATGTGCCGGAGCTTGAGTTCCGCGTGTATCGGGTGAAAGACGCGGAGAAGTTCTTTGCCGGCCTGAAGGACCTGCACAGTTTTGGCGCGACGAGCCAGCCGTCGAATGAGCAGATTGATGAGCGCACGTGGCTGGAGAAGGTACACGACTACAAAGCACACCTGTGGTTTCTGGTGCGGCGATTCTTTCGCGGGCAGTTTACGGACGACGCGCGCGATGACTTCAGGGAGCGGCAGGCGACCCTGGGCAAGCGAAGCCGTGTGGTGGGAGCGACGCAGTTCGCGCAGATTCCGATTTTGAACGACAGCCAGCTTGTGGCGCGATGGAAGCTGGAGACACCGCCGGCTCTGGTGAGCGAGACGCAGCAATTGCCGGTGGATGGGCTGGCGGCGGGCGTGTACCTGATTGAGGCGACAGACGGAACATACAAGGCCTACACAGTAGCGATTGTGACGAGCATTGCCGTTGTAGAGCGGGCGAACAATGGCGAGGTGAGCCTGTATGTCGCGGACCGGAAGACGGGCGCACCGATCGGGAAGTCGGATGTAGTTCTTTGGGCGAACGGGCACCAGCAATCGCAGGCGCAGACGGGAAACGACGGGCTGGCCACGCTGACGATGAACGTGGTGAAGCCGGTGGCGCGTACAAATGAGGATGGAGCGGAAGCCGAACCGGAGCCAGAGAATGTGTGGATTCTTGCGCGGCACGATAACGATGCGGCGCTGGTGACTCCGTGGAGCTATAACTTTGGGGCGAGCGCCCGAGATGGCCAGAAAGCCTATGTCTACACCGATCGGCCGGTGTACAGGCCGGGGCACACGGTACACATCAAGGGGATTTTGCGCAAAGAGGAAGCCGATGCGTTGAAACTGCCCGAGCAGAAGACGGTGCGCATCAAGGTGACGGATGCGGACAGCAAGGTGGTGCTGCAGCAGGATGCGGCGGTGTCGGCGCATGGCACGGTGACGGCGGATCTGACGCTGGCCAGCGATGCGGGGCTTGGGTACTACTCCATTGAAGTGGGTGGCGGCGCGGGCAGCTTTTATGTGGAGGAGTACAAGAAGCCGGAGTACCAGGTAACGGTGAAACCTGCTGTGGCAAGAATTCTGCAGGGGAATTCGATTCAAGCAACAATTGAGGCGCGGTATTTCTTTGGCGAGCCGGTTGCGAACGCGAAGGTGAAGTACGTGGTGCATACATCGACGCATTATTGGTGGGACCAGGATCCGGACGATGCGGAGACGGACAGCGGTGTGACGGAGGACGCGGGCGCGGAGTCCGATGATACGTACGGCGCGACCGAGCAGCAGGAGCAGGAGGGAGTTCTCGATGCGAACGGAAGGCTGACGGTCACGCTGCCGGTAGCGATTGATGGAAAGCATGACGACCTGGACTATCGCATTGAAGCGCGCGTGACGGATGCAGGCGAGCGCGAGGTGAGCGGGCATACGACGGTGTTGGCGACGTATGGATCGTTTCGCGTGAGCGCGGAGCCGACGAGCTACGTGCTGAAGAGCGGCGATCCGGCGCGGGTGAAGGTGACGACGCAAGATTACGATGGCAAGCCGGTGACGACGGCGATTCATGTCTCGGTGAAGTTGCAGAAGTGGGATTCGACGACGCATGAGCGGACCGAAAACGAAGTGGCGAGCCGCGACGCGCAGACGGACGCGAACGGCACGGTGGTGGTGGATCTGCCGCTGGGCGCGAACAGTTCCGGCAGCTTTGAAGTGACCGCAAGCGCGCAGACTCCGGAGAAGCGCACTGTGGTTGGACACACGTGGGTGTGGATCTGGAATGGCGCGGGCGAAAGCTACAACGAGAACACACAGGCGCAGATTGTTGCCGACAAGAAGAGCTACCAGGTGGGCGATGTGGCGCATCTGCTGCTGGTGACGGGGCTGAAGGAATCGTGGGCCGTGGTGACAGCCGAGGGCGACAGTTTGCAATCGCGGCAGCTACTGCATGCGACAGGCGAGAGCTTTGCGTTCGATGTTCCGATTACGCAGAAGGCGCAACCGAATCTGGTGGTGAGCGCGGTGCTGATTCACGACGAGAAGATTGTGACGGCGCAGAAGAGTCTGAAGGTTCCCACAGTGGAGCGGACGCTGACCGTGACGGCGACGCCGAACAAGGCGAAGTTTTTGCCGGGGGAAAAGGGAAGCTTCGATGTGCTGGCGGTGGATTCCACGGGCAAGCCGGTGGAAGCGGACCTGAGCTTCGGCGAGGTGGATGAGGCGCTGTATTCGGTGCGTCCGGATGAGAGCGGGGACATTGTGGCGGCGTTTTATCCCAAGCGGTATGTGGCGCTCGATCCGCAATCGTCGTTCGAGTTTTTCTTCTCGGGCGAAGCGGGATTGAAGAGTCCACTGCTTGCGCAGTTGGCGAATGGGCTGTATCACCCGCGCATGGCGCAGGTAAAGCCGGGCTCGGATCTCGTGGTGCCGAAGGTGCGCAAAGCGTTTCCCGATACGGCGTATTGGAATCCCAACGTGCATACGGGGCCAGATGGACACGCGAAGGTGGAATTCAACTTCCCGGATGCGCTGACAACGTGGCGGACAACGATTCGCGCGATGACGGACGATGGCAAAGTCGGCGGCGTGGTGACGCGCGTGCTGGTGCGCAAGAACCTGATTGTGCGGCTGGCTGCGCCGCGGTTCTTCCGCCAGGGCGACGAGGTGACGCTGCGCGTGATTGCGCACAACTACCTGGAGACGGCGAAGGACGTGACGTTTGCGCTCGATGTGCAGGGGCTGGAGGTTGTGGGTGGGCAGCAACAGACGGTGAACATTCCGGCCAAGGGCGAGAGCTTTGTGGACTGGCGTGCGAAAGCTCACGTAACGGGCAATGCTCTGTTGACGGCGAAGGCGCTGACGAATGAAGAGAGCGATGCGCTAGAGATGACGCTGCCGGTGCTGCCGTATGGCGTAAAGCAGCGTGCTGTTGGCTCGGGCGTTGTGTTCTCGGGAACGGCGCAGGGCGAGTGGAGTTACAGCATCCCTGCGGCCTCAGATGCGGGAACGCGCGGGATGACGATCACGGTGGCGCCGAGCGTCGCGGGGACGGTGTTCGATGCGCTGGATTATCTCACCGGATATCCGTGGGGATGCACGGAGCAGACGATGTCGAGCTTCTTGCCCGACGTGATTGTGGCGCAGGCGGTGGACAAGCTGCATTTGAAGTCGCCGATTGATCGGGCGGTGCTGAACGATGAAGTGAAAGCAGGGTTGGAGCGGCTGTACAGCTTTGAGCACGACGATGGTGGATGGGGCTGGTGGCCGGACGATGCGAGCCGCGTGTTCATGACAGCGTACGTGGTGAGCGGACTTGGGCAAGCCAAGGACGCGGGCTACAAGGTGGATGAAGACCGCATGAACAAGGGGCGCGCGTGGCTCGAGAAAGAGTTGAAGGCGCATCCGAACATGATTGCGGACCTGCGGGCCTATACGGTGTATGCGCTGGCGACGACGGGCGGAGCGCCGAAGGACGCGCTCGAAAGAGCGTGGGACAGCCGCAGCAAGGTGAGCGACGAGGGACTGGCGCTGATTGGGCTGGCGATGGATGCGGCCCGGGATGCGCGTGCGAAGGAAGCGGCAGCGCTAGTGGAGAAGAAAGCCAAGGGAGGGGACGCCGAGACGTATTGGAGCGGCAATTACGATGAGCTGCTCGATTACTGGGGCGATACTACGGCGGAGACGACGGCGTTTGCATTGAAGCTGATGGCGCGGCAGGATCGCGGCAGCGGCTTGTTGCCGAAGGCGGCCATGTGGCTGGGGAAGAATCGAACCGGGGATTACTGGGAGACGACGAAACAAACGTCGATGGTGATCCAGGGCCTGACCGACTATCTGGAGTTGAGCGGAGAGCTTGCCAACACGTCAGATGTGGAGGTGCTGGTAAACGGCGAGAGCGTGGGCAAGCAGCACTTTGGCGCGAGCGACGGATTCGCGATGCCTTGGAAGGTCAAGGTTCCGGCGGCGCAAGTAGGGAGCGGCGGTCAAGTGACGATTCGCAAGAGCGGGAATGGGATTACGTACTGGTCGGCGGAGAGTGCGTGGTATTCGGCAGACAAGAAGCTGTTCCAACAGGAGAAGCTGGCGTTGAATGTGACGCGCGATTACTACGTGTTGCAGAAGAAGCAGGACAAGCCGACCGATCCGATTACGTATGACCTGGCGCCGTTGAAGGGGCCAGTGCATGTGGGCGACATTTTGGCTGTGAAACTGGCCGTGAATGGGACGAACTGGAAGTATCTGCTGGCGGAAGATCCGATTCCGGCAGGCACGGAGTTCCTGGCGAACAACGGCCTGTACACGCTGAACAACAAGCCGGATTGGTGGGCCGACTGGTTTACGCGGAAGGAGTTCCACGATGACCGCGCCGCTTTCTTCAACACGGAGTTCGGCGAACGGCGAGAGTATGTGTATCTACTCAAGGTGGTCAACCCGGGCAAGTTTGCGATGAGCCCGGCGCAGGCGGGCCCGATGTATCAGCCTGAGGTACAGGCCACGACCGACCCGGCAACGCTGGAGGTGCTGCCATGAGCGCAGGAAGTGGACGCGGATTGTTTGCGCGACTGGGTGGGGCGCGCTTGTGGATTGTGCTGCAGTTTGTGGTGACGCTTCTGATTCTGGCGGCGGCGCTGGGATGGACGCGCCTGGCGGACAAGCACTGGTGGCAGGTGGCGCTCACTTTGCTGGTTCCTGTTGTGCTCGCCATTTGCGCTCTGGAGCTTCAGGCGGGGACAGTACGCAAACTGGCCGATGACGATGGGCAGAGCGTGAAGCTGGTGTGGGGCGCATTGACGATGCTGGTTTGGGTGGCCCTTGGACTTGCAATGTGGCTGATTCTGGATTGGTGCGACGACAAGATTCCGCTGTGGGCCGGTTATCTGAACTCGAAGTTTTCGTCGAGGGCGCGCGCGACGACGTTTACATATGACCACATTCTGCATTGGCTCACGATGCTGGAGTGGTTTGTGCGCTGGGTGGTGCTGCCGGCCAAGCTGATTCCGTATGCCGCGTGTTCGGCGCAGTGGGGTTTGGGGATTCCGTGGCGGAGGATGATTCGCTTTTTGTGGAACTGGCGCTGGTGGGTGGGCGTGGCTGTGGCGGCGTTTGTGGGTGTGTGGCTGCCGGCGCAGTTCTTCGAGAAGCCACCGCATGGAACGGTTTCCGCGCAGGTGTGGAGTGTGATTCTGAAACTGGCGGCGACGTATGTGCTCGCGGTGGGGAGCTGGGTTCTGCTGCTGGGGTGGTGGGCCACGCTATTTGCGCGGCCGCGAATCGCGCCGGACGATGAGGAGCTTGTGGCGGTGCCGGTGTTGAGTGGAGGGCCGGAGCCGACGTTGAGGGCGCGGGCGCTTCCACCATTCGATGGCGAAGCCTGACGTTGATTGCAGTTGTGGTTTCCCACCCATTGCGCAAAGAGCGCGAAATGGATGGGGCACCCGGCGCGCTGTTTTTGATTGACAGCGGAAGTAGCTGTCATTCATGGGGCACCCGGCGTTCGTGCGAAAAATAACAGACAAGACTGCGATTGCGCTTACTCTTTGCCCTGGCCGATGCGCCACGCTTTCAAGAATTTCCAATGGATGTAGACGGAGTGGTTGATGTGCAGGATGAGGCCTTCGCGGCCATCCAAAAAGCCTAATCGGAAAAAGTAGTTATAGAGAAAAGTCGCGGCGGGATTGGCGACGATGTTCCACACGAACGCGAAGGGCGACTTGCTGGTGCGGCCCTCAGCGGCGAGTAGATGTGCGATTTCGCTGCTGTAGCGGTCCATGTGCTCGAGATAAATTCCCATGGTGGGGTAAGCGTAGTGGAGCATGTCGCCTTTGAGCTTGCCGCGCGGCCCACTGAATTGCGGGGTCGAGTGCGGACCGACGCCTTCGCTCAAGCGCGCTGAGCCGCGGCGAAAGAGGCGCAGCTTGCGGTCGGGATAGAAGCCGCCGTGGCGCATCCAATGTCCGAAATAAAGATTGAGCCGCGGGATCCAGTAGGCATCGAAGCGCGGCGGGCGGCCGTCGGCGCAGGTGAGAAGCTGGCGGATTTCGTTCTGCAATTCGGGAGTAAGAACCTCGTCGGCGTCGAGAAGAAGAATCCAGTCGGAAGTGCAGAGGTCGAGGGCTACATTTTTCTGTTCGCCGTGGCCAACGAAGGCGTGAAAACGGGTTTTAGCGCCGAAAGATCGCGCGATTTCAAGGGTGCGGTCTTTGGAACCGGAGTCGACCAGAATGATCTCGTCGGCCCAGCGCACCGACTCGAGGGTGCGAGGCAGATTGGCCTCCTCGTTCATGGCGATCATGGCGATGGTGAGGGTCTGGCGCATCGGTCCAAGGATACGGCATTGGGGGCACGACAGATTCAGCAAGTTAGCACTGCTTCGCAGGGTTAGCGAGTCAGCAAGTCAGCGGTTGCGGGCACGCCGGTTCGCAACCACGTGAGTACCTGTGTGCGGCCGTAACGGTCGAGGAGGGCTTTGGCGCGGAGGGATGCGGTGCGATGGGCGGTCTGCGATTGCGCTTCGGTGGAGGCGTGAGCGAGAGCGGAGTCGAGTTGAGCCACAGAGAGAGTTGAGACGTTGGCGGAGTTGGCATTGTGTGCAGAGGGCGGTTCGGACCAGGCTTCGACAAGGCCTTCGCGGAGCCAGAGCGGCGTCGTAGGCGCGGCTTGGCTCTCGACGAGGGCGTGCAGGAATTCGTGGCGTAGCGTGGGCACGAGGAGTTTGCGGGCGGCGAGGGTTGCGAGCGGCTGCGTGGCAATCCAGTTTCCTTCGGTGAAGGCGGCGACGAACCCGGGAGCGAGCGTTGCTTCGCGAAACGACGGTGTGGAGAGAAACGCGCGGACGAGGATGGGTGCTGAAGGTTGCATACCGGAGAGGGATTGGGCTTCGACGAGAGCCTGGTTGAGTTCGGGCAGGAAGGCTTTGTCTGCCGCGCTGAGGGTTTCGAGCGTGAAGCCCTGCGAATGAAACGACTGCCACGACAGGCCGGTAGTTTCATCTGAAACGACGGTGCCGGAAAAGTATTGAGCGAGAATTTCGAGGGCGCTGCGGCCTTGTGCGGACATGGCGGCGGCACCGGCCTGGCAGAGTCCGACGCCGTGACCGGAGCCGCGGCCATGGAAGAGGAACTGATCGCCTTGTTGCGAGACTTCGAACCCGGTGCTGAGAATGCGGCTCCAGCCGAGGGCGCGGCCGATGGCGAGACGGAAGTCTTCGGCGGAGACGGTGGTGTTGCCGATGCCGAGGGTGACGGCGCGGCCGGATTCGCCGCGATGGGCAACGGTCATGGTGGTCCAACCGGGGCGAACCAGGCTCGCGGCGGCGAGGGCCGTGGTGAGATCGGCGAGGCTGAGGGTGCTGGACCATTGGCGCGGGCCATTGGCGGTGCAGTAGGGATCGGCGCGAGAAATGAGCCACGGCATTTCTGGCTTGGAGGCCTGCCTGCTCTGTTGCTTGGAGGGCCAAACTTCGGAAGGCGCGGCGGTGCGGCCACCGCAGTTCTGGTGGAACCAGGCGGCGGCGCGATGGCCGCGGTAGTAGAGAGTTTCGCCGGCGGTGGTCAGCATTGCGATGTGGGCTTGCGGTGAACGGGTCGAGCCTGACCAGTGAAGAAGCTGGCAGTGCGTGGAATCACAGAGGTCGTAGTCGGCGTGGCCGTGTGCCTGATGGAGGGCGAAGGAGCGGACGACGATGGCGAGAGCTTTGAGGGATTCGAGCGTGTCGGCGGCGCCGCTTTCGCTGGCAACGACGCGCTCGACGTAGGTTTCAACGGGGAGGGTGACAGCCAAAATGAGTTCGCCATTGCGGGCGGAGATGCGCACGGGATTGCGAAGGGGGAGTTTTTCGTTGTGCGCGGTGAGAACGACCGCGCCGGTGAGGAGGATGGAGTCGGTGTGCCCATCAGGAGAGCGTGCGAGCCGATTTCCCTGCGCATGAATGTTCATTTGACCGGTTAATGGGGATGGGGTGCAGTGGCCGGAGGCGCAGAGGCTGAGGGTTGCGGGAGCTTCGGGTGCTGGTGAGATGGTGACGGTCTTATCGTGCCAAAGGGTCCAGAGTCCGATACGCAGGGTGGCCGGCGGATGTGGTTGAGCGATGACGGCGCACGGCAAGGCAGTGAGAAGCGCGAAGACGCGAAGGGCGCGCCTCATGGGCGCGACTCTTTGAGCGGGGAGTGGGCGAGGAGACCGGCGGCGATGGCGGCGGCATTGATTCCGTGGGCGGAAGGAAGATAGATGCAGAGGACGATGCGCGGATGGACGGCGGGCGCCCATCCGACAAACCAGCCGTGCGAGGCGGTGCCGGCGCCAAGGTTAGCAGTCCCGGTTTTGCCGGCTACGCTGACGCCGCCGAGGGAAGCGGGGCCGGCGATGCCGAAGCTGGCGGAGTCAGAGAGGCCGGCGGAAACGACTTGACTCGCTACGGTTGCGGGCTGCGAATCGAGATGTTGCGCGAGCCAGCGGTAGGCGTGGGCCAATTCGAGCGGTGTGACCTGGATGCCGTCGACGCCGAGAAGGGCGAGCCGGGACTCGTCGGCGGTGCGCGGATCGCGGAAGTTAGCAGTTGCTTCCGCGGAAGCGAGACCGGTGGGGCCAAGGAGGCCGGTGGGTGCGAGCACTGAGCGGATTCCGCCTGGAGAAAGTGTGTCGGCGACATTCGCGAAGTAGGTGTTGCAGGACCAGGCTAGAGCCTGGCGAGCGTCGAAGGGAGGCGCGGCGGGGTGGGAACAGTTGAGGGAGCGTCCGGCGATGGCGAGCGTGCGGGTGCAGGCGATGCGGCGATTGGCGTCCCAGCGGCCGGAAGCGATGAGGTTGTAGAGGACGAGCGGCTTGAGGGTTGAGCCGGGGGCGGCGAGGGTGCGGGCGGCTTCCGTGAGATGGCTGGCAGCGAGCAAATGACCAGTTTCCATGTCCAAAACCAGGATGCGGGCTTGCGGGGCGGACTGGGCCGCGTACGCGACGGCGGGGGTCCAGTTGGGAGCGGGCTGCGCGAGGCAGACGCCTGCTAAAGCCAGGGAGAGGGCGAACGCGGAGCCGGAGGCTGGCAGGAACACACCATGAGTATCCAACATTCGTCGACGCGACGGCGGATCGGGATGTGAAAACACGAGGGCCGGGATATCTGGCGCTAAAGATGCAGACAGGGATGGGGATGCGGGGCAAGAAAAGCGTAGTTCGGGCGTGGTAGAGTGGGATTCCACGGAGGACTAGGCTCAATGGCGACGGGAGTGTTTATCCCGGGGAACGACGAGACGATCGACCTGCAGCAGCAGGTGGCCCGGTTGCAGGCGCTGCTGGAGGCGAGCCGGCAGGTGCACTCGACCATTCGCGAAGAAGAAGTGATGGAGCAGGTGCTGCGGATCGCGGTGCGCGAACTGGAGATGGACGGGGCGTCGTTTCTGGGAACGAAGATGGTCTACGGGGATGCCCCTGATCCCGATGCGGCGGGTGTGCTGCGGTTTCCGCTGGACGATCGCGACGGCAAGCGGATGACGGAGCTGCTGGTGACGCCGCCGGGAGGCCGCGAAGCGACCATCTATGAAGCAGATTTTCTGGAAGGCTTGTCGCTGCAGGCCGCGGTCGCGGTTGAAAATGCGCGCAACCACAAACGCAACTTGGAGTTCGCGCGCGTGCAGCAGGATCTGGCGGCGGCACGGCTGATTCAGCGGTCGCTGCTGCCGCAAAAACAGGCCGCGATTCCGGGGTATTCGGTGGGGTTTCGTTCGGCGACCTGCTACGAGGTGGGCGGAGATTATCTCGACATCGTAGAGCTGCCGGACAAGAGCGTGCTGATTGCCGTAGCCGATGTGGCGGGCAAGGGGCTAGCTTCGGCGATTGTGTCAACGAGTTTCCGGTCGGCCTTCAGAGCCATGGCCGTGACGGGGATGCCGCTGGGTGAGCTGGCGACGCGCATCAACCAGCAGCATTGGGAAGAAGGCGAAGAGTCGAGGCGGCGGTATGTGACGGCGATTTTTCTGCGTCTGATGCCGGAGACGGGCGAAATTCAGGTGGTGAATGCCGGGCATAACCCCGGTTTTCTGGTTCAGCCAGGGGGCAAGACGTACCAATTCGATGCGGCAGGGACTCCGCTGGGGTTGTTGCCCGGAATGCAGTATTCGGCCGAGTCGCACGCCTTTGATCCGGGCACGCGTTTGCTGCTGTATACCGATGGGTTAACCGAGGTATTCCGCGGCGATGAGGAATTCGGGCCGGAGCGGCTTTTGGATTATTTTTCGAAGTGCGGAGCGCAGAAAGCGGATGTTATTCTCGATGCATTGTGGACGACTCTGGAGGAATTCTCCGCGGGCGGCCCGCAAGGGGACGACATGACGGCGCTGGCGCTGTGCCGGTGCGAGGGTAAGGCGGAGATCGCGGCATGAGCGAAAGACGAACCACAAATGTCGAAGTCCGGCTGCCTTCGCGGATGGGTTTCGAAAAGGTCGCAATGAGCACGGCCGCCTCCGTTGCCAAGCTGATGGGCTTTCGCGACGACCGTGTTGAAGATCTGAAGACGGCAGTTGCCGAGGCCTGTATCAATGCCATTGAACATGGCAACCGTCTCAACGAAAAGCTTTCTGTCGGAGTGATCCTGTCGGCGGGCGAAGATTCGCTGGAAGTAAAGGTCATCGACGACGGCAAAGGGATGAAGAACCACCCGTCAAAGCCGGATATCGACCGCAAGATGCATGGCCAAGAAGATCCGCGCGGGATGGGGATGTTTCTGATTCAGGCCCTGGTGGACGAAGCAGAGTGGGTCGCGGGCACCAATGGAAAGAGCAGTTATGTTCGGCTGGTGATCCGGCTGGATAAAGACGCAGGCTAACCTAGAAGAGATAACGGAGATCATCGATCGTGCAGAGCGAAACCAAATCGCGTGTTGACCAGATCACTTCCCCCGCCGGACATCCGGTGACTGTGCTCCGCTTTGAAGGGGATATCGCCAGTACCTCGAAGGAAGCCGTGCTGGGCACGTACCAGGCGCTGCCCAAGGCCACAAACAAGCTCATCCTTCTGGATTTCACCAAGGTGGATTACATCAATTCGAGCGGAATCGCGCTGGTGATTCAGCTGCTGATTGAGGCGTCGAACTCCGGGCAGAAGGTGTACGCCTTTGGTCTCTCCCCGCATTTTGTGAAGGTGTTCACGATGGTGGGGATCACGAAATATGCCGGCCTGTTTCCGGGGCAGGCTGAGGCCATGGCGGCGCTTTAAAGACTGAGGCGTTGGATGTCGCTCAGCCCGTTCGTCACGCTTCTGAAAGAAAACAAGCTAGCTGCGCTGCTGAAAGTCAACGCGGACGTGAAGCCGTTTTACCGGTTGACGTTCGTGACCGGCATGCAGCGGTGCGGCCTGCTGCAGAAGCTAGCTGCGACGCCGGCGTCGATTGACGAGATTGCCGCGCTGTTTCCCGAGGGCAAGAAAAACTGCGAGGCGCTGGAAGCATGGCTGCAGGTGGGCGTGAAGTTGGGCTTGCTGGCGCCCGGCCCCCAGGGTTTTACGTTGCGGGGGATGGCGAAGAAGCTGGCGGAACCGCAAAACGATGCGGCGCTCGCCGTGGCGGAAGAGATAGCCGAACTGCATCACAAACTGATTCTGGAAACGCCGGAGCGCATTCGGGCGGGCGCGTTGTTTACGCTGGCCGATCAGGATGGCACGCTGATCGCGCGCTCGTCGCGGATACTCGAAGCATTTCAAGTTGAAGCGATCGGGAAGACGTTTCCGAGCACCGGAGCGGTGCGGCTGCTGGAGGTCGGCTGCGGGTCGGGGATCTATATTCGCTACGCGGCGCTGCACAATGGCCGGCTTACGGCGAGCGGACTTGAACTACAGGCGGAAGTCGCGGCGGAAGCTCGGAAGAATATTGCGGCGTGGGGACTCGCGGATCGGGTGGAGATTGTGCATGAGGACGTTCGCGAGCGAGCACCTGAGGCCGCCTTCGATATCGTCACGTTGTACAACAACATTTACTACTTTCCAGTGGATGAGCGCGTGGCGCTGTTCCGGAGGCTTGCCGCGTTTTTGAAGCCAGGCGGATTTTTGCTTGCGGTGACGTGTTGCCAGGGCGGAAGCGTTGCCGTGGAAGCCCTAAATTTGTGGGGTGCAGCGACAGCCGGCGCGGGGCGGTTGCCCACGGTGAACGAGATGACGGCTCAAATGCGCGAGGCAGGTTTCGGTGCGGTGCAGACTTTTCGGCTTGCGCCGGGCGAGAGCTTCTTTGCGTTCAAAGCAGAGATGCGCAAGAATTAAGTCCGCGTGATTCCGTAGCGTAAAATGACCGCATGAATCTCGAGGCAATTCAGTCGGCGATACGCGAAGCCGGCTTTGACGGCTGGCTCTTCTACGACCATCATCATCGCGATCCGCTGGCCGCATCCATTCTTGGCCTCGACGAAAAAGCCCACATCACACGGCGCTGGTACTACTACGTTCCCGCGACAGGAGACCCGCGCAAGCTGGTGCATCGCATCGAGCAGGGGCGGCTGGATACACTTCCTGGCGCTAAGGGGAAGTATTCAAGCTGGCAGGAACTGGCGGCCGGCCTCGAGGCAATGCTCTTCGACGGCAAGCGGATTGCGATGCAGTACTCGCCGAACAACGCCATCATGTATGTGTCTCTGGTGGACGCAGGGACGGTGGAGTTTTTGCGAAGCCTGGGTAAAGAGATTGTGAGCTCGGCGGACCTGGTGAGCTACTTTCAGGCGGTGCTGAGCGAGGAGCAGATTTTCTCGCATACCGTGGCGCAGGTGGCGATTGATCGCATTCTGGCCGAGGGATGGAAAGAGATGGCTCGGCGTTTGCGGCCACCCAGCGGCGGAACGGGCGTTGTTTCTGAATATGACATGGTGCAGTGGCTCAGCGAGGCGATGAGGCGCGAGAACCTGGTTTGGGAGAACGGCCCAAACGTGAGCACGAATGCGAACACGTCTGATTCGCACTATGAGGCGTCGGCAGGACGCTCGGCGACGATTCATGAGGGAGACTTTGTCCTGATCGATATCTGGGGACGGGTGGACCGGCCAGAGGGCGTTTTCTACGACATCACCTGGACCGGAGTAGTGGGGCGCGAGCCCACCGAGCGGGAGCAGCTCGTGTTTGAAACGGTGCGCAACGCTCGCGACGCATCCGTCGCCGTGGTGGAGAAGGCCTTTGCGGAAGGACGGATAATTCGCGGGTTTGAAGCGGACGACGCGGCGCGCTCGGTGATTGTGGGTGCGGGGTTCGGAGAGTTCTTCACGCATCGGACGGGGCATAACATCGCGCACGAGATTCACGGGCCGGGCGCGCATCTGGACAACCTGGAGACGCACGACGTTCGGCGGATACTGCCGCACACGTGTTTTTCAGTTGAGCCGGGGATCTATCTGCCGGAGTTTGGCGTGCGCAGCGAAGTGGACATGCTGACTGCGCCGGATAGGGCCTGGGTGACGGGACAGGTGCAGACGGAACTGGTGCGCATCTAACCACCCGCGCCACCTGCGGTGGGGCAGTTGCTCGCTATCCGCTCGCTGAAGATTTGTGCTTTTCCCGGCCCCAACAGCGAGGGACCGGGGTACCCGTTTTCAGAAAAAAGCGCGTGAAAGCGGATTCGGGCTTAGACTGTCGGTGTCTATCCAATTGCAGCCATGGCAGTCGCCCAGCTCACCCTCGAAATTCGCATCGAGCACGCCCAGTCCCTGAAAGACCGGAGGCAAGTGGTGCGTTCGATGAAAGACCAGTTGCGGCAGGGATTCAATGTGTCCGTTGCCGAGATGGACGAAGCGGTGACGTGGCAATCGGCGACGATCGGGGTGGTCGCTGTGTCGCGTTCCCGTGATTATCTGCACGGATTGGTTGAAGAAGTGGAGCGAGCGGCGCGGCGCATCCTGAACGACCACGGCGCAGAGGTGGCGGACTCATTCTGGGAGTACGTAGAGAGTTAATTCGCGCGAACGGGATGAACTGGTTCGCGCACCTCGCTAGTCATAGTGCAGAATCCTTGCCAGGTCCAAGCGGAGCGCGCGGCGGGCGGGAAGTACCGCGGCAATCGCGATGATTGCTATGAGTGCGCCGATGGCAGCGGCATAGCTGAGCGGGTCAAGGTTATTGATTCCGTAGAGGGCGATGCGCATGACTCTGGACGCAGGGGCGGCAATGGCGATACCGGCGAGCAGGCCGAGAGCGACGGGCCATGAGAATTGGCGCAAGACCGCGGACAACACTTGTAGGCGCGTGGCTCCCAGAGCGATGCGAATGGCAATCTCTTTCATGCGCTGCGAAACGGTGAAGGCGACGAGCCCGACGATGCCAATGCCGGCCACGAGCACGGCTACGAGGCCAATGAGAGTGACCGCCTTTGCGGCATTCTCGATTCCAGAGACATTGTCGCGGTAGAGAAGCTTGAGTTGGCGGATCTCGGGAGGGACTTTCGCGTCGAGGCTTTCGCTGATGGACTTAGCGATGGGGGGAAGGCTGTCGGGCGCACCCGCGGTTCGCGCGAGAACTACCATGCCGGGCATGTCGTCGGGCTGCGCGGCCCAATACTGTTCGGTCGCGTCGTCGTCGCTGAGGGCATTGATGTGGGCATCGCCGACGAGACCCACGACGAGGGACTTGGTGGCATCGTCGTCCCCGAGGCGCTGCCCGATGGGGTTCTGATTGGGCCACTGCCGGCGTGCGAACGACTGGCTGACGATGACGGCGTTCTTTTCGAGCGGGTAGAAGGTGCGGCCGAGAAGGATGGGGATGTTCATGGTCTGGAAGAAACCAGGCTCAACCCAGTTGGGATAGATGAGCACTTTGCGTCCGGCGATTTCAGAGGTTTCGCGGTCGACTTCATGGCCGAGAGGCGGGAGCTTGACGAGCGCGACGGAAAGCACGCCAGGCGTGGCGCGAAGGCGGGC
Source organism: Acidobacteriaceae bacterium (assembly GCA_003164635.1). Classification (GTDB taxonomy): domain Bacteria; phylum Acidobacteriota; class Terriglobia; order Terriglobales; family Acidobacteriaceae; genus Telmatobacter. Next base: position 29,148 of record PLTV01000123.1, read on the forward strand.
CTGCATTTGATCGAAGTAGGCCTGGGCAGCAGGGGGCGCGTAACCATGCCGGCCCAGATGTGGATCGATGGAAAGCAACTGTTGGTAGCCAAAGCCCGGATCGGTATAAAGAGCGTGTTGCGTCGCGCGGACGAGCAGGCTGGCCACGATGAGCAGGATGCAGCTGGCCGCGACCTGCGCGCCAATGAGAATTTGGCGGGCGATGGTTTTGTGCTGGCGCTGGCGAGCGATCTGCAAGGCCGGCATGAGTCCGAAGAAGCCTGCGGCCATAAACATGACCACGACCGTAAAGAGCAGAACGCGCCAGTCGGGCACAGCGCTGACCCACTTTGGTGTGTCCATTCTGGTTAAGGCGATCTGTATGACCGTAATGCCGAGCGCGAGGCCGGCGAAAGCGCCAAACATGGCTAAAAGCAGGCTCTCCGTGCACAGTTGCCGGAAGATGCGGGCGCGGTTGGCGCCGATGGCAACGCGAATGCCGATTTCGCGTTCACGTGTGACGGCTCGGGCGAGCATGAGTCCGCCGAGATTGGCGCAGGCGACGGCAAGAATCAACAGCGTGAGCACGGCCACCATTTCCGCGGCCTGGTACATTTCCGGCTTCATCACCTGCATGTGTCCGCCGGGCGAGACCAGGATGAACTCGTTGTCCCATATGTCTTTGGGGTGTTGGCGGCGCAATTCATTGGTGAGCGTGCGCAGTTCTTCGCCGGCGGTCTTTGCGGAGACGTCTGGTGCGAGGCGGCCCCACAGACGAACGGCTGAGTCGCCGGGATCGGTCAGCGAGTGGCTGCCTTCAACGAAGTAGGGCTGCTGGACGATCGGCATCCAGACATCGGGGCCACGGCCACCGAGGGCCGCGAAGGCGTAGGGAAGCACGCCGATGAGGGTTGCGGGTTTCTTGTCGATGTGAATGACGCGCCCTATGACGGAGGCATCGCCGCCGAAGCGACGCTGCCAGAAGCCATAGCTGATGACGACGGCGGGAGGCGCCGCGGGATCGCCGTCGCGGCTGGGATCGAAGAGGCGGCCGAGAGCGGGAGGCGTTCCCAACTCGGTGAAGTAGTTGGGCGTGACGAAGGACGCGGTGGGCTGTTGGATGTCGTCTTCGAACTGGACGGGAGGTATGCCCATTACGCCCATGACGGACGAGAGAGTTTTGGCGTTCTGCCGGTAGAAGAGGAGCGAGGTGTAGGGGGCTCCGTCGGTGTAGGCATTGGGCGCTTTGCGTTCGAGACGGACGAGAGAGCCAGGATCGCGGACCGGCAGGGGCTCGAGCGCAACCACGTCGAAGACCGTGAATGCCGCTACGTTGACGCCGATGCCGATGGCAAGCACGAGAATGGCCAGAAAGGTGAAACCGGGAGAGCGGCTGAAGGTACGCGCGGCGTAGCGCAGATCCTGAAAGAGACGATCGAGCCAGGTCCAGCCCCAGGCCTCCTGCGCCTGTTCGCGCATGCGCAGGGCGTTGCCGAAGTTATTGCGTCCGGCATTGGCGGCCATTTCGCGATGGAAGTCCATGTCGTTTTGGAGTTCGGCATCGAAGCGGCGGCGATTGATGAGATAGCGGATGCGGCGGTAGAGTTCGCCCACGATGGACCTCCTGAAAGAAACGAGAACGGCTACGCGGTGCGCAGAATTTCCTGGATCGCCTGGGTGACCCGATCGTATTCAGAGAGCTCGGCCTTGAGGTGCTTGCGGCCTTCCGGAGTGAGGCGATAGAAGCGGACCTTGCGATTGGTTTCCGAGATGCCCCACTCCGCGGTGACAAAGCCTTTGACGAGCATTTTCTGCAAGGTGGGATAGAGGAGGCCTTCCTCGACGCCAAGAACTTCGCTGGAGAGGATATGGATGCGCTGAGCGATGGCATAGCCATGCAGCGAGCTCGACTGGAGCACGCGGAGGATGAGCATGGTGAGTGCGCCGGAAGGGGTTATGGCTTTAGGCGTATCGGACATAGGCATAATTTAGTTATGCCTGAGGGAAATGTCAAGAAGATTCCCCGGTCCCCAACGGCGACGGACCGGGGGCACCCAGCTTTTTGGTGGATGTGCTTTCCCACCCATTTCACGATGGAGCCGTGAAATGGATGGGGCACCCGGCGGCGTCGGCCGGGATCAAGCAGTGCAGTGCGGTTATTGGCCGCTGAGGCTTACATTGCCGTCGCTGGTGTGGATTGTGATGGTTGGGCCGCCGCCATTGAGGTGTCCGCGCAGGTTATGTCCCGAGCCGTGGTCGGAACTGAATCCGTCCATGGTGAGCGGCAGGGTGCACTCGATTTTGCCATCGCCGGCGTGGACGTCGAGGTCGGCGGCGAGGGAGTGCGGCAAGTGGACTGTCACATGACCGTCGGAGCTTTCAATGCGGGAGGATGAGGCGAGATGCGAGCCTTCCTGAACGTTGAGGTCGAGACTGCCGTCGCTGGTGTGGACCTGGAGTCCGCTGAATTTGCCGTCGATGGAGGCTCGACCGTCGGACGAGCGTGATTCCAAAGTACCGGTGAGGTTGTGGATTTTGATGGAGCCGTCGCTGGCGGTGAGGTGCAGCGATCCGCCGACGTCTTCAACGTCGACCGCGCCATCGCTGGTACGGAGCTGCAGATTGCCCTCGACGCCAGAGATTTTGAGGGCGCCGTCGGAGGTCTTGGCTTCAAGGTCGAGGGATGCCGGAGTCTCGACGGTGACCTGCGGGGAGTGCCAGTTGCGGACGGTGAAGTGTATACCCATCTGCGCCTTCTCTTCGAGCTGGAAGGTTACCTGGTCGCCTGACTGAACTTCCTTCAAGTTGAAGTCGGATGGATGGCGATCGCGCCAATCGACATTGATTTTGATGGCATGGCACTCTGAGCAGGATCGCAGCGTCAACGCCGCGTCTCCGGTTGCGATGGAGAGATTCGCCTTGCCCGCGATCGAGTAGGACTTTTGCCAATCCTGGGCTGAGGCTTGAGCAGGGCTGAAGACGCCAGCTGTCAAAACCAGTACGGGCAGGGAGAATCCAAAAAGACGAAGGAATCGCAAGGTCGTAATCCTCATGTGGTTTGGTACGNNGAGTGAGGGCTGCTGTGCTGGTGGGCACACCGGGGCGTAGCTTGATGTGGCGCATGAACTTGCCGGCGCCTTGCAGAAGGTGGGCTGGGTCGGGCAGCGAGGCGCCTTGAAAAAAGCCTACGTTGATGTGGGCCGTGAAGACATTCACGTAGGCGAAGGGGAAATCGCCCAGACAGGCCGTGGGGCAGCCGTCGTGGAGGAGCTCGCGGACTTCGTCGCCGCATGCGCGCATTAGCTGGAACCAGTGGCGCGCGATGGAGCCGAGTTCGACGGGGTGATGATCGAACCACCGGTCGATGGCAGGATCGTGTATGACGGCGCCGTCAAAGCGGAGGAGGGCGGGATTCATGGCGGTTCCGGCGGTGGTTCTGGTTTATGGTACGCGGCGTCGGTCGAGGGAAGTCCAGTCTTTTTTGAAATGGACTTGCCGGAGGACTTGAAGAGTTGTGGAGATCCGGAAACATCGTGAAGCCGAGGTTGCCTGGATTTGAGCGCGGCTTGCGCCGCGTGGATTGATTGCAATTCACTTGTCGGAAGCTTTCGTACGGGCTGAAGCCCGTACCCTTCACTTGCCTGCCATTCGGCTCGACCAAAACCGTGCCATCACAAGATCAGGGCTGAGGATTAGGGGTGGGTGGGAGCGTTGCTGGTTGAGGTCAGCCTGGTGACGTGGACGGTGGACTGCGTTTCGGGGACGGTGCCGTCGTTTACCTGGACATCGATCGGTTTGCCAAGGATGAGCAGATGGGGGCTGGCCTGGCCACGGGCCGGAACCAAGACACGCTGGGTGACGGTGTTGGTCTCGGAGCGGACGGTGACGGGCACTTCAGCTGAGACGTATCCGCTGTTGACGACGCTGACTGTGACGAGGAAGTTGCCGGCTTCTTCGGTGGCGGGAAACACGGTCTTGATGCTGAGGTCGGGCAGCCCCTTGTCGGCGTTGACCCAATCGCCGAAGAACCAGTTCAGGTCGCGGCGGCTGCCGGCCTGTTCGAGGAGTTTCTGAAAGGAACCGGCCGTCGAGGGCTGGCCATAGCCGAGGCTAACGTCAGCGCTGGGGTCGTAGGCACGGAGAGCGGCGGAGAGCGTGGGGTCGCCGACAATGGAGCGAAGCATCCAGAAGACGTACGTGGCCTTGGTTCTGTAGTAGACAGGGGAAATGGCCTCGGCGAGCGGCTGGCCAATGGCCTGGCCGGGGCTTTCGGGCTCGGCGAGAGCGAGGGCCTGGCGAGAGGCTTCAAGAGTGCCGAGGGCCTGATCGCGTCCGCGGGTTTTCTCGATCCAGAGCGTACCCATGAAGTGAGCCACGCCTTCGGAGAGCCATGCGCGCGGGGATTGCATCCAGGAGTGGGTGAGTGCATGGGCGAGGATGCCGTCGAGCTGATCGGGATCGGAGGGCGCGGCGGAGCGGATGGCGGTGGCCAGGAGTGCGCCGGTTTCGAAGGGAGCGTCGTGCGGGTCGGGAAGGTCGAGAAGCGTGAGCTGCGCGCGTGGACGTTGGCCTAGCCAGCTTTGCAGGAAGGGCGTGACGGTGGCGGCGGCAGTGGTCCAGGCAGGAACGGAGGGTTCGTCGTCCGGGAGGACCCAGATGGTGGTGTTGACGGCGAGGTGGGCGGAGCGGATGGCGACGAAGAGGCTGGGGGCGTCGTAGCCCAGTGTGGCGACGCCGGAATCGGATGTGGCAACGCCGGCAACTTCGGTATCGGTCGCAGCTGCGTTGGCGATGGCGAGCGGCGCAAGGTGGCCGTTGATGAGGGCGACGGTGGGGATGTGGCCGTGGGAAAATTCGACGGTGAGACGCAGGCGGAAGTGAGCACCAGCCATGCGTAGCTTGTGCTCGCCGATTTCATCGAAGAGACGGGCGCCATCGCCGAGGATGACGGGAACACTGGAGACGGGATACCAGACAACGTTGCCGAAGCCGCGCAGGCCCGTGAATTCGGTGCCGATGCGGTCCCAGTCGGAGTGGAGCGCGACATCGTCGGGGGTGCCGATGACCATGAGTCGCTGAGCGGAGAGGTTGATTGTGCCGGAGTAGGACACGTCGAGCTGTAGGGTGGCGCCGGGGACAAGTGGCTGCGCGAGCGGGACCGCGGCTTCGTGGAGGCGGCCGGTGTGGTCGGCGTCGGAGTTCAGAGTAGCGACGGGAAACGGGACGTCCTTGAGATTGACACGGATGCGGTCCCAGTTGAGCGACGAAGAAATCTGGAGCGGGATGTGGGCAAGCGGTGTTTTGCCGTCGTTGCGCAGGGTGAGGAGGGCGCGGACCGCGATGTGCTGATCGGCGGGGTGCAGGTGCACGTCCATGTCGAAATCAGTAAAGGTTACGGCGTGGCGATCGGCGTCTTCCGCGGTGGGTGCGGAGACCTGCTGCGGGCCGGGTGGAATCGTGGGGCCAGCCTGGGTGGTGGTGGTCCCGCTTTCATCAGTGGATCGGGAGAGGATGACTTTGCCGGAAGGTTGGGTTGGGTCCTGGGCGGGAACGGCAGGTTGTTGCGCGGGCGGGGTGTAGGTGGAGGTCTGCGCCATTGACGAGGCGGCGATGCCGGCGGAGAGCAGGAAACAAATGCCGGCAAAAGGGAAGTTCATGAGCCGAGGCCTTTCTGTTTCGTGGCTTTTGGTTTGGACGCGGCGGTGGGTGGTGCGGAAGCGCGGCGGCGCTGGCGGAAGGCTTCGTAGAGGACGACGGCTCCGGCGGTAGAAACGTTCAGGGAACTGACGCCTCCGGCCATGGGAATGCNNGGTCGTGGAGGCCGGCGCCCTCGCGGCCGAGGACGAGGACGCAGTCTCCGGTCAGGTCGAACTGGTCGTAATCGGTGTGCGGGATGCGATCGTCGCCGGCGTCAAGGCCGATGATCCACAGGTTCTGACGCTTGAGCTCTTCGAGGGCGCGCACCAGATTGACCACGCGGGCGATGCGGAGGTACTCGGCGGCGCCGGCGCTGGCTTTGATGGCAACGGGGCTGAGGGGAGCGGAACGGCGTTCGGTGAGGACGACGCCGTCGACGCCGGCTCCGTCGGCAACGCGGAGGAGAGCGCCGAGGTTTTGCGGATCTTCAATGCCGTCAAGGGCAAGAATCAGGCGCCGGGTGCCGGGCTGGGTGAGGTCGGCGGTGAAGAGGTCTTCAATGGCGAGGAACTCCTGGGCGCGGACCAGGGCGACAACGCCCTGGTGCGCGGGAGTTTTGGCGAGGAGGGTGAGCTGCTCGCGGGACTCGATGCGCGTGCGGACACCGGCGTCGCGGCAAAGTGCAATCACACGATCGAGGCGGGCATCGTCGCGTTCGCGTGCCAGCAGGACGTGGTCGAAACGGCGGCGGCCGGCTTTGAGCGCTTCCTCCACGGGATGCACTCCGTACAGAACTTCCATGAGGGATAGTGTAGAAGACTGGACGGCCAGGGATATGGCAGGAACCGGTGATTTCACCGGTTGCGACGGAATGATATTCGCAAAAAAATACCGGATGGATTGTTCATCCACAACAGAATGTGTAAGGATTGCAGTGAACATTCCTCAAGTTGCCTGCTGGTCGCAAGCCTGGATGAGGTGACACTTTGCTAAGGGTGCTGGTACGCACTTCAGCATAGGGTCACAGGTCGTCGAGGTCGAGACCGGAATTCAGTTTGCAAGCGCGAGCGTTTTCCCGACGCTGCTGAAGCTGAATGACGAGAGGTTGCGAGGAACCAGGTCGTCGGCCTGGCGCCAAATAGAGCAACCCACCCAGAGAATCGATGATGCCGCTCCCACTCAAGAGCGGATGAACGTTAGCGAAGCATCGGCACGGCTTAGGCAAGGAAGTTCATGAACGTCGCAGGCAAGTTTTTCATTCTGTCTTCTCTATTTTCTGTTTTCGTCCTTCCCTCAACAGCAATTCCAGTTAGCAATAGCCCGGTTGACGGCGCAGCCGCCGAATCGTCCTATCCTTCGCCGTCAAATGCGTTACCGGATGGAAATGCGAAGGCGATGGTCCAGCGCGACTACGTGGCGGCGTCGGTGGTTCCTTCCAACGCAAAGACGGTCGCGAGCCTGCAGGCGTACGGAGATTGGAACGCCAGCGGCGACAAGGGAGCGGTGGGTCACTCCACCGGATATACAAAGCTGGTGAGTTCGCCGACGATTCACGGACCGTCGCGGATGTTCTTCACCCATTACACCGGATCGGGGGATGAGCGCTACTCGATCAACTTTGGGGCGGACCGGGTATCCACAAATTTCTTTTACGACGCATGGGTGTACCTGACGACCTCGGCGAGCAACATTGCCAATGTTGAGATGGACATGAACCAGGTGATCGAGAATGGCCAGACCGTGATTATGGGCGTGCAGTGCGACGGGTATTCAAACACCTGGGACTTCACGCTGAACCTTGGAACGGCAAAGAAGAGACACGACCATTGGGCGCATAGCCATCAACCGTGCAATCCGAAGGCGTGGACCAAGAATGCGTGGCACCACGTGCAAGCCTACTATTCGCACAACAGTTCGGGCGTAGTCACGTACCACACGGTATGGTTCGACGGGGTGGAGCATCCGATCAATGCGACAGTTTTTTCCTCGTTTGCGTTGGGATGGGGCCCGGACCTGATCACGAATTTTCAGTTGGACGGACACGGAGGCGGGAGCGCAACGGCCTATCTGGATAACGTGAATATTTCGCGGTGGTGAAACGAGTGGATTGCGCGAGAGCCGCGCGAGCGGGCAGAATCATGCCATCGCCATGGCCGCCAAAGCAAAGCGAAAGTTCACTGCGATCTTAGAGCAGGACAACACGCGCCTGCGCTGGGTGATTGCACGCATTCCCTTCGACATTGAGAAGGCGTGGCCGGAGCGGCGCGGGATGCGCGTGCGCGGAATGATCGCGGGCTTCGCCTTTCGGTCATCGCTCATGCCCAATCCTCTGGGCGACGGGCGGGTGTTGCTCGTCAATAAGAAGATGCAGGCGGCGGCGAAGGCGGGCGCGGGATCGAAGGTGCGGATTGAGCTGGAGCCCGATCTTGAAGAGCGCCCTGCGACTGTACCTGCGGAACTGGCTGGGGCCTTGCGGGAAGACAAGCAGTTGCGGCGCTGGTTCGATGGGCTGGGATCGGCGTTGCGCCGGGACATTGGCAAGTGGGTCGCGGAGCCCAAGAACCAGGAATCGCGCGAGAAGCGTGCGGCGCGCGCGGCCGAGTGGTTGCTGCTGACGATGGAAGGCGAACGCGAAACGCCGCCGGTTTTGAAGGTCCGGTTCCAGCGAAACCCGGATGCGCAAGCAGGCTGGGAGGGGATGAGCGCCGCACGGCGGCGCAGCCATCTTCTGGGGATCTTTCATTTGCAATCCGGCGAGGCGCGGGAGCGTCGGGCGGATGCCGCGATTGAGGATGCGATCCGGGTGGCGAAAAAGTTGGAGTAAATGCTCTGGCGGTGGGAATGTTGCAAAAAGTGTGCAAAGTCGGAGGGTATACCGCCGAAGCATGTAGCATTTTTGAGACGAAGGAGCGTGTTTTCGTGATTTTCGGCGACTTAGGCGGATGCCGTATCGTCTAATTGAACACGATGGCAACAGCCGAAGCTTTGTACTCCTCCCTCGCTCAAGGCTCTGCCGCGACCGGAAACGACCTGCTGCGGCAGGAGAGTCTTGCGGTCGCACAGGGGTTGAAACGCCAGGACGCCGGACTGCTGGATGAGCTGATTGTGCGCTACCAGCATCGCCTGCTGCGCTATCTGCTGTATTTGACAAGCAACCGGGAACTGGCCGAGGACCTGTTTCAAGAGGTCTGGATGCGGGTGCTGGTGCGCGGGGCGCAGTTCAACGGACAGGCGCGCTTTGACACCTGGCTGTTCACGATTGCACGTAACCTGGTGATCGATCAGCGACGCAAGCGCACGATGGCGAGCCTGGACGAGCTTTTCGAGGGCAAGGCGGAAGACGATCGTCCGATGAGCTTTGAAGCGGCCGATGGCGATCCGAACCCGCTTGACCGCTTTGCGAACCTTGAGGACCGGGAGCGCATTGCGGCGGCATTGCTGCAGATGGATACGCTGCATCGTGAGGTACTGGTGCTTCGCTTCCACGAGGAGTTATCTCTGGAAGAAATCGCGAAGGTGACACGTGCACCGCTGTCGACGGTTAAGTCGAGGCTGTACAGGGGATTGGCGGCGATCAAGGTAAAACTGGAGCGGGCTTCGGCACGTTTGGCGGAGGCCGTCTAATGCCGACGAGACCGGGCAGCGGGGAGGGTAGCGAGCCGGGTACAACCATGGATCGCGACCTGCTTGCGGCGCTTGCCGGTCACCAGGCGAGTCAGGATTTTGACCTTGCCCATCGGACATGCCGGGTGGTCAACGCGTCTCTTGGGGTGATGCAGGAGCAGAAGGCCGGGCGGCGGCGGATACGGGCCGTGGCTCTGGCAGCAACGGTTCTGGTGGTTCTTTTGGTGGGGCCGCTGGCCTGGTGGGCGGTGGACAGCCTGATCGCCGAGGGACGGCTAAGCGACATCACCTGCCAGGCTGCGCTGTGGGTGTGCATCCTGTGTCCGGCGCTGGTGGCATGCGCATTGCTGGCGGGCTGGGTGCGCAATCGGGGCTGAAGCTGGGGCTGATTACTTCAGAGAGCAGAACGGGCCGCAGAGCGCAACTTCGAGAGTGCCTTTCGCGTCCATCCAAATAAGGATTGCGCTTGCGCGCATTCCGCAAAAGATGGTTTGATCCAGGCAATACCATGCGCACACCACAATCGATTACCGTGAACGATGACGAACGCCTGATCCCGATCTGGTCGATTGTGGCGGCTGCCCTGGCGTTTGTGCTGGTGGAGTATTACTTCTGGCTGGTGCTTCCGGACGGCAAGCACAAAATGCCGCTGGGCCTGCGGCTCTACTTCAACCTGTCGTGGGGATTGCTGGCTTCGCTCTACTTCCTGATGGTGGGATACGTCAGTAAGGATGCGCCACGGCGCGCCATGAGCTCGCGGTTTTGGATTGTTCTCTGCTTCGTGATGCCCGGCGGCATCGGCGCGGTGCTTTACTTCCTTCTGCGCGCGCCGGTGGTTTCGCGGTGTCCGGCCTGCTCGACCCATGTGCAGAGCGATTTCCATTTCTGCCCGCAATGCGACTACCGGCTCACCGCAAGCTGCGGCAATTGCTTCCGCACGGTGCGCGGCACGGATATCTTCTGCACGACCTGCGGGCATGAACTGGCGCGCGACCACATGCCGGCAAGGCTACGAGTGCTGGGCGAATAAGCGCTTGCGGGCACCTGCGGTGCGGCAGACGCTCGCAGAGAGGTTCGCGGTTTCCCCCGCCCTTGCGCAGGGAGAAGCGCAAGGATGGGGCAGCCGGGCTCCGAGCTATTCTTGATAAACCATGTCAATCTCTGCGCTGATCATCGATGACGAACAACTGGCTCGGGACGAGCTGCGCTATCTGCTCGATTCGGTGGGTGGCGTGGATGTGATCGCTCAGGGCAAGAACGGCATTGAAGCAGTGGCGCTGGTGGAGGAGCATCGGCCGGACCTGGTGTTTCTGGATGTGCAGATGCCGGGACTGGATGGTTTTGCCGTGATTCAGAGGCTGATGGACCGGCAGAAAGCCCGGAAGAAGGCTGGAGACGATACTGCGAGCCTTCCACAGATTGTGTTTGCGACGGCATACGATCAATACGCGGTGCGGGCTTTCGATGTGAACGCAGTGGACTACCTGCTGAAGCCGTTTGACCGGGCGCGGGTGGAACAGGCGGTTAAGCGGGCGCAGAGCCGGATTCCGGAGGAACCGGAAGACGGGGCCGAACCGAAGAAGTCGGGAAACCTGCCGATTGAGTCGCAGCTCGATGCTTTGCTGCGGCTCCTGAAAGCTCCGGGAAGCTCGTCGCACGCGGGCGGGGCACTGCGGCCGCCGGCACGCGTAGTGGTGGAGGCGCAAAGCCGGTTGCTGCTGGTGGACCAGGCAGAGATTTGCTACGCGGCGATTGATGAGGGCGTGATCCGCGTGGTGACGCAGGGCTTCGAGGGGCAATCCAAGTGCCGCAC
>PLTV01000211.1 GCA_003164635.1 Acidobacteriaceae bacterium
TTGCCTTCAAAAACATGCAGAAACTCGGCAGTCTCCGGCGCCCACGGCTCGTCTCCGGGGCGAAACAAGCCGCCGCCGATCGGCGTAAGCGGAGAGCCGGAAATCGTTAGCTTGTCCTTGAGCACAAACACAAACGTGTCGCCACCCCATGGGCTGTCGCAGCGATACCGGCCTGCATACTGCTGCCACTCCGTCGGGGCGGCAAAACTCCGCGCTCCGGTGTAGCTCGCATTGCCATACCATGCGGGCCCATAACTCACTTCAACCACTGGCTGCTTCGGCTTGCTTGCGTCTTTTCCCGCGGCCGCCGGCTTCTCGTGTGTCTCTTCTTTCCGCCCGAAGACGATTGGATAGTCTGCATAGCGCCCCGCGATCGTGGATAGAAACGCATCGCCCCCGGCATGCTGCAAGGGAATCTTCTCGCTGCCTGTGTCGAGGAACAATCTCTTGCCGTCTGCCGTGAACACAAGCGCTTTGTCGTCGCTGGCCGTGAACGTACCAGCGTACTCTGCGGCGTTCGCCACATCGCGCGGATCGGTGAGCTGCGGCGCCGCGGGCAATGGTTTCGATTCCCGTTGCGCACGCAGCAACCGCACCGCATACTCGGTTACCGCGGTAGGCCGATACCCCTGCATCGCGTTGATGGAGGCGAACGCCGCTACGCCGCCATCCAGGTCAACATGCATCGACGAAGCAAAGGCCACCATGCCGCCGGTGTGGCGCAGAATTTTGTGCCCATCGAGCGTGTCCACGGCCACGCCGTATCCATAGCTCGCCGTCGGGCTAAACTCCTCTGCCTTGATGTAAGCGGTCGAAAACAGCGTAAAGCTCTCCTCAGAGAGAACGCGCCCACGGGGTCCCGCGCCGCGATTCAGCAGCATGCGCAGATACTTCGCCATGTCCCCGGGTGTCGAGGCAATGCAGCCCGCCGTATCGTCCATTACCTGGTTGGGCGCCGGCGCCAGCTTGCCCTGCTGCGGATAAACCTGGTCGTCCCAGTAGGCCTCATATCCCTGCGCTGCACGGTCGCGGGATGCCGTCGTGATCACGCCCTGCGTAGCCGTCATGTCCAGCGGAGCCAGAACTCGTGCCTCCACGCACTTCCGCCAAGGCCGGCCATCCAGCTTCACCGCCAGCAACCCCAGAATGTCGAAGCCCGCGTTGCAATAGTGGAAGTGTTCCCCTGGTTTGAATCCCTGCACCAGCCGCGCCGAAGGGTCGCTTGAAAACAGCCCCAGGTTATCCGGCAGCCCCGACGTATGCGTCAGCAGGTGATGGACGGTAATCGTCCCGAACCCCTCCGTAATCGGCAACCCCGGAAGGTAGTCGAGGATGGGCTTCTGCACGTCGAGCTTGCCGTCTTCACGCAGTTGTAGCAGCACCACCGCGACAAACGACTTGGTGATCGATCCGATTTGAAAAAGGTGATCGACGCCGACTGGGACCTTTTCCTCGATGTGCGCGAATCCGTAACCGGCCGTTCGCAGGGTTTGCCCAGCGTCGGTGAGCCCCAGCGTAAGGCCGGGCGCGTTCATGCCTGGCATGTACGAGCCGATATAGGCGTCGAGTTGCTCGTCCAGCGGGCCATGCGCTGCGGGCATCGGCAGGTCGTTGAATGGGCGGGCATCGGCGAGCAGGGAACTCGAGCCCGCGGCCAGCGTGGCAAGCGCGCCCTGGGCGAGGAAGTTGCGGCGAGTCAGTCGGATGGCAACCATAAGTGAAACGAAGTCTACCATCGCTGCCCGAGCGCTGATAACCGATCCCTGGCCACTGACCACCGATCACTGCTTTTGCCCTTCCGGTGCAATAATGAAGCTGATCGGCCAGGCGTCGCGTGTACGCATTATGAACTTACCCAACTCCATCACGTTGAGCCGGATCGCCATGATCCCGCTGCTGCTCTGGATCCTGTCCACGCACTTTCCCTGGCAGGCCAATGGCGAGCAGGAGATCCTGGCTTCTGTGCTCTTCGTTCTGGCGTCCATCACCGACGGCCTCGACGGCTATCTTGCCCGCAAGCGCGCCCAAATTACCACCATGGGCATGCTGCTCGATCCCATTGCCGACAAGATCATGATCACGGCAGCCCTCATTCAGCTGGTTGCTTATAATCCGCATGTCATCAAGGTCTGGATCGTCGTGGTCATCATCGGCCGCGAGTTCCTTATTTCCGGCCTGCGCTCGATTGCCTCGTCGGAGGGTTTCACCATTCAGGCCAGCGACCTGGGCAAGCTCAAAACGGTCACGCAGATCGTTGCGGTCGTCTCCGCCATCCTGGCACACCAGTGGGACCAGTGGGTGTTCGGCGTTCTCGTAATTCCCGTAAAGTGGATCGCGATCGCCGCCATCTACTTCACGGTGCTGGTCTCGATTGTCTCCGCGATCGACTACTTTGTCGGCTTCTGGAAGCAGATTGACCACGCCAGCAAGGACCGCCGCAAGGCCTCCGTCATGACCCGCCACTAAAGCGCAGGAAAGCAACAAAAAGCCCCGGCCGTGACCGGGGCTATTTTGCGCGAGGAATTGGTTGGCCTTGGAGCCTATGCCAGCACCGGAACCTGTTCCGGCATGCCGATGGATGAGATGACAGGCACCGTATCTTGCACGGCGACCGCCGGTTGCGTGTGCGTGTGGGCGGGGCGGGTCAGACGATGGACAAAGTGATAGGGCGGCCACGGGCCGGAGAGTTGCATCTGGCACT
>PLTV01000087.1:0-15337 GCA_003164635.1 Acidobacteriaceae bacterium
CTTCGAGCGCTTCCTCGAAAACCAGATTCGCGAAGCCTTCGGCTTCAAGGGCACGCCGATCTGGTTCAAAGTCCGCGCCCGCAATGCCGCCAAGAATGACTAGGTTGCCCCCTCTTCAGTGATCTCGAGTGCCCACTAGAAGGTCAGCTTCAGCGCGCCTTGCAGAATGCGCGGTGCTGCGGCGCTTATGGCGTCGCCGAAAGTCGAGCTGCCGATATTGCCATCGACCGAGCTCGGGCCGTTGAACTGGGTGTGGTTGAAGACGTTGAACGCTTCGACGCGGAAGAGCAGGTCCTTCGATTCGGTAAGCGCCAGGCGTTTGGCGACGGCCATATCGTAGTTCGCGGCGCCAGGGCCATAGAAGAAACGGCGTTTGGCATCGCCCGGTGTGCCGAGCGCGTTTATGGTGAAGTCGGCAGCGTTGAAGTAGTTGTTTCCATTGGTGCGCGGGTTGTGATTAAGCTGGAGCGGCCCGCCGTTGTAGTCAGGCTCGTCGATGCTGCTGTTGTTGACGCCGTTCGGATTAGTGCCGATGAGCGAATTGTCTCCGTTGTTGATCATGGTGATGGGGAAACCGCTGGCGAAGCGGGTGATTCCGGAGAGCGACCAACCCCGCGTGATTCGATTGGGGTGCAGCAACTTGTCCACCGGAAGCTGATAGTCGTAACTCAACACGAAATTCTGTTTCACATCGAACGACGAAACGGCATAACTGAGCGCGGGATGGAAAGGATTCACTTCCTCGCCGATATTTGAAGATTCATCGAGCGATTTCCCATAGGTGTAGGACGCGCCGAACTCGAGGCGACCACCGGTATGGCGGGCGCTCAATTCAAGCGCGTTGTAGTTGGCGCGACCAATGTTCGATTGCAGCGCGTTGCTGCCGAAGTTAAAGCCAAGCGGCCCGCGCGTTCCGTTGACCTGGCCGCCGCCGATGGGCGAGTAGACCGTGTCTTCTCCGTATGCGCCGCAGGTCAGGCTTCCGGCCACGACGTCGCCGGGTTGGCTGAGGCTAAGGCAGAGCGCCGGGCTTCCGGCATTCGACTCGATGAGAACGCGCTGACGATGGCTCGCTGTGCCTACATAGCTGGCGCTGACAACGGTGTTGGGGCCGGCCTGGCGTTCGATGGAGAGCATCCACTCTTCGGTGTAGGGTGCGCGATTGTGGATGTTGTAGCCGGGAATGCCGCTGATGGGCTCCAAGCTGCTCCAATCGAAGCTGGCATCGGGATGGCTGCGCGAAGAGTTAAGCGGAGCAAAGGTATAGGGGAAGGGCTGGCCATTGTTCTGGCCGCTTGCCGCGGTGACAAAGGGCGTGGCAAAGAGCGGCGGCGCGGGGCTGGTGTAGGTGGTTCCATAGGGCGCGTTCGCGGCCAATACGCCGATGGAGAGCGCATCGATGGCCGTGTAGAAGTTGCCAAAGCTTGTGCGGATGCTCGTGGTCCCGGGAGCACCGAGGATCTTGCCGAGCAGGCTGCTCGAAGCCGCTTGGGGCGACCAGGCCAGGCCGCCGCGCGGCGCAAAGTTCGCGTTGCCGATGGGCGCGAGCGTGTTGGGAACGCCGGGATCGCCAGGATAGAGAATGCCCGCGGGCGCGCCGGGAAAGACCTGAGACTGCGCGCCGGCCACGAAGGTTGAAATCTGGTTGTACTTTTCCGACCACGGCGCGACGCGGTCCCAGCGAAGGCCGTAGTTGAGCGTGAGTCCTGAACGAACATGCCAGCTATCTTGCGCAAACGCGCCGGCATACTTATTGCGCGCGTAGAAGGGATTGAGCTGGCTCTGGTTGTACTGGCTGGGCGTGCCAATGAGAAAGTCAGCGAAATCGACGCCGGTTTCGGTTCCCGAGAAGACGAAGTTGCCATTGAACTGCGCAATGGCGTGGGCATTCACCTGGTCGGCGTGGAACTCGGCACCAAATTTCAGAGTGTGATTGCCGAGGACCTTTGAAAATGTGTCGGTGACCTGGTAGGTGTTGTTGGTCTGAATAAGCTGATTGGCGGCGGAGCCAGTGGAGTAGCCGTTGAAGTTGAGGTTCTCAACGCTCTGCCCATTGGGATCAAGTGCGACGATGCTGGCGGTGCCGTTGGCATTGGCGAATCCCTGCGAGACGAGGCTTACGTTTTTGCCGCCGACGGGCTGGCCGAGGTTGGTGAAGTCGCGCACGTAGCTGAGGTGAACCTCGTTTACCGCGGTGGGGCTCAGCGTTTTTGTGTCGCTAAGCGACACCAGTTGCGCGCGGCCAGTGGTGAGGGCGTCAAAGCCCGGAACGCTGGCGCCGCTTTGCGCCACGGGATAGGGGTTGTTCAGCGTGAATCCATCGATAAAGTAGTAGGCGGAGAGCAGGCCCCAGCGGGAATTCGCATCGAGACGCAGGCCGGCTTTGTCGTCTGTCACCGTCTGGTTATAGGCGGATGTTGCAAAGGTTCCCGCAGCGGTGTTGGGCGCGGGAATGTACTGGAGCATGCGCTGCGCTGGAACCGACCAGGCGCTCTGCGGAATGACCGCGTCGGGAAAGACACATTGCGAGGACGATGTGCAGCCGGGCGCATAGTATGGTTCTCCGGATGCGACGCCGTAACCCAGGCCCTGCGAAAGCAGGCCCGCAAGATAGGGGCCGCTGACGGCACCCGTTAATGAACTCGCCAGATCGGAAAGATTCCCTGTGCGGTCGGCGCTGGAAGGCACGCTGATGTTGCCGGTATCGATGCCCTGAGTCTGATGCGTGCCCTGGTAGTCGGCGAAGAAGAAGGCCTTGTCGCGGCGGATGGGCCCGCCGAAGGTGCCGCCGAACTGGTTCTGCCGGAATGCTCCGCGCGTGGGAGAGAAGTAGTTGCGCGCGTCGAGATCGGTGTTGCGCAGAAAGTCGAAGGCGTCGCCGTGAAAGCGGTTGCTGCCCGACTTGGTGATGACGCTGATCTGGCCGCCGGAAAACTCTCCGTACTCCGCGTCGAAGTTGCTGGTGACGATGCGGAACTCGGCGATGGCGTCGAGGTTGGGAATGATGATGGTACCCGCGTTGACGTCTTCCTCCACGTCGCTGCCGTTCACGCTGAAGTAGTTGGCGAATTCGCGCTGGCCGTTCACTGAAAGGGTGCCCGGATTCAGTGTTCCCGACGGCGAAAGAGTGGTTGCACCCACGTCCTGAACGGTGCTGGAAGTGATGGATGTTGAGGGTGCCACGCCCGGTTGCAACGACAGCAGATCGGTGAAGCTGCGCCCGTTGAGTGGAACAGAGGTCATCTGGCTCCCCGTGATGACCTGGCCGAGCTGGGTGCCGATGGTCTCTACGTGAAGGGCATTGTCGCTGACGTTGACGGTTTCAGAGGCATCGCCCACCTGGAGCGAGGCATCGAGTGTCAGAGCTGCGTTCGTGTCGAGAACAATGTCTTTGCGGTGATAGTCGCGAAAGCCGGGGGCCTGCACGTCGAGTTCGTAGCGGCCAACGGGTAGAACTGGCAGCGCGTAGTAGCCGCCCCTATCGGTATGAGTGCTGTAGGTGAGATCTTTATTAACCTCGCGGGCTTCGACTGTAGCATTCGGCAAAACGCTTCCAGAGGGGTCTTTCACCGTGCCGGAGATGCTTCCGCCGACACTGGCCCAGGAAAACGCCGGAAAGAAAAACCCGGTTAAAAAGAGCAGAATGGCAGGCGCGTGCAACAGGCGCTTGACGTTGACGAACATACTTCCTTGTCTCCTACGGACCGGGGAATGATCTGGCCCAACGCCAGGGATCGCCTTGAGGGCCTGATGTTTCGCGCTAAGTTTTGCCTGCGATTAGAGTTTGAGTCGGGCCACGCAGATATACGACAGATTCAGTCCGAGTTCAATATACGACACATTCGGTCCGAGTTCAAGTGACGCAAGTCACAGGATGACACGGGTGCAGGAAGGTGTAGGGAGCTCTCGAAGCTCACGCGGCATCATGCGGCAGCATTCAGGTGCATTTCCGGCGAATCACGCACTCGATCAGCCGACGGGCTCGAGGTGTGCGGTGAAGTGGCGCAGGTAGGGGGCTTCGTAGGTTAGCTTCAGACCCTTGATCTGCGTGCGGCGGCGCCAGACTTCGAGAATGATTTCTACGACATAGTCGATGTGGCTTTGCGTGTAGGTGCGCCGTGGAATCGCGAGGCGCACCAGCTCCATTTTGGCTGCGGCGGCGAACATGAGGCTGCCAATTTCGACAGATCGAATGCCGCCTTCCAGATAGAGTTCGGCAGCCAGAGCTACGCCGGGAAATTGATCTTGCGGGATGTGGGGCAGAAAGGCTGCGGCGTCGAGATAAATGGCATGGCCGCCAGGCGGCTGCACAATGGGCACGCCCTCGGCAGCAATGTGGTCTCCCAAATAGGCCGTGGAAGCGATGCGGTAGCGAAGATAGTCTTCGTCGAGCGACTCCTGCAGGCCAATGGCGATGGCTTCAAGGTCGCGACCTGCGAGTCCGCCATAGGTTGGATAACCCTCCGTCAGGATGAGCAGATCTTTTTCCTGCCGCGCGAGGACATCGTCATTCGTGCAGAGAAAACCGCCGATGTTCGCCATGCCGTCTTTCTTGGCAGACATGGTGCAGCCATCGCCAAGGGCGAACATCTCCTGTGCGATTTGCTTCGGCGTGTGGTTCTGATATTCCGGCTCGCGCTGTTTGATGAACCATGCATTTTCCGCAAAGCGGCATGCGTCGAAGTAGAGCGGGATGCCTTGGGCCTTGCAGACAGCAGACACTTCTTTGGCATTGGCCATGGAAACAGGCTGGCCGCCGCCCGAGTTATTCGTAACTGTGAGCATCACGAGCGGGATTTTTTCGCGGCCGACGCGGGCGATCAGCGACTCGAGCGCCGCGACATCCATGTTCCCTTTGAAGGGCAAGATGGTCTCGGGGCTGCGGGCTTCGGGATAGACGAGATCGACGGCCTCGGCGCCCGTGATCTCCACGTTGGCGCGGGTGGTATCGAAGTGGGTGTTGTTGGGGACGAGGTCGCCCTTCTTGCACATGACGTTGAAGAGCAGGCGCTCGGCGGCGCGGCCCTGGTGCGTGGGAAGGACGTGGGTGTAGCCGGTAATGTCCTGGACAGAGCGCTTGAAGCGATCGAAGCTGGGGCTGCCGGCGTAGCTCTCATCGCCTTCCATGATGCCGGCCCACTGATGCGTCGACATCGCGCCGGTGCCGGAGTCGGTGAGCAGATCGATGAGCACGTCGTTGGAGTGGAGCAGGAAAAGGTTGTAGTGAGCAGCGCGCAGTAGAGTTTCGCGCTGGGCGCGGGTGGTCCAGTGGATGGGCTCGACGCTCTTGATGCGGAAGGGTTCGATGATGGTTTTAATGGGCATGAGTCGATTCACAGATCAGTCTATTGGCCGAGGTGTTTGACGAAGAAGTCGGCCATGATGTGGTTCGCTTCCTGGGCTTCGGGGAGCATGGGGTCGTACCAGAAGGCGTGCGGAAGCGCGTCGTAGACAACCAGCTGCGCGTCGACGCCGGCCGTGAAATAGGCGCGGTGCAGGTTGATCGTGCCGCTGAGAAGCAGGTCGCGGCCGCTGGTGACGAAAAGCGTGGGCGGAAGGCCGTGCAGGTCAGAGTAGATGGGCGAGAGCACAGGATCTTTGGGATCGGTCGTGGTGACGTACTCCGAATCGTGCGTGCCGGGCTGAGGCGCATCGAGATGGCCGCTCAAGCCGCGCAGGGCATACATGGCCTGGGAGTCGCCGAGGCGGGCGAAATCGCCCAAGCCGCTGAAGATGCCGAGCGCGGCGGGCAGCGGGAGGCCCAGTTGTTTGAGTCTGGAGGCGACTTCGGCAGTAAGGATAGCTCCCGCGGAGGTTCCATAGAGAACGATGTGGTTGGGCTTGTAGGTTTTGAGTAGCTCTTTGTAAACGGCTACCGAGTCGTCGACGGCGGCGGGAAAGGGATGCTCCGGGGCGAGGCGGTAGAGAACAGCGACAACCTTGATTTTCGCGAAGCTGGCGATGGGAATGGACTCGGTGTAAGAGCCAGAGTCAGAGTTGAAGCCGCCGCCGTGCAGGTTGAGCAGAACCTTGTCTTTGTTGGCTTCGGGCAGACCCTCGGGCGTGACAATGCGGACGGGAACGCCGGCCATCGTGTCTTCGACAAGCGTGTTGGGGCAGAGGCGGGTCCAGGCGACGCGGGCGCGGGCGGTATAGGCGTCAGTCCCCTTGCGGCGGTTCTCAAGCGACTCCGGCGGGCCTTGATCAGGCGCGGGGTGTCCGACCACGAGTTGCGCTTGCGGACTGATCGTCTGCGGCACGGGAACAACGCGGGTGACGTGCGCGGTGCCTTGGTCATCGATAAAGCTTGTGTCGCGACTGGGGGCTTCAGCAGCGGTGGTGGGGTGTGGCTGATCCATCGAAGCGGGTTGCTGAGCGGTCAACGCGGCGGAAGCAATGAGCCAGAAAAAAGTAGCGCCGAAGCGAGTGGAAAGCATGAGGGTGCGGTCCTCCCCGATGGGATGGGCCGGCTTGACTGCGGATGCGAGGCCAAACCAGCGAACCCGTCCACAATAGCAGAGCTTGAGGGAACAGCAGGCGGGTCCGGCCCGGGGTTGGGTTAATTCACTTCCCCGGGCCGGAGCGTATGGAAGAATCAGAGCGGTAGAATCAACAATCCGGCTTCGAGCAGCTTCTCCGTCAGCCGATCAAGCGCCAGTGGAAATTTGTACGAGACAGAACGGAGACTCATGCCCAAGAGGGCGGCCGTTTCAGTATGTGTGTATTCCTGGATGACGATTCGGGAAAGCAACTGACGGTCGAGGAACGCAAGGCTATTCAGGCAAGCCTCGATATCGAGAACAAAGATGACTGCGTCCTCGAAGGTTCGGACCGGGCGGCTCGAAACCCATCCTCGCGCGATGGGATCGCCGAGGATGTTGGGCGCCCTGCCCACCTGCATTGAGGCGTAGAGATAACGCCGGAGCATTTTTTCAGTGTGCTTGCGGTAAAACGCCAAACCGATTGAAGGGAGTTTCTCTGGAGGCCTTGAACTCGGATCGACTTCCGGCGGCGTTGGTGGTTGTGTTCTTGCGGGACGGCGGCTGATACGGGCGACCCGCTGGGAGTTGATGGCTTCCCAAAGAAACGGCAACTGAAGGGCTGCGCTCATTGCACACCCCCTTCGGTTGCAACGGCCCACACTCTGCCCAGAATCTTGCGGCGAGGGCGCCCACGCAGCTTGCGGGTTTCGGGTGTTGGAAAGTCCTGAAGTTTGGTTTCACAGCGTTGGCAGTAGACACTCCCTTTATTTTGAGCCCGGTACCAAAGACAACCGCAGCCCTCGCAAACTTTCAATTGCACGCGCAAATCCATGACTGTTTCTCCATGTTCGAGACAGTTCCCGACGGATTATTTTGTTGAATGTTCCGCGGGGTAGAGAGAACCAGGCATGGCCAACCGGGACGTTCGTGTCCCGATGAGGGATTGCCTCCTGTGCTCGCTCGTTGTTTGTCATGCTCATAGCGCGCAGATCCTGGAAGATTCTTGCCCTCTGTGGCCCTGTTTCTTCTGCGAAAAACCCGGCCATGGAAAAGTGGATGAGAGGCGGATGGCAGCGGCATGCAACCAGGCGGCAAGTTGTTGGTTTGCCGTCCGGAAAGGCAGGATGATGTCTCAGCTTGCCGCAAGACAACGGAGCTCTTTCTAAAAAGATTCCCACATACAGGTGCAAGATTAAGTAAAGCAAATCTAGAAAATTGATTCTCTTGCGTCAATGTGTCCTGCGGATTATTCGTCCCAGCCATTCTCCGCCTCCGGACGACTACGCTCAATCAAGGGGAAACCACCGCAATAAGTTTTCCGAGAGCAAAGAGCGAAGTTCTGCTCCTATTGCTGGTGGCGGATTTTCCACAGATGAATTTCACGCAGATGCACGAAAGACTCCGCCTGGAACTGCTGCGCAGGATACAGCGGGGCACGCTGAGCGTATCGTTGCTGGCGCGGAAGACGGGGTTTGGTGAGTCGCATCTTTCCAACTTCCTTCACTGCAAACGACAGCTTTCGTTGCAGGCGTTGGACCGGGTGCTTGCCGCCGAGAACCTGGCCGTAGCGGATCTGTTGCCGGCCCTCGACCACGTGCACTTTGCGGATCAGGAGGGAGAGAGCAGCGCGGTTCCCATTGTGTCGCACCACACTGCGCTGTTTGAACCGAATATTCGTCCCTCAGCGACGGTGGGATTTTTGCAACTGCAACCTGGGACGCTTGAGGCCTTGCATGCCAGGGTCACGCCTTCGCGTCGAGCCTGGCAACGCTTTGTTGCGATTCGGGTAAGCGTCGCGGATGCGCTGGCCATGGATCCGGTGCTGCTTCCGGATGCGGTGGTCGTGCTTGACCGGCACTACGCAACCCTGTCGCAGTATCGGCCGGACCGCCAGAATCTTTACGCCGTGAAGCATGAGGCGCATTTGATGATTCGCTATGTGGAACTGATTGCGGACCGGTTGGTATTGCGGCCGCACAATCTCGGATTTCCATCGAACGTTTTAGAGGTAGACCGGGACGAATCGTTGAGCGACGTGATTGTCGGGAGAGTGGCGATGATTGTGAACGAGATGTGAGGCAGTGCGGGCTTCGCTTTGTGACATGCCACGTTGAAGGTTTTCATGTACGGCGAGATCAAGATGTGCGCTCAGCTCGTCGTCGAGATCGGCCTCGAGTTTCTTCTTGCGGAAGAACGCGGCGCAGCGGCTCAAGAGCATTCTGATTTTGTCCATGACAAACTCCTATTCGTTCCTCAGCGCGCGCATGGGGTCGATGCGCGCTGCACGCAGCGCTGGCAGAATGGATGCGGCGCTGGCGATGATTGCAAGTGCCGCAACCGAGCCTGCCAGCACGGATGTATCTCTGGGCGAAGTTTCATAAAGAAAGCTGGCAAGTGCGCGGGAAGCGAGAAGTGCAGCAATCATCCCCGCGCCGGCTCCAACGGCGGCGACCAGGACATTTTCGCGAAAGACCATGACGACAACACCTGTGCGCCGCGCGCCGAGGGCCATGCGGATGCCGATCTCGCTGGTACGCCGTGCCGTAGCGTAAGCCAGGGTTCCATAGAGGCCGATGGCTGTTACCAACAACGCGCAACCTGCAAAGAACAACGACAGCAGTGCCATCATTCTTTCGGCACTTACTGACTTCTTCATCACGTCGTCCATCTCTGTCGTCACCGGCGCAGGAATCGATGGCGCCAGGCGCGCGGCCAACGCGCGCGCGGCCGTGGCAAGCGAGCCGTGCGGTCCTTCAGTTCGCACCACGGCGGTCAGCGATGGCTTTGCCTCTTCGTCCTGCAGGATGGGCACGAAGCCGATCGGCAAAGCTGGAGCGCGCAGGTCGCGATATTTGGAATCGGCCACAACAGCAACGACCTCATAAGACATCTTCCGAGGGTTCACTACCTGCCGGCCTACCGCATTCTGGCCCGGAAAGAACAGTTCCGCGGCTGACTGATTCAGGATGATCTTCAACCCCGACGCATTGGTATCGTTCCAACTGAAATCTCGTCCCTGGAGCAACGGCATTCGCATGGTGGCGAAGTAAGCGGGGGCAACGGCGTTCATGTTGATGAGGAATTTGCCGTTGCCCGCCACCGAATAATTGGCGTTCCATCCACGATGCGACAGAGGCACAATATACTCGAAACTGATGGCGCTTACGCCAGGCTGATGGGCCAGCTCCTCGTCGAGTTGCCGATAGACCACCATCAGCGCGTCGCCGGTGAGCGCCTGCTTATCCATCATGAATTTGATGTTGACGAGGCCGTTGGGATCGAAGCCGATGCCGGAATGGAAGAGCCTTTCGAGGCTTGTGGCAAGGAGCCCGGCGCCGACCACCAGGGTCAGCGCCAACGCCACTTCCGATGCGAGCAGGACCTTTACTAGAACTCCGCGGCGATGGCGCGCCGGTTTTGGGTGTTGACCCTCTTTGATGTGATCGTTCAGGTTTCCCGCCGTGGCCTGAAGCGCGGGAACCAGTCCAATGAGCAGCACGGAGACAATTGCAATAAGCGTTGTAAAGGCGAAGACGCGCAAATCGAGCGACGTATCGAGTTGGAATTCGGAGTTGCTTCCCGTGAGAAGTGCGGCGAGCGCCCTGCTCACAAGGGGCGCCGCAGCCACTCCGGTCGCGCTGCCCATGACCCCAATCAGCAGGCTCTCGGTGAGCAGTTGCTGTACCAGGCGGTGCCGCGTCGCGCCCATCGCCAGGCGGGTGGCCAACTCCCGCTCTCGTGCCGCTCCGCGCGCTGTTAGCAAGCTCGCCAGGTTCAGACATGCCAGCAGTAGAATTCCTGCGCACATGGCAAACATGGCCAGAAGGGGTTCGCGGAAAAGAAATCGGACATATGCAAATCCCCTTGAGCCGGGGTCCGCCACAAAGTGGAAGTGGCCCCTCTCCTTCTCGGCGATGAAACTCGGGTCATCGGCCGCTTCGTGGAGGATCGGATTGGAAACCGTAAGCAATTCCGCATTTGCTTGCTCCATGGTCACGCCGGGTTTCAGGCGCGCACCCACCGTGATCCACCATGCCGTGATTCCAGCGTCAATATGATTCCGCGGTGCGTCGATAATGGGGTCGGCCGACAGGGGCGCATAAATCTCAGGGCGTTGGGTTACATCAGCGCCAATGAATCGCTTCGGCATTACGCCCACGATTGTGAAGGGTGTATTGGCGATGACTATCTTGCGGCCCACAACATCCGGCGCGCGGTTGAACCAGTTGTTCCAGAAGTCTTCGCTGATCACCACGGCAAGCCCTGCGGGACTGCCTCCCTTTTGGTCGTCCATCGGAGTCAGGTAGCGCCCCCGCAAGGGCGGCGTCTGCAATGCTTGGAAAAACTGGCCGCTCACGAGCATCCCCGGAACATTCTCGTTGCCGGCCTGGTCTCTTACTTGCAGCGTGTCTCCGTTGTAGGCGAATACTTCGGAGAAGACATCGTGCCGGTTCTCGAGACTGCGGAAGAATGGGGTGCAAAACGCCCAGTTAATTGGATCTGCCCCGCCGTCCTCATAGCGCAACATGGCGAGTTGTTCAGCATGCGGCACGGGCAGCGGCCGCAGGAGCAACCCGTTGATCAGCGAGAAGACGGCGGTATTTGCGCCCACGCCTAGTGCGAGCGTCAGCAGCGCGACCATTGTGAATCCGGGCGACTTGATGAGTTGACGAATGGCGAAGCGAAGATCGCGACCGAACTGTTCGATCAAGGGGAAGCCGCGCTGCACGCGGTCGGTTTCACGCGTTTGGGTGACGCCGCCGAAGGCGCGCAAAGCAGCGGTGCGGGCTTCTCTCTGCGACATGCCACGCTGCAGGTTTTCGAGCACGGCAAGGTCGAGATGCGCGCTTAGTTCGTCGTCGAGATCGGCGTCGAGCTTCTTTTTGCGAAACAACGTTGCGCAACGATTGAACAGAACACGAATCCAGCCCATGCCTTGCTCCTTTATCGAGAATCGTGATGCGCCAGCGATCGAGTTCGAGAGCTTCATTGTGCGATGCGGTCTAATTCGACGGAGCGAGGAAGCGCGCCATGGTGGCGGCAATGCGCTCCCAGTTCTCGGTTTCCTGCTCGATCTGCTTGCGGCCGGTGCGGGTGAGAGCGTAAAACTTGGCGCGGCGGCCGGTCTCTGAGATACCCCATTCGCTGTTAACCCATGCACGCTGTTCGAGGCGCAGAAGGGCGGGATAGATGGTTCCCTGGTTCAGGCAGAGGCTGTCTCCGCTGACCTGCTCGATGCG
Organism: Acidobacteriaceae bacterium; assembly: GCA_003164635.1. Taxonomy (GTDB): domain Bacteria; phylum Acidobacteriota; class Terriglobia; order Terriglobales; family Acidobacteriaceae; genus Telmatobacter. The sequence continues at coordinate 11,723 of PLTV01000087.1, forward strand.
ACGAGCGATACCGTATCCATGCAGCGAGCCCATAGATTCGAGAGTCTTGAGCACCATCAGGTCGAGGGTTCCCTGCAGGACGTCGGATTTGTTTTCAGGCACGGCGGCCCTCCTGTTGACAATCTGCCTATAGAGTGCCCGAGCATGGGCAGAATGTCAACAGGTGCAGGGCGGAATCATCTTTTTCCTAATTTCGGGCTGGCGATCGAGTCCGGTGCCAGCGCGGCTTTTCGGCAAATCAGGCGTCGTGGGTGGCGTCGGGATTGTCGAAGCGCGTAAACCTCGAGATAAAGTTGAGGTGCACGGTTTCGGTGGGGCCGTTGCGCTGTTTGGCGATGATGATTTCCGACTTGGCCTTGTCGGCGTCGGACATCTCTTCAGTGCGGTTGTAGTAAGCCTCGCGATGGATGAAGGCAACAACGTCGGCGTCCTGCTCGATGGAACCCGATTCGCGAAGATCGCTCAGCATGGGGCGCTTGTCGTCGCCACGGCGCTCGCTGGCACGCGAGAGCTGGGAGAGCGCGACGACCGGTACGTGGAGCTCTTTAGCAAGGGCCTTGAGGCCGCGAGAAATGGCTGATACTTCTTGCGTCCGATTCTCGTAGTTCTTCTTGCCGGAGGAAGGTACCGTTGCGGACATGAGTTGGAGGTAATCGACGACGATGAGATCGAGGCCGCCGGAGGTCTGGCGCAGGCGGCGTGCTTTTGCGCGCATTTCAGAGAGGGAGATGCCGGCGGAATCGTCGATGAACATGCGCGATTCGACGAGCTGGCTGAGGGCGTTTTGCAGCTTGACCTGATCTTCGCGTCCGAGGAAACCGGTTTGTAGCTTGCGCTGGTCTACCCACGCCTGCGAGGCAAGCATACGGCGCAGCAGCGACTCCTTGCTCATNNTCATTTCCAGGCTGAAGACGGCGACGATGGCGTTGTGATTGATGGCCGCGTTCTGGGCGATGTTAATGGCGAAGGCAGTCTTGCCCATGGAGGGACGGGCGGCAATGATAATGAGCTCGTCTTTTTGCAGGCCACTCGTCAGACGATCAAGCTCGGTAAAGTCGGTGGCAAGTCCGGTGACCTCACGGCTTTGCTTGTAAAGATTATCGATCGATCCGAAGGAGTGTTGGACGATGAGGTCGAGAGATTGGAGGCCCTGCGCGATTCCCTTCTCGCTGACCTCCATGAGCTGGGCTTCGGCGGCGCCGAGGACATCGAGTGCGGACTCGGACTGGTCGGCGGCCCGGGCGATGGCCATGGAGCAGATGCCCATCAGCTTGCGCAGCAGACTCTTGTCTTTAACGATGCGGATGTATTCGTCGATCACCGGCCGGCGCGGCAGCCCTTCCGTAAGGGACGCGAGGTAGGCGACACCGCCAACCGACTCGACCTCTTTGTAGCGGGCCAGCTCGTGAGAGAGCGTGACGATGTCAACAGCGCGCTGCTCGTTGATTAACTCGCTCATGCGCAGGAAGATGCGGCGATGCGAGTCGAGCGAGAAGTCGTCGGAGTCGAGCTTTTCCGCAGCCTCGGAGTGGGCAGTGTTGTCGAGCAGGATGGCGCCGAGGATAGTTTTCTCGGCTTCCACGCTGGCGGGCATACCGGTGTCCAGCGTGAGGTCGGGGATGGTGGCCATTTTGAGAGTTTAGGACGAGTGGTGGGTGTGCAGAAGGTGGACGTTTTTGGAAATCTGGAAAACGAGCCAGAAGAGTCAAGCTGGTCCTGGACGCGATCTCTGCCTGCGGGGCGCTACACTCAGGCCAAGATAATACTGGAAAAATAGTCCAAGACTCCGTAGATTTGGTCAACTGATCCCTGAATGTTTTTGTTCCCATGGAGGCTCCCCCCTGAAGATCTCCAAGAGTGCTGCAGTCCCATCCTCGTCGCTAAAACCATCCTCACCCGCCGGCGGTGGCCGGCGCATTGCTACCTTTGCGGTGGCCGCAGCTTTGGTTTGTTCCGGCACAACTTCATGTACCAAGACGCAAGTTGGCCTTTCAGTCGCAGCTCTGGCAGCGGCGGTTGTGGTGACAACGGTGGTGATTACCCGCACTGTTGAAAATCAGCACCACTCACTCCAGGGTTGCCTCTTCACCAGCCCTGGAGGAGTTGAGCTGCACACGAGCGACGCAAAGGTCTATGTGCTTGAAGGTGAGTCGACATCCCTGAAGGTCGGTGACCGCGTCAAGCTCCACGGTTCCAAACTGAAAAAGAAGGACTCAACCAGTGGACAGGTGTTTGTAGTTGAGAAGTTGAACAAGGACTACGGCACTTGTCCGTGAATTCTATTTCGATAATTGCCTCGTAGATGCGGTTTGTCGCGGCACGAGAAGCTGCGCCCGGGGAAACGCGTCGGCGGCTCCCCGGGGCAAACTCGCCGAGAATCTATCAGGCTGTCGGCAGATTCTCCATCGCGCTGGAAGGCGCGGCCTGCGCCGGATCCGGGGCTGGCTGGTTCGGCTTCCAGCGAAGGATGGGTTTGCGCGCGGCCTGGACTTCGTCGAGACGCGAGACTCGCGTAGAGTGCGGCGCAGTCTTCACCAGCTCCGGATTCTCTTCCACTTCTTTGGCGATCGCGCGCATGGCTTCGATGAAGAGGTCCAGTTCTTCGAGGGATTCGCTCTCGGTGGGCTCGATCATGAGCGCGCCNNTGAGGCGCTTGGCGATGTCGCCGGTTTTGACGCCTCTGGCGGCCTGCCGCTTATCGCTGAAAACAACCTCGTGCATGGAGGCAGTTTTGTAGGGCAACTCGTAGAGGTCTTCGAGGCCGTGGCGGATGTAGTTCGCGTTGAGAACGGCGTCTTCCGTGGTCTGGCGCAGGCCGTCGGGGCCGTTGGCGAGGATGTAGGCCAGTGCGCGGATGAACATGCCCGTGTTGCCGTAGAAGGCGCGCACGCGACCGACAGACTGGGGCCGGTCATAGTCCCAGCGGAAGGTGTTGTCCGGGTTTTGGGCCAGCACAGGGGTGGGGAGAAATGGCTCAAGGAAAGCTTTGCAGGCGACCGGGCCAGAGCCGGGACCGCCTCCGCCGTGCGGCGTGGAAAAGGTCTTGTGCAGATTGAGGTGCATCACGTCGACGCCGAAGTCGCCGGGGCGTGCTTTGCCGACAAGCGCGTTCATGTTGGCCCCATCCATGTAAAGGAGGGCGCCCTTGCCGTGGAGGATCTTGGCGATCTCCGCGATCTGGCTCTCGAAGACTCCGATGGTGGAAGGGTTGGTGAGCATGAGCGCCGCAGTCTCTTCGTCGACCTGGCGCCTGAGGGCTTCAAGATCGATGCCGCCTTCGGCGTTCGACTTGAGATTTTCGACCTGGTAGCCGCAGATGGCCGCGGTCGCCGGGTTGGTACCGTGCGCGGAGTCGGGGATGAGAATCTTCTTGCGGGGATTGCCCTGCGACTCATGCCAGGCGCGTACGAGCAAAATGCCGGTGAACTCACCGTGAGCGCCGGCAGCGGGCTGCAGCGTGATGGTATCCATGCCGGTAATTTCGATAAGGCAGCGCTGCAGTTGGGCGATGATCGAAAGCATGCCCTGGGCGCGCGCATCGGGACGATAGGGATGTGCTTCGGCGAGGCCTTCGATTCGAGCAACGAGTTCGTTCACGCGCGGGTTGTACTTCAT
>PLTV01000087.1:15354-15612 GCA_003164635.1 Acidobacteriaceae bacterium
GCACATCGAGCGGCGGCATCTTGTAGGCCTTCTTGCCCGGTGACGATTTCTCAAAGACAAGCGACTCATTCTGCGTCTGGTGCGCGCGGACCTTGCCGAGGGTCTTCGGTGCGGGATTCGTTTGGTTTGTCATTTATGCCTCGACGGGAACGGCGGTAACAATGTGAGCGGCCTGATCGATCTGCGCCTTCGAAACCACTTCGGTTGTGCACCAGAGCGTGGCGTTGGGCAACTCCGGATACCAGCGGCTCAGCGCGA
>PLTV01000104.1 GCA_003164635.1 Acidobacteriaceae bacterium
ATCCTCACCAATCTGCGCGAGCGCCAGGTGCTCTTCCTCGACGAAAGCCACCGCATGCAGCCGGTGCTGGAAGAGAAGCTGTACACGGCGCTCGAGGACTACAAGCTCGACATCATCATCGGGCAGGGGCCGGCGGCGCGCACGCACGTAATGGAGATTCGGCCCTTCACGTTTATTGGCGCCACTACGCGGCCGGGGTTGCTGTCGTCGCCGCTGCGGTCGCGATTTGGAATTTTGCTGCGGCTGGAGTTTTACACGGAAGAAGATTTGCGTTTCATTGTGACGCGGTCGGCCGAGGTGATGGGCGTACCGATCGACCAGGATGGCGCCGCGGAGATTGCGTTGCGGTCGCGGGGAACTCCGCGTATTGCCAACCGCCTGCTGCGCCGCGTGCGCGACTTTGCGCAGGTACGGGGCTCGGGAAGGATTGACCGCCCGACGGCGAATGCGGCGCTGACGATGCTGGAAGTGGACGCGCACGGGTTCGACGAGATCGATCGGAAACTGCTGCTTGCGATCATTCAGAAATATGGCGGTGGACCGGTGGGGCTGGGGACGCTGGCGGCGACTCTGGCCGAGGAAGAAGATGCTCTCGAAGAAGTGTACGAGCCATTCCTCATCCAGATTGGATTTCTCGATCGCACGCCGCGTGGGCGCGTGGCCACGCGACTGGCGTATGAGCACTTTGGACTGACGATGCCGGGACGCCAGGCTGGACTTTTTTAGTAACGCGAGCCTCGCAGCACGCATCGATTCAATGAGGAGACATAATTCATGGCATTAACCGAATCGACGATGCTTTCGCTTGGCACGCTTGCGCCGGACTTTTCGCTAACGGATGTGGTGAGCGGGAAGACGGTGGAGCGCGATGACTTCAAGGGCAAGAATGGCCTGCTGGTTCTTTTTATCTGCACGCATTGCCCGTATGTGAAGCACATTGAGAAGGGGATCGCAGCCCTGGGACACGATTACAGGCACAAGTCGCTTGGCATTGTCGCGATCAGCGCGAACGATGCGGCGAAGTATCCGGACGACGCGCCGGAGGGATTGAAAGAGCAGGCGGAGAGCCTTGGTTTTGCGTTCCCGTATCTCTACGACGAAACGCAGGAAGTGGCCAAGGCATACGAGGCCGCGTGCACGCCGGATATTTTTCTGTTCGACTCGGATTTCAAGCTTGTATATCGCGGACAGTTCGATGAGAGCCGCCCCGGCAGCGATGTGCCGGTGACGGGCAGCGACTTGCGCGGCGCGATCGACGAGCTGCTTGCGAACCTGCCGGTGAACGGCGATCAGAAAGCATCGATTGGCTGCAATATCAAATGGAAGGCGTAGTCGCGGGTTAGCGAGTCGGCAGGCCCGGAGTGAATGAGAAGCTTGTTGCTTTCCGACCCATCCGCGAAAATGCTGCGGATGGATGGGGCGCCCGGCGCGCATGGACTGTTTCCCCGGTCCCCAATTGCGAGGGACCGCGGGCACCCGGCGGAAGGATGGGGAACCCAAAGTTCTGCTAGAGCGAGAGGCCTTTCAGGTACTCTTTGAACTTTTCGGCGAATTCGGGGCGTTTGAGGGCGAACTCGACCGTTGCCTGGAGCATCCCGAATTTGTCGCCGGCGTCGTAGCGCTTGCCTTCAAAGGTGTAGCCGAAGACCTTCTCATGCTTGAGGAGAGCCAAGATGCCGTCAGTGAGCTGAATTTCGCCGCCGGCGCCGGGCGTGGTTTTCTCGAGCAATTCGAAGACGCGTGGCGTGAGCACGTAGCGGCCGATGATGGCCTGCTTGGACGGCGCCTCTTCAAACTTGGGCTTCTCGACCATTCCTGCGCAGTTGTAGATGCGCGGATTACTTGCGTCCTGCTTGCCGTCGAGCACGCCATAGGCGCTGATCCCGGGACCTTCGATGGTCATAGTGGCGAGTACGGAGCCGCCGCGCTCCTGGTAGACGTCGATCATCTGCTTGATGCAGGGCGGATTCGCGTCGATGACATCATCGGGAAGCAACACGGCGAACGGTTCGTCGCCGACGAGATCCTTGGCGCAGAGGACAGCGTGGCCGAGGCCGAGCGGCTCTTTCTGGCGGATGTAGCTGATGCGCGCCATGGACGAGATTTTGCGCGAGAGCTCAAGCAACTCTTTCTTGCCCTTGCGCTCAAGGGTGGCATCGAGTTCGTAGCTGATGTCGAAGTGGTCTTCCATGGCGCCCTTGCCACGGCCGGTGACGATGATGATGTGCTCGATGCCCGAGGCGATTGCTTCTTCCACGCCGTATTGCAGGATGGGCTTGTCAACCAGCGCCAGCATTTCTTTGGGAATGACCTTAGTGGCAGGCAAGAAGCGTGTGCCTAATCCGCCTGCGGGGAATACAGCTTTACGAACCGGTTTACTCATTGTTCTCTTCCTTTTTCGTGCAAGTTCAAACTTTCTCCGCGTTTTTCGCGGAATGATTGTCTTCGCTGCCAGCATATCGGTTTCGTAACCAACGGGCAGTAACTCTTGTGTGTGCATGGCTCCCAAGGAAGATGTAGCCGACGGTCGGGGTGTGAGTTAAAGGCCGGAAAACACTTCCTCAGGGGCTGAAGCCCCAATCATTTGATTGGCCGCGATCGGCACGACTAAAGTCGTGCCCTGATTACAAAGCTCGCAGAACCGACTTTCCCCACAGCCTGTGCAATGTGCCCTCTCAAAAATCGCGCTCACGATTCGCTGCTAGAGCGTGGGCGAGGTGTCGCCGAGCATGGCTTCGCGCACGATCTTGATGGGCGGGAAGCCCTGGCGGAGAAAGTCGTCGTGGAACTTCTCAAGAGAAAACGCTGCCCCTTGCTTCTTCTTCATGTCTTCGCGGAGCTTCATGATTTCGAGCTTGCCGAGCGTGTAGTACAAGTACGTGGGATCGCTGGTGCCGCGCTTGGTTTCGACCATTGCGGTCTCTTTCGATTGATAGCCTTCTTTCTGGAAGAATTCGACGGCCTGGTCGAAGGTCATGTTGCCTGTGTGCATTTCGATGCCGACAATAAAGCGCGCGTTGCGCAACAGGGCGTCCTGAAGCTGGCCCAGGCGAAGGAACTTCGATTCACGCTCGTCTTTGGCGCCTGCGCCGGGTTGCCCGTAACCGGCGTCGAGCATCATCTGCTCGGTGTAGTGTGCCCAGCCTTCGACGTTGGTATTGGCGCCGAGAAGCTTGCGCACCTTGCTGGGGGCTTGCGGCGTCCAGAGGAACTGCACGTAGTGGCCCGGGTAGGCTTCGTGCACGGCGGTGGAGATGACGGTGCCGATGTTGAACGAGTGCATGTAGCCCTCAACTTCTTCAGGCTTCATGGATGGGTCGGGCAGGGTGACGTTGAAGTAAGCCTCGGTGGCGTGGGTTTCGAAGGGGCCCGGCGTATCCATGGAAGCGAAGGTTGTGGCGCGCATGAATGGCGGCGTTTCTTCGACGATGGGGCGAATGTCGGAAGGAATGGTGAGGATGTGGTTGGCGCGAATGAAGCCGATCAGGCCGTCAAACGTGGCGCGGAATGCGTCCATGAGGTGATTGGGGGCGGGGTGATTGGCGCCGAGCTCTTCGACCACCGCGCGCGGATCTTTATCTGGTTCCAGTTCTTTGGCGACCTGGTTGAAGTGTTCCTGATTTTTATGCAGATCGGCCCAATCGATCTCAAGCAGTTTAGGAAGGGGCGTATCGACCATCTCGTCGTAGGCTAGCTTCTTCGAAAATGTCTCGGTGCCGATGCGGAAGTCGCCATTGGAGCGCGGCAGAAGGTCGGCTTTGATCCAGTCGAGATAGCTCTTCAGGCCGGCGATGACGGCAGAGTTGGTTTTTGCGAACTCGGCCTTGAGGGATGGATCCTGGGCGTCGGCGAAGGCGAGTGGCACGTCCTTCTCGAAGAAGGTGATGATGTCGGGTAATTGCTCGATGGCGATCTCGGTGTAGATATGCGGAGGGTTCTTGAGGTTCGCGCGGGCGGCTTCGAGCAGTGCGGGCATCTGCTTTTCGCGGGCAATGAGTGAGCGCAGGCGGTCGTCGGGAGGCGCGAATTTGCGCTCCATGAGCGTGAAAGCGCCGTTGGCGCAGAGGCTGGAGTAGTTGTCGGCATTCTTTTCCCAGGGACGGATGGTTTCGAGCTCGAGCAGCGTCGAATGAATGTTGTTCAGCACGAGATCACGATCGGTGCGCGCGACAAAGTCGGCCTGGGCGTCAGGGACCAGAGCCTGGAAGCGTTTTTCGAAGGATTTCAGTGCAGCGATTTCGGCATCGATGTTTTTGCGCGAGAGATCTTCGAGCTGCGTGTCGTATTGATGGAAGCCGGTCATGGTTCCACCACTCGGGCCGTAGTGGAAGTAGACCTGATCGAAGTACTCGTCGGCGGCCTTGTCGAACTGCTGTTTCCAATCATTCGAAGCGGCATGGGCCGTCGTGGACGGAAGCACGGTGCTCATAGCGACTCCAATCAGAAGGGGAAGAAGCGGACTCTTCATATTTCCTCTTTGTACCTATTTATCCATTCGGCGGTGGTGCAGGTTTCGTGCGTTCCGACCTAGATTCAAACTTTGAAACAACAAGGTTCGTAACTTCTCATCCAGATTCTGAGGGTCTTCTTCTTACGCATTTACGGCTGCGGGCGCCAGTTTCTCGAGGACCTCGTGAATTTCAAGCAGAACTTCGTCGGATCGCGTTGACTGGAGCGGCAGTTTCAAAAGGCCCTGCGGTGTGAATTGTGCGCCGCGCTTGGCGTTTTTGGCAACGAGGCGCATCAGAATTTGGGGCTCGACCTTTGCGTTTTCCATAAATCGAATCTGCAGCTCGCCGCGCTTTCGATCGACCTGCGCTATGCCCATGCGCTCACATTCGAGGCGCAGCAGTGCGGCTTCGAGAAGGTAGACGGTGGCATCCGGAAGCGGTCCGTAGCGGTCCTGCATTTCTGCACGCACCTCGTCGACCGCGGATTCGCCCGTTGCGCCGGCAATCTTTTTGTAAAGGCGCAGGCGCTGATTTTCTTCGGGCACGTAGCTCTCGTCGATGCGCAAGGCGATGCCGAGGTTGAGTTGCGTTGCGGGCCGCTCTTCACTGGCCTCACCCTTCATCTCTTTCACCGCGGCTTCAAGCATGGAGGTGTAGAGCTCGAAGCCGACGGCTTCAATGTGTCCGCTTTGTTCGCCGCCGAGCATGTTGCCGGCGCCGCGCAGTTCCAGGTCGAGCGCGGCGATTTTGAAGCCTGCGCCGAGGTCGCTGAACTCCTTGAGCGCGGCCAGACGGCGGCGAGCGATGTCGGTGAGCTCCTGTTCGGGAGGGATGAGGAGATATGCATAGGCGCGGCGGTTGGAGCGGCCGACGCGTCCGCGCAGCTGGTAGAGCTCGCTGAGTCCGTGGCGGTCGGCGCGATTGATGAGCATGGTGTTGGCGAGGGGAATATCGAGGCCGTTTTCGATGATGGTGGTGGCCACGAGGACGTCGTACTCATGGCGCATGAAAGCCAGCATGACGCGTTCGAGTTCGGATTCGGGCATTTGGCCGTGGCCCACGGTGACGCGCGCCCCGGGAACTAGCTCCTGAATACGCGAGGCGATCTCGTAGATGGATTCAACGCGATTGTGCACGAAATAGACCTGGCCGCCGCGCTCAAGCTCGACCTCAACAGCAGAACGAATAATTTTTTCGTCGAACTTGGCGACGACGGTTTGAATCGCCATGCGGTCTTTGGGCGGCGTCTCAATGACGCTCATGTCGCGCAGGCCGACGAGGGACATGTGCAGAGTGCGCGGAATGGGCGTGGCGCTCATGGCGAGCACGTCAATTTCTTTGCGCATCTGCTTGAGGCGTTCTTTGTGGCGGACGCCGAAGCGCTGTTCTTCATCGACAACGAGGAGGCCGAGGTCTTGAAACTTGATGTCTTTGGAAAGGAGCCGATGGGTGCCAATGAGGATATCGACGCGGCCGGTCTCGACCTGTTCGACGATTTCTTTCTGCTCTTTGGCGGTACGGAAGCGCGAGATCATTTCGACCTTGATGGGAAATTGTGCGAAGCGTTTCTTGAAGGTCTCGAAGTGCTGAAAGCTGAGGATGGTGGTCGGGGTGAGGACCGCGACCTGCTTGCCATCCTGCACGGCCTTGAAGGCGGCGCGCATGGCGACTTCAGTTTTTCCGTAGCCCACATCGCCGCATAGCAAGCGGTCCATGGGCGTGGTTGATTCCATGTCGTATTTGATGGCGCGAATCGCAGAGAGCTGGTCGTCAGTTTCGTTGTAGTCGAATGAGCCTTCAAATTCCTTTTGGAATTCGTTGTCTTTGGAGAAGGCGGTGCCCTGCGCGGTGGTGCGCTCGGCGTACAGCTTGAGCAGTTCGGCCGTCATGTCCTGCATGGCCTTGCGGACGCGCGCCTTGGTTTTGGCCCACTGCTGCGAGCCGAGCCGGTTGAGGACAGGAGCTGGCCCGGCATCGGTGGAGCGATATTTTTGAATCAGGTCGAGACGGGTAAGCGGGACATAGAGCCGCGCGGCCTCAGCGAATTCAAGGATCATGAATTCGACGGCGAGGCCATCCTGAATGATTTCTTTCAGGCCCTGGTACTGAGCGATGCCGTGTTCGACGTGGACCACGTAATCGCCGACGGTGAGATCGCGAAAGTCGGAGACGAAGGCTGCGGTCTTCGAACGCCTGGGCTCAGGGCGGGCGGCAACATCGGCCTCGTCGGAGAGATCGTTGGCGCCGAAGAGAACAACATGGGCATCGATGAGGTTGACGCCGGCAGCGAGCGAGGTTTTCACGATTACAGGCACGCGCAGGTCGCCGGCAAGGTAGCTGCCCTCATCGAGCATTGTTTCGCCGGGGTGCGGATTGCGACTGCCGATACGATAGGGGACCTGGTACTCGCGAAGGACGGTGGCGAGCCGCTCGACATCGCCCTGGTGAGGCGCTGCCAAAACGATGCGCGACTCGGTCGTCATCAAATTCTTCAGGTGATCTGTGAGGGCGGGAAGGGAGCCGTGAAAGCGCTGAGTGGGGCGCGTGTTCAGTTCGATTTCGCCCAACGACGAATCTTCATCGAGCACATCGACGACACCCAGTTGGTCGAGGTCCAGTCCCATGTGGCTGGAGAGCTGCGCCTGAAGGATCTCTGGAGGCAGATAGATATCTTCCGGCTTGATGAGCGACCCCATCGACGAGCGCTCGTGGCGTTGTTCCACCTTGTTCCACCAGCGGTCGATCTGATTGCGCACCATGGCGGGCTCTTCAATCAAAAGGGCGCATTTCGGCAACAGCGACAGCAGGGATTTTTGAGCGCCGGCAACGGCGGAGAAGAACTCCCAGCCGGGGAAGACGCTGACACCGCCGGCGGCGGCCATCTCGACAGCCATTTCGGCTTCATCTTCTGAAGCCTCGCTTTCAACGCGTTGACGACTCAGGCGCGCATGAACGGCGGCGAGCAGATGCTCAGTGACGGGCGTTTCGGTGAGCGGCAACAGCTCAGCTTCATCGAGGCCGCTTTGCGAGCGCTGCGTTTCAGGATCAAATTTGCGGATGGTCTCAATTTCGTCGCCGAAGAACTCGATGCGGATGGGGCGGTCGGCTTCAGGGGAATAGACATCGAGAATGCCGCCGCGGCGCGTGAACTGACCGGGCATCTCGACGAGGTCCATCTGGGTGTAGCCGACGCTGGCGAGATGTCCGGTGAGGATTTCGACGTCGACTTCTTCGCCGCGTTTCAGCGTGACCGCGAGGCCGGCGTAATAGTCGCGATCGAAGAGCCGGAGCGCCGCCGATTCAACCGGGGCAATCAGAATCGATACGGCGCCGGTGGCTAATTTCCACAGAGCTGTGGCGCGCTGCTCCTGCACGTCGGGATGCGGCGAGAGATTTTCGAAGGGGAGAACATCGTGCGCGGGCAGCCGGACGACCTGGGCGGGATTCACGGCGCCGGTGAGCTCGCAGCCGGCCCGCAGCATCGGTTCCAGTTCCTCCGCGGCTTTGTTGTCGGCAACGAGAACGATGACCGGCTGACGGGCGGCACGTGCAATGAGTGGGATGTAGAGAGCCCGCGCCGTAGAAGTGAGTCCGGAGACACGTCTTCGCCCCGCACCAAGGCTCAGATGCCTTCGTACGCGCTCAAATCCGGAAGAGTGCTCCAGCTCCGCGAAGATCTCGCGGACGAACGGGAGAATCATGTAATTCCAGTTTAACAGCGCGGATTTGAACAAGGCGGCGAAGCGGCGAGGCGTGGCGGACGATAAACTGGACCCATGCGATTTGGCATCGATTTCGGAACTACCCGCGTGGTTGTGGCGCTTGTGGACCGCGGCAACTTTCCTCTGGTCAATTTCGAGGCTCCAGACGGCCAGGTACATGATTGGTTTCCGCCGGTAGCTGCCGTGAATGGGAGCCGCAGGGTGTATGGATGGGAAGCGATTGCGGCCCAGGAGGATGAAGAGTGGACCGTACTTCGCTCGCTCAAGCGTGCTCTGCGGACGGCCAATCCACATACTGAGATTTCGGCCGCGGGGCAGCGCATTCCACTGCGCACCTTGATGGCTGAAATGATGATGGCGTTGAAGTCGCACTTGCTGGAGCACTCGAATGCCGGAACCGATGCAGCGAGCGGACCCGAAGAGAAGCTCGAAGTGATGCTGGGGGTGCCCGCGAACGCCAACAGCAACCAGAGGTTTTTGACGGAAGAGGCGGCGCAGGCGGCGGGTTTTACGGTTCTCGGCCTGTTGAACGAGCCATCGGCGGCCGCGATCGAGTTTGCGCACCGCAATCGCGCGGAGCGCAAGAGCCGCGTGGGAACGGGGCTGGTGGTTTACGACCTGGGCGGCGGTACGTTCGACGTCTCGCTGGTGACGATTGGAGAAACCGAACACACGGTCGTGGCGACGGACGGAATTGCTTCGCTAGGCGGGGACGACTTCGACGTGCTGCTTTCAGACCTGGTGATTGAAGAGGTGGAGAAGGCCGCCAAGGGGCGTGTCCGGCTGAAGGCGGCGGAGCGATTCCGGTTGCTGGAGGAGTGCCGGGAGAAGAAGGAGTCGCTCACGGCGAACACGCGCAAGTTGACGATCGACCTTGATCGCGTGCGCGCGGGGTTGGGGCTGGTGACGATTGCGGTGGACGACTACTACGAGCGATGCAGACCGCTGATTGAGCAGACGCGCTTTGTGGTGGAGGATTTGCTGGAGGGACACACGGACCAGCAACTGGATACGCTTTATGTGACCGGCGGCGCCGCGGAGTTGCCGCCCGTGGCGCGCATTTTGCGCGAGAGCTTTGGGCGCAAGGTGCGGCGGTCTGCTTACATGCGATCGGCGAGCGCCATTGGCCTGGCGATTCGCGCATCCGACGACATGGCGGAGCAAGGGGCCGACCATGTGCAGGAGCAGTTCAATCGCAATTTTGGGTTATGGCGCGAGACGGATCACGGTGGAACGATTTTCTTCGATCTGATTTTTCCGCGCGGCGTGCAGTTGCCGGCGTCGAGCGAACAGCCCTTGCGCGTGGAGCGCATTTACCGGCCCGCGCACAATATCGGCCATTTCCGTTACCTGGAAAGTTCGCAGCTTGACGAGCAAATGCAGCCGAAGGGCGAGATTAGCAACTGGGATCAGATCCTGTTTCCGTTCGATGTTGAGTTGCAGAAACATTCTGATTTGGCGACGGTACCTGTCGCGCTGATGCCCAATCCAAACGGACTCACGATCCACGAGGAGTACACCTGCGATGCCGACGGCATTGTGCGCGTGAAAATTCATGCGGAGCCGGGTGGGTTTGCGCGCACCTACACGATTGGACAAGGATCGTAGGCGCTATTTGGGCGCAACGGGAACGAACGTCTGCTGGGGCGCGGTGACCTGGACGCCGAGTGCGTCGACTTTCAGTTTCAAATTTTGAATCGACGGTTTGCGATCGGGGCGTGCTGCAAATTCGAGTGCGTATTGACTGGCGAATCGCCGCATCAGGTCCGCGAAAAATGGCTGGAATGAAACTGGATTGCCGGTTCCGGACCAATAGCTGAATCCGCCGGTGGCCTGGGTCAGCTCGTCGAGCAGGCTTTGACCTCCGTTGGCCGACATGGAGTTTTCGGCGTCTTCGGGCCGACTGCGCCAATACAGTGAGTAAATCACCAAACCGGCACGCACCGCGTCGTGGATCGCGCTTTGAACATACGGGTCGTCGGGATCGAAGCGGCGATTGTTCGGGTCGACACCGTCGCTCAACAAAACGACTTCGCGCCGGGCATGCGGATTCTGCCCTCCAAGCGAAGGCCACCGCTCGGCGAGATCAGAGATGGAGAAGTAGGGACTTGAGCCGGGGCCCGCGGGCAAATGCAGCCCCTTCAGGGCCGACTGAGGATCGGTGAGCGGACCGGCCATGGCGGTGCGGCCGTTTTCCATGTAGCCGATGGCGACCTTTGTATTGGGCCCCAAGCCCTGAACGAATTGCTGAATCTCTTGAAATTGGCGTCCCAGGTTGCGGGCATCCCCTTCGATGAGCAAAACAAGCTCCAGCCCGTCGTCGGCACCTTTGAAGGGAGCCCAACCGACTACGGGCGCGTCTTTCCCGTTGAGCTTGACGCTTACGTATTGCTGGGCAACGTTGGGGGCGAGCTCGTTGTGTTTGGCGAAGATGGTCACGATTGCTCGCCCTGGCACTGTATCGTTTCCGGTCTGCGAAAAGCCGCGAGCCGGGGTCAGCAGGCCTGCAACCAGCAGAGCGAGCGCGCATCCGTATTTATTCATGAAAAACGTCCCTTCGAGTTCCCGAGCTCCGGCAGACTGGCTCGGCGGTTTCGACCGTGACTCTCTGCGGATTAGACGCTCGAATGCCGCGGGCTGTTTGAATATTTGTTTTGAGATGCGCCCAGTGCGGGCTTGCATGAGGCGCATCCCCGCCATTCGGATGGGGACGGCATCCTCGCAAGGCTTAGTTCCCTGCCCTCTTCACGCCCCGCCGAGTGCTTTGGCGAAGGAATAAAAGAAATCGAGGGACTTCCAATACGAATCGATGGGAAGGCGCTCGTCCTGGCCATGGGCACGATCGTCGTCGCGCTCAAGGGCGATGGCGGAGTAGCCATAGCAGGGAATGCCCGCCTGTGCAAAATAGATCGAATCGCTGGCTCCGTTCTCCATGACGGGGGTTACTGGAGTTCCCGGCCAGATGGCCTGCGTGAGACGCGTCAACGGCTCGAAGACCTCCTTGATGGGAGCGGGGGGAGCCATGGCCTTGCGCTCGGGTGCCGTAACTGAAACCGCTCCGGCGTCGGAGACATATTTCACCGTAAGCTTGGGGTCGCCAAAGATGCCGGCCAACTGTTTGCGAATTTCTTCAGGCGAATGCCCAGGGAAGATGCGGCAGTTGACGTTGGCCTGCGCCGTTTGCGGCAAAGCGTTGTTGGCGTGACCGGCGAGCAGGCGGGTAGCGACACAGGTGGTGCGGAGGTTGGAGTTGAAACTTGACTCAGAGGCGCTGAGCCGGGCCGCTGCCGCAAGATCGGGAGGCGAAGCAAGAATCGCCTGGATGTCGGTTTTGGTTTCTCCGGTTTCCTGGCCGGCGAGATTGGTGAAGTAGGTCCGGGTAACTTCGTTCAATTCGAAAGGAAACGAATAGCTCGCGAGTTTGTTCAGCGCCGAAGTCAGCTCGTAGATTGCGTTGTCAGGCCGGGGAACGGAGCTATGGCCGCCGCGATTCGTCGCGGTGATTTGAAAATCGGAATAGACCTTTTCAGTTGCTTCGACGTCGGCAACCACGGCGCGGCCATGGTCGAGTTCCACACCGCCTGAATCGGGATTGATGACATAGGCCGCATCGACGAGGTCGCGATGATTTCTGACGAGCCAGTCGGCTCCGTTGAATTTGCCGCCTTCTTCATCGGCGGTGAGGGCGAGAATCAGATCGCGTTTTGGCTTGTAGCCCTCATGGTGAAGGCGGAGGAATGTGGCCACAAGAGCAGCATCGGAGTCTTTCATGTCCTGCGTTCCGCGGCCGTAGTAGTAACCATCTCTCTCAACAAACTGGAACGGGTCAGTTGACCAGTCGGCGCGCAGAGCTTCAACCACATCCATGTGGCAGAGAAAGACAACCGGCTTTTCCGTGGGAGCGCCCGCAGCGCGATAGCGCACCACCAGGTTCATCTTGCGTGCGTCGGGGCCGAGCAGGTGAACATCTTCGGCCGGGAAGCCGGCGTCGAGAAACCGCTTTTGCATTGCCGTCGATCCCGTTGTCACGTTGCCGAGAGCCGTGTCAGTGGTGTTGATTTCGATGAGCTCTTTGAAGATTGCGCGGGCCTGGTCGCGGTCTGCCTGGGACGTGGTGGGAAGTGCGGCCTGGGCGGAAACAGGCGAAGGTTGGCCGGCGGCGATGCAGAGAGCGAGACCTGCCACGGAAGGCAGGCTGAGGAAGTGGATTCGGCGCATGACGCATTGTATCGTTCGCGCGGCAGAAGCCGGCACGGGAAACTTCGCTACGGGTTGCGCCAGCGCGCAAATCGATTTATCGTTGTGCCACATCGAATTCGAGGTGCTGTATGCAGTCCAGGATTATGGTTGTCGCCGCTCTGTTCGCTTTTTCGCTTGCCTCCGCGGCCCAGTTGCCCGATAAGGCACCGGCGAGGCCCAAGATCACCGGCATCTCTCATATCGCCGTGTACACCTCGAACCCCGCCGTCACGGAGCATTTCTATCTGACAACGGTGGGCGCCGTGAAGGAATCCGATCCCGAGAATGCGAACGGAGTGCGCTACGCCGTGAGCGCCACGCAGTTCGTTGAGGTGTTGCCTTTGCCGGATGGCGCGGGGATCAATCGCCTGGACCACACAGCGTGGAATACCGACGATGCGGAGGCGATGCGCCGCTATCTCGGCTCGAAGGCCTGGAAGGTTCCGGGCCAGGTGGAAAAAGCCAGCGACGGCAGCCGCTGGTTCACGGTGACCGACCCGGAAGGCAACAAGGTGGAGTTTGTGCAGCCGCCGGCTACCCTGAAGCCGGTGGCCGCGCCCAACGCGATCGGACATCACATCATCCATGTCGGGTTTCTTGTCCACAGCCGAACGACCGAGGACACGTTTTGGCGCGACCTGCTTGGTTTTCGGCCCTACTGGTACGGCGGAATGGACGATACGAAAGTGGATTGGGTGAGCCAGCAGACGCCCGACAGTCACGACTGGCTGGAGTACATGCTCACCAGTGGACCATCGGGGACGGGAATTCCCTCGAACATGTCGCAGCATACGCTGGGAGTTCTGGATCATTTTTCGATTGGCGAGGATTCGGTGCCGGCGGCGTTCCAGGTGCTTTCGCAGGGCAGCCGGTTGACGGGGACCGAGCACGACAGCGGGCCGAAGATCGGCAAGGATGGCAAGTATCAGTTCAATCTCTACGATCCGGATGGAATTCGCGTGGAGACGATGAATTTTCATGCGACGGAGAAGCCGTGCTGCTCGGCGTTCACGGCGGATGATCCGGCAGAGTGATGGCCTAAACATCGAAGTTGGAGATGCTGTGCGCACCATCGCTTGCGCTTTGTTCTCAAAAGGTCCGTGCTTTCCCACCCATTTCACGGTGAAACTGTGAAATGGACGGGGCACCCGACATTTTTGCTCAAGGCATGAAAACTCGATTTCCGTCGAACCACTACATATTCGGGCGGTGAAGAGAATCGAATGCTCGCGCTAGAATTCCAATATGCCTGCCACAGCGCTCGATCCTGCAGTTCTGGCCAAGTATGAGCCCGTTATCGGGCTTGAGGTTCACGTTCAGCTCCTGACGGAGACGAAGGCGTTCTGCGGTTGCGCCAATCACTTTGGATCGGAGCCCAACACAAACATCTGCCCGGTTTGCCTGGGATTGCCAGGCGCGCTGCCCGTGCTGAATGAGAAAGCCGTGGAGTTTGCCGCGCTGGCGGCTTTGGCCCTGGGATGCCAGATACGCGAGCGGTCGATTTTTGCGCGCAAGAACTACTTCTATCCGGACCTTCCCAAGGGCTACCAGATTTCGCAGTACGACAAGCCGATTGCCGAGCACGGTGTGCTCGATGTGCCCACGGCGGACGGCGGATTGAAGCGCATCGGGATTACACGGCTACACATGGAAGAGGATGCCGGCAAGAGCCTGCACGATGGATTTCCCGACTCGGCGACGCGCACGTATCTTGACTTGAATCGCTGTGGCACGCCTTTGGTTGAAATTGTTTCGGAGCCCGATATTCGCACGCCCGAAGAAGCCTTCGAATACCTGACGCGCTTGAAAGAAATCCTGCTTTACACCCGCGTCTCCGATTGCAACATGGAGGAAGGATCGCTGCGCTGCGACGCCAATGTGAGCGTGCGTCTGAAGTGCGCGGAGAAATTCGGAACCAAGGTCGAAGTGAAAAACGTGAACAGCTTCCGCTTTGTGCGTGCGGCACTGGAATACGAGATTGAGCGCCAGATCGAAGTGATTGAGGCGGGCGGCCGCGTGACGCAGGAGAGCCGGCTCTGGAATGCCAACGAGGGCCGGACGTATTCCATGCGCTCGAAGGAGCAGGCGCACGATTATCGATACTTCCCCGAGCCCGACTTACCGCCGCTGATTGTCACTGAGGATTTTCTGCAACAGAGGCGCGTGGAGCTTCCTGAACTGCCTGAAGCGCGCCGCGCGCGGATGACCGCCGAGTATGAGCTGAACCCGAAGGATGCTGCCACGCTGACCGCATCGCGCGAATTTGCGGACCGGTTTGAGGCCGCGGCGCGCACGGCGCGCAATCCGCGACGCGTAGCGAACCTGCTGCTGAGCGAAATCGGCGGAAGGCTCAAGGCGCTGGGCCTGGAGCAGGAGCAGTCCCCTGTTTCGATGGCGGGCATTGTGCTGGCGGCAGACTTATTGGACGAGGACAAGATTAGCTCAAAACAGCTGAAGCAGTTGCTTGACGTGTGCTTTGAAAAGGGCGAGGACTTTGCCGTTGTTTACGAACGGGAGAAGCCGCGGCAGATAACGGATTCATCGGCGCTTGAGGCGATGATCGACGAAGTGATTGCGGCCAATCCGAAACAGGTAGAGCAGTATCGCGCCGGCAAGAAGACGGTGGCCGGCTTCTTTGTGGGCCAGGTGATGCGCGCGTCCAAAGGGCAGGCTAATCCGGCGCTCCTGAACGAGCTGGTGGCGAAAAAGCTCGATTCGTAAGGTTTCTTTTCTTCGCCGGCGCACGGAGCGAGGTCCGCACAAGGCATTTCATCGGGAACTTTCCGTCGCGAAATCGCGTAGAAGAGTGAAACGCGTTGCTCCCGACAAAGGAGTCGAGCCAATGGCTATGAGCAAGACCGGTATTGTGCTGTCTGTTGCCCTGGCGGGTGGAATTTCATTCTGCCTGTGTGGCTGCCGTTATCGTGGGGGCGATTTCCCAGGCTCTGCGGAGACTGGAGACTCTTCCGATTCCGGCCAGGTAACGGTTGCGAAGATGGGCGGCGAAATCGATGTGAAATCGGCGCCACATGGAGCGAACCTGTCGACGATGGGTGGCGACATCCACCTGGGAGACGTGGCCTCGTCGGCCAAGGTAAAGACGATGGGCGGCGTGATTACGATTGACCATGCCACCGGTTCGGTCGATGCGAGCACCATGGGCGGCCCCATCACTATCGGGCACGTGGAGGGTGCTCTCAAGGCATCGACAATGGGCGGTGAAATTACCGCGCGCATGGCAGGAACATCTTCAAGCGAGCGGGACGTGGAATTGACCTCGCATGGCGGCACCATTACGCTGACCGTGCCCAAGGACTTCCCGATGGACGTGCGGATCCAGCTTGCCTACACGAAGAACGCGCCCAGAACGTACGAAATCATCGACCACATCGGTCTTGAAAAGCGGGAGACGTCGGATTGGGATAACTCGTTTGGATCACCGCGCAAGTACATTCGTGCCCGAGGACGAGTGGGGAATGGCCTGAATCATGTGGTGATCGAAACCATCAATGGCGACGTGATTCTCAAGCAGGAGTAGCATCGGAGTGGAGAAGCACCGGCTACTTGAGCTTCAGTTCCGCTTCAAACTCCTTGCGCGCATCCCATGCGCTGACAGTCTTGACGGCGCTTTTGTGTGCATCTTTCTCCGCCCAGATCTCATGATCCTCCGCCATATCCACCTGGGTAAAGCGGAATTTGCCCTTGGGGTCGGACGTGTAGCTTCGAATTAACTTGGTTTTGAGGTCCCTCAAGAAAACGGTTGCGCCGGGAACCGGGTTTGACTCGGCATCGATCACCGTTCCTAACACCACGCGCTGGCCCATATTTTGCGCATGAGCGAGCGACGGTTCGCACAGTCCACCTATCCATCCGGCGGGAATGATTCCCGTCGCCAGAGCCGCGAAGGCTACTCCGGCCAGGAACATTGTCTGGTTTTTCCTCAATCGTCTTCCTCTTCCTCACCCGCTGGCTCGTCTTCGTCGTCCAGATCCCCGTCGACTCGGGCAAGTTCCAACGGCTCAACGCCGACGATCTCATATTCGGTCCCACATTCATCACAGGCGACGACATCGCCCTCTTCCACTTCATCCAATTCGATGTCGAGCGAATTTTCGCATTCAGGGCAGCTTGTCACAGCGGTCTCCTCCCATACCAAGGCATTTCATCACGTAGGACGGCCGGGCCTTGCAATACAACAAGGTTATCTTTAGGGAGAACCGGCTCTCAGGTCAAGCGCCTGAAGTGCCTGGGCACCTGGAAGGGGGTCGACGGCCAACTTCTAGCCGTCAGCTTTTGGCTTTTAGCCGGCCACCCGTGGTCGCCGACCGGCAACAGGCGAAATGGTTCGTGCCTTCCCAGTACCGAAGTGCAAGGGACCTTGGTGCACCCACAGCCTGCAAGGTGAAGGCCGGCGGCTCATGACACTGTGCCACCTTTGCATTTAACCTGAAGTGGAATGCCCCGCCTTGGCGCCAGTCCGTTTTCGTTTCCTGACTTTCGCGGCGCAACGCGGCTGCTGATCCTGGTGAACCTGGCTGCGTTTTTTGGCTTGCTGGTGGCGGGATTTGCGACGCCTGGAATTGCCAATGCACTGGGAAGCTGGCTGATGTTCGAGCCGAGCTCATTTCTGCACGGCGCACTCTGGCAGCCGCTCACCTACAGTTTTATCCATCAGGGCCTGGTTGGGACGCTCTTCGAGTTGCTCTCGCTCTGGTTCCTGGCTGGGTTCCTTGAGAATCTTCATTCGTCGAACTGGGTGATCGGGCTGTACAGCGCGTCTGTTGTGGGCACCGCTGCGGCGGCACTGGCAATCTACGCCGTGAGCGGCACTCTCGGTATGGCGCTTGTCACGATTCCGCTTTATGGATCGTTCGGGGGAATTTTCGGCCTTTTGATCGCCATTGGCGTGCTCTATGGCGATATGGAGTTTCTTCTTTTCTTCACGATCGGGATTAAAGCGCGTTCCATGGCGGCGTTGTATGCATTGGTCTCGATTGCGCTGCTCTTCGGTCAACAGCGCATGTATGCCTTTGCGGAGCTGGGCGGAGCGCTGGCGGGGCTTCTGTTTATTCGCCTGGCGCCGCGGCGCGGATTCTCGTTTGTGTTCAGCGAGCAATGGTACAGCATGCGCAATCGCTATTACCGCTGGAAGCGGCGGCGCGCGGCGCGCAAGTTTGAAGTTTATATGCGTGCGCAGGGGAAAACTGTCCGGTTCGACGGCCAAGGCCGGCAGATCGACGATGACGCTGACGACAAGAAGCG
Source organism: Acidobacteriaceae bacterium (assembly GCA_003164635.1). GTDB lineage: Bacteria > Acidobacteriota > Terriglobia > Terriglobales > Acidobacteriaceae > Telmatobacter. The sequence continues at coordinate 17,675 of PLTV01000104.1, forward strand.
CTGGAATTAGGCTGAGGTCATCGGAACCCCGTGAACCGGACCTCACTTCTGTAGGGCGGACACGGTAGAATCTGTCTGAAATGTCTACCAGAATTGGTTTTCTTTTTCCGGGACAAGGCTCGCAGGCCGTGGGTATGGGACGCGGTCTTGCCGAGAAGTTTCCGGTGGCGGCGCGGACGTTTGCCGAAGCCGATGAAGCTCTCGGCTTTTCGCTTTCTCACTTGATATTCGAGGGGCCGGAAGAAGATCTCCGCCTGACCGAAAACACCCAGCCGGCAATTCTTACGGTAAGCGTTGCGGCATTCCGTGTGCTTGCCGAGCATGGGATCAAGCCATCGCTGGCTGCGGGCCACTCTCTGGGGGAGTGGTCGGCCCACGTGGCGGCCGGCACTATGGGTTTTGCGGATGCGGTGCGCGCCGTAAAGGCACGCGGCAAGGCAATGCAGACGGCCGTTCCCGCCGGCCAGGGCGCCATGGCTGCGATTCTGTTTCTTGACCCCGGGGTGGTCGGCGAGGTCTGTGAGCAGGCGGCTGCCGAGACGGGCTTGACTGTGTCGGCCGCCAACTTCAACTCGCCCATGCAGACCGTGATTTCCGGCGCGCTGGCGGCCGTGGAAAGAGCCTCAGTGCTGGCCAAGGAGAAAGGCGCTCGCCGCGCCGTGATGCTTCCNNGTAAGCGCGCCCTTTCACTGCACGCTGATGCAGCCGGCCCAGGATGAGGTGGCCCACGTGCTTGCCGGAATCCCGCTGGCTGACCCGGCGTTTCCGGTCGCCGCCAATGTGACGGGGAGACTGCTGACGGATTTCGACGCTGCGCAGGACGCGCTGATTCGTCAAGTAACGGGAACGGTGCGCTGGGTCGATTGCGTGCACAGCTTGATTGCCGCAGGGGCGTCGCTTTTTGTCGAAGTCGGGCCCGGCAAAGTGCTGTGCGGTCTGCTCAAGCAGATCGATTCAACGCAGAAAAGCTTGAACGTTGAGGATGCGGCGAGCCTCGAAGCGACGTTGGCAGCGGTCAGGGGCTGAAGCCCTCGATGTTTCGGCAGATTTACGTACGGCCTAAAGGCCGTACCCTTCAACCGATTGAACCCAAGAGCTATGGTCCGAGGTAGAGTTCGACGCCTGGAGGCGCAAAGTCCAGCGTATGGTTGTGCGGGTCGTAGTCCAGATTGAGGGCTTTGCTCTTGCGCCCATTGATCAGTATGGCCACGAGAACGCCGTTTCCATAACGGGCCGCTTCGACGATCTGGTGACTCTTGATGGGACCGTATTCGTTGTCGGGACTGCTCGAGCTCCAATCGCCCTGAAAGCGCGAAAACGGATAGGCCGCCGTCTTATCCGGATGCTGCTGCCAATCTTTGTCATGGACCCAGATTCCGTAAGCCCCGGCGAGATCGTTGTTTTCAATTGCCGTGAGGAATTTATTGGCGGTGGAGCGGCCAAACAGATAGCCGTTCCAATTCCAGGGCCAATCGACGGGTCTGCCTGCCACGAACCACCAGGCCACGAAGAGTACGAGGAGCAGTCCGGAAGCGCCGATCAGCAGAAAGCGCTGGCGCTGGTCGCGGGCCGCGTCGAACTTTGGAGCATCGAGCAGAGTCATTCAGAATCCTTCCTTGCCATAGGATAACGGCGTTCCGCGCCACTTTTTTAAGCTTGAGCCGACGTCAACCGAGCCGCTCTCTGTTTAGACACCAGAATATGCCCTGGTGTTCCCCGCGCTGGGCCCAGCCGGTTGGCGAGAGCGGGGGATTCCGGAGGTTTCCTGTCAGTCGCGGCTGTAGGAGGTTCTGTTTTTCTCTGCCTGACGTTCCAGTGCTAGTTCGATGAGCCGTGTGATCAGATCTTTGTAGGCGACGCCGGTTGCTTGCCAGAGCTTGGGGTACATGCTGATCTGGGTGAATCCCGGCAGAGTGTTTACCTCGTTCAGAAAGATTCGGCGCTTGCCGTCAGGCTCCATCAGGAAGTCGACGCGTGCAAGGCCCGACAAGTCGCAGGCCCGAAATGCCGCCACTGCCATTTCGCGGATTTTTTTGACTTCGGCTTTAGTCAGCTTTGCGGGAATGACCGGAACTGAGCCTTCGGAGAGGTATTTCGCCTCGTAGTCGTAGAACTCCTTGCCAGGAATAATCTCACCGATGACACTCGCAGTGGGATCGTCGTTGCCGAGCACGGCTACTTCAAGTTCGCGCGCCCGGACGGAGGAGCCGGTTCGGATTTTGCCACTGACCCCTTCTTCCACGACGAGCTTGCGATCGTACTTTGCGGCCAGATCGAGCGCGGCCGGCAGCTCGCCGCGGTCATGCACTTTACTGATGCCGACGGACGAGCCCAGGTTCGCAGGCTTCACAAACATCGGGTATTTCAGCGCGGCCTCGAGCCGGCGCGTGGCCTTGCGCGGCTGCTTTTCCCAGTCGGTACGAAGCAGGGTTACATGCTTCACGATGGGCAGGCCGGCCTGCGCGAAAAGGCGCTTCATCACGTCCTTGTCCATGCCCGCGGCCGAACCAAGGACGCCTGAGCCGACGTAAGCAATGCCAGCGAGTTCGAAGAGACCCTGGATTGTGCCGTCTTCGCCGAACGTGCCATGCAAAACGGGGAACACGACATCGAGATTCGCGGCGGCGCGCGGAGCCCCTGCTGGCCTTTGCGCCAAACGCGCATCAGGGGGCTCCGGCGCCAGTAACGTGGGAATGCCTTCATGCAGCAGCTTGGCGCCGGGAGTCGCCTCAGGATCGCCAGCGCGCAAGAGCCGACCGGCGCGCTCATCGCCTTCGAGCAGACCGCGTGCGTCCGCGGCGGCAAGCCAATGGCCGTCTTTCGTGATCCCGATCGGCACGACGTCGAATTTCTTGCGGTCAATCGCTTTCAAGATTGAAGCCGCCGACAACAGGGAAACCTCATGCTCGCCGCTACGGCCTCCAAACAGAATTCCTACGCGCAGTTTCTTTGCCATGTTTCTATTTCATCATTCCGGCGTGGAAATCGACGGCACGGGCATCGACAAAGGCACTGGCCCAAGTTACGCTAAGGCATTTCACGCAGGTTGGGAGGCGGGCATGAGTCATCCAGTGGTGCATTTTGAGATTGGCTGCAAAGACAAGGAAAAGACGAGCGCGTTTTATGCCGAGGCATTCGGCTGGAAGATCGATCCCGGTCCCATGGGAATGATCGACACGGGCTCGGCGGAAGGCATCCCCGGGCACGTGGCTGCGCTGGGGCACGAGCCTCACCAGTTCACGCACTTCTATATTCAAACCGACGATGTGGCCGGCAGCCTGGCACGCGTGGGGGAACTGGGAGGCAAGACCATTGTGCCTCCGGTGCCAATTCCTTCGGGAACGTTCGCGTGGTTTTCCGATCCGGAGGGCAACATCGTCGGGCTGTGGAAGCCGAACTGATAGCGGAAGCTATCGATCCCGGCCGGATGAAGCGCCGGGCTCGAAATCAAACCCACACAAAATTGAGAGGAGAACTGCCTTGACGGAAATCAGCGCAGAACAGGCACATTCGTTTGTCCACGGCGTAATTCTTGGCCTGCTCAAGAATGAGAGCCGCACCACCCGATCCGTTCTTGCCTCGGTTCCGAATGAGAAGCTGGACTACCGTCCGGACTCGCGCGCAAAATCTGCCAACGAACTGCTTCGCCATATCGCCAGCGCCGATAATTTCTTTCTGAAATCGGTTGTGGACGGAGAGTTTGTTCCAGGCAGCGTGAAGATTCCGGACCACGTGACAACGCCGGGCGAAGTGGCTGAGTGGTATGCGAGCGAGTTTGCGAAGAACTTCGACGCGGTCGCACAGATGACAGGAGAGCAACTCATCCGGGTTGTCGATTTCCGGGGACTCTTCAAACGCCCTGCTTACACATTTCTTCAGGCCGGTCTCCTTCATGCAGTCCACCATCGCGGCCAGTTATCAACCTATCTGCGGCCCATGGGCGGCAAAGTGCCGGCAATTTACGGCGAAAGCTATGATTCCGCCGAAGCAAAAAAGGCGGCGCAAGCTCAGGCCTGATGGCGGTCAAGACCAGGGCGCTGCTTGGTGGACTTCAGAGTATTTTTTTGCCGAAAGCGGAGCAGGCCAGTTCGACGGCCAGGTCCGCGGTGCGGTTGTGCTCGTCGATGACCGGATTGACTTCGACGATTTCGAAGCTCAGCAGGCGGCCGTGGTCGGCGAGAATTTCCATTGCCAGATGCGCCTCGCGATACGTTGCCCCGCCGCGCACGGGCGTGCCCACGCCGGGTGCATCTTCGGGATCGATCCAATCCATGTCCAGCGACACATGGTAGCCGGCGGTTCCGCGGCCAGCCGCGCGCAGGGCCTCTTCCATCACCGCGCGCATGCCGCGCTCGTCGATGTCGCGCATTGTGTACACCTCGGTGACGCCGGCACGGCGCAGATTTGCGCGCTCTGCGGCGTCAATGTCGCGCACGCCGATGAGCACCGTATTCTCCGCCGCGACCTTAGGCGCGTATCCAAACAGGGCGCCAAGCGGCTCGGGCCCAAGCCCCAGCAGCGCGGCCAGCGGCATGCCATGGACGTTGCCCGAAGGAGAAGTTGCGGGTGTGTTGATGTCAGAGTGGGCGTCAATCCAGATGAGGCCGATCTTTTGTCCCTGGCAGCGATAGAACTCGGCCACGCCGGAAACTGAGCCAGCTGCGAGGGAGTGGTCGCCGCCTAACACCAGCGGAGTCATGCCGTCCTCAAGCGTTTTCAGGACTGCTTCGGCGGTGCGGCTGCACGTTTCCGCAATTTCAGTTAGATAGCGAGCACTCTTGTCTCCTGAATTCCGCGTCTCGGCAACTTCGACGCGAATGTTGCCGCCGTCAATCACCTGGTGCCCCAAGGCTTCAAGCCGGGCTTCCAAACCGGCGACGCGCACTGCAGATGGTCCCATATCAACGCCACGCCGGCTCGCACCCATGTCCAACGGAACGCCGATGACACGGATCGTTCGCGTCGGAAGCGTTTGTGCGCCAGTTGGGAAACCCGCTCCCACCTCTGTGTTTACCTTACTTTGCACCATTCAATGCTCTCCTCTGGCAATGCTGAATCCGATGCTGCGACGTGGCGGCCGTTTCGACCGAAGCACAACTTGCTCTCGCCGGGCCCTTGCCATTCTCTACCCGACCGGGACCAAAAGTCACGAGTGCAATGCAATTGCCAATGCGATGGATTGATTAAGTTCGGAGTTGACGCTATTCATTTGGCCTGAAAACCTCTCCAAAGACTCTCTTAGTCAAGCACTTTGCATTGACCTTCCCATCCCCCAAAGGTCGCCCGCCCAGTAACACCTATGGAACGATTACTGAAGCCTTTAGAAACCTATGATAGTAAGATGAATGGACACGGACTTAACCCATGGTGCCAGCACCCAAGCGGGTGAAAAGTTTTGTGTAGTCATAAGAGCCGTACCGGATTTGGTAATGAGGAAGTTACGTGCCGCTGACTGGAAATATTCAGTCCGATAGGATGCCTTCAATCGAAAAAGCTATTCAGCTTTTGTTGATTTTGCTGAGCTGCGCCTCAATGGCGACGGCGGCGGCACCGGGCATCCTGACGGATTTGCAATCCATTCATGCACTCAGCAATGCCGAAGCCAGTAAGGCAATTCCGGTGGCATTCGAAGCTACGGTGACCTATTACCGGTCGTACGAAGAAGTCCTCTTCGTGCAGGACGGCGACGCATCGATTTATGTCCAGGCGCCAGATACGTTAGCCAAAGTGGCGCCAGGTGATCGAGTGCTTATCAAGGGCAAAACGCATGACAGCTATCGCCCCGAGGTTTTCGCCAGTAGCATCACCTTTCTTCACCATGGCCAACTTCCTGCGCCGGTGCCCGCCGACTTTGAGAAGCTCATTCGCGGAGACGATGACTCGGCATTCGTGAAAGTCCACGGCATTGTGCGCACTGCCGATATCGCACGCAGCAACGTGGCACCGATTCGACACATCAATCTGGAATTGGAAACGAACGGCGGCGTCGTCCACGTGAACATGGACAGCGACGACGAGAACGCACTGAGAGATTTGCTCGACGCCGAAGTTGACGCCGTAGGTGTGGCCTCGGGACACTTCGACGGAAAGATGCAACTGGCCGGCATCGATTTGAATGTCTTCAGGCTCGACGACATCCATATCGTCAAGCACGCCACGGTCGCTCCGTGGTCATTGTCGGCAACGCCCATGGACCAGGTCCTGTCGACCTACAACGAAGTGAGCCGGAGCAAGAGGATTCTTGTTCACGGCATCATCACCTATTATCAGCCGGGCTCTATGCTCGTTCTGGAGGATGGACCCAAGACGTTGCGGATCATGACCAGCACGTATGCTCCTATGCGCATTGGGGACCTGGCCGACGCAACGGGCTTCCCTGACCTGGTGGATGGATACCTGACGCTGAGCAGCGCTGAGATCAAGGACAGCCTGGTTCAGGCCCCGCTCCAAATTGTGCAAGCGAACTGGCAGGAGCTTTCAACGGCGGCGAATATCTTCGATCTGGTTTCGATTGAAGGCAGGCTGGTGGTGAAAACCCGCGAGGCTGTGCAGGATGAATATGTAATCGAGGCAGATGGCGGTCATATCTTTACTGCCATCTATCGCCATCCGGACCCGATCAGTCAGCTGGCTCTGCCCCCCATGAAGGAAATTGACCAGGATTCACGAGTCAGGGTGGTTGGAATCTGTCTTCCTTATAACGCAGATGCATTCAGCGGGCCGGTGCCCTTCGATATTTTGTTGCGTTCTTTTGACGATGTCTCAGTGGTCGCAAAGCCGTCTCCATTTGGCCGACGGCAGCTGGCCTATATCGCCGGTGCGCTGATGGCCATACTGCTCATCGTCGGTGTGCGCTTTTGGTTTGTGGAGCGAGGGGTGCGGCGACAGACCGCGTCTCTGGGCTACATTGAGCGCCGCCGCAGCCGCATTCTCGAAGATATCAATGGCACGCGTCCGCTGGCTGAAATCCTGGAACAGATTACGGAACTCGTCTCATTCAAACTGAACGGGGCTCCCTGCTGGTGCCAGATTGCAGACGGCGCGCAACTTGGAAACTGTCCAGCCAAGCTGAGCGCCTTTCGCGTGTGTGAGGAGACGGTTCACTCGCGCTCGGGCTCTTCGCTAGGCGTCTTTCACGCCGCATTTGACCCGCGGACGAAACCGCACTCTCTGGAGACGGAAGCTCTGGGTATGGCAACGGGGCTTGCCGCACTGGCAATTGAAACGCGGCGCCTCTACAATGACCTTCGGCGGCGATCGGAGTTCGACCTTCTCACGGACACGCATAACCGGTTCTCGCTGGACAAGCATCTTGACAACCTGATCGTCGATTGCCGTGAAAATGCCGGCATCTTTGGTCTCATCTATATCGATCTCGACGAATTCAAGGGCATCAACGACATCTACGGCCACCATGTGGGCGACCAATATCTGCAAGACGTCGCCGTGCGCATGAAGCGGCAGCTTCGCGGACACGATCTGCTTGCACGGTTGGGGGGCGATGAATTTGCTGTGCTGGTGCCGCTGGTTCGGAGCCGATATGAAGTGGAGGAAATTGCTTCGCGCCTGGTACGCAGCATGGACGATCCATTCAATATTGAAGAGTACTCGATTCAGGGTTCAGCGAGTTTGGGAATAGCCATTTATCCGGAAGACGGCGTGAGCAAAGACACGCTCTTCAAGACCGCCGACGCGGCGATGTACAGCTCAAAGAATGCCAGCCGACGCGGTGAACGCGTTGCGATGAATCATCTGGACGAATAACGGATTGGGGTATCGCCGGCCGAATGCACGGCGTGCCGGTCTAGCGCACGTGAAGTTGCGAGATTACAACCTTGCCTTTTGCGATTTCTGCTTTGCGCCAACTGCTTTTGTCGTTCATGGCCACCCAGCGCCGCTCTTCGCTGCGATAATGCCAGTCTTTATCCAATTGAAAATAGATCAGCACACCGCTTGATTCCATGATGTTCAAGATGCTGTTGTCGTGCTGATTCTTTTCGTCGAAATCCGTCGACGCGCTCTGGCCCATCTCCGAGTAGATCTCGTTCAACTCAAACAGCAAGGCGTTTACGTCGTCGGCCATCGGCTCAACGTTCAAGCCGATGCGCTTGGCTTCGCGCAGCGTGATGGGATAACTGTGGGAGGGATAGCCGGAGTTGAGAACGTTGCTGATCTCGCGCGCCTTGTCCATGTCTTTGACGTGATAGGCCAGAATCTCTTCGCAAATGCGCGTGGAAAGCGCGCTGGAACGATCGACCGCGCCGATGACCAGCGGATGCACGTAGGGGAAAAGAGCTTCGTACGGATTGGCGGTTGAGTTCTTGGCCTGTTCCGTCCAAAGACGAATGACGCGCAGCAATTCGTCGTTGCTCACGCTGACGCGATCGTTGTCTCGATCGATGGGCGAAAGGTCGTGGGTGAGGGACGTGTCGACTGCGGAAAGATGAGCAACGGGGCCCATGAGGATGCGGTCCGCGCCCAGCGCGAGCATGGTTGCTGCCGACTGGCACTCCAAGGGTGCGAGCACGGTCAGGTGCTTTGCATAGCGGCGCAGTAGATTGACCATGCGCAGGGAGGCCTGGCCCGAACCGCCGTCGGATTTCAGAAAAAGTGTCAGCCGGTCAAGCGTGCCCGTGCTGCGCAGAAGCGCGTAGAGACCGATTACATCGTTTTGACAGATGGAGCCTTTGGTGGAATTCCAGTAGGTGAAGACGGGCTCGCCAAGCGCGGCCGAAAGCCGCTCGATGACTGGCTGAGTCCGTTCCATCAACACGGGCGGTTTGGAAGCGACGGGGCGTTTGCGTTGAGGTGGGGATGGGATTTTCTTGGGCATGAAAAAAGCCGGCAGACCAGCGGCGGATGCGCCAATCTTAACAAACTCGATGCAGTGGTGCAAAAGGCGGCGGCACGCGTGGCCTGCAAAAGGCAGGGTGCGCAAGGTATTCTCGACTTCGGTAGAAAAGCGGAAACCTGGCTGCACGGTAAACCGTCTGAAATGATAAACACGCCGAAAGGATTGGGAGGAAATTCAATGGATTACAGGCTATTTGTCGGCGCCGCGCTCGCGGTTCCGTTCCTGTTCGCAAGTCTCGCGGCAGCCCAGGAGAGCGGGCCCTACAAGGTGCTCAAGATTCAGGTGACGGGCGGGGACGGCGGGTTTGACTACGTCACGGCGGACTCCGATGGGCGCAATCTTTATGTAGCGCGCTCGGGCCAAGCTGGGCATATCGGCGTTTTCAACCTCGATACGCTGGCGCAGGTTGGCGATATTCCGGGCACAAGCGCGCATGGCGGCGCGGTGGACACAGCCACCGGGCATGGATTCGCGACGTCGAAGCCGGTGACGATGTTCGACGCCAAGACTTTCGCGATTCTGAAGAAGATCGACGTGCAGGGCAATCCCGACGGGTACCTGAACGATGCATACAATCACCGCTTCTACGTGCTGAGCCACGCCGCGCCGAATATTACGGTGCTGGATGACAAGGATGGCTCGATCCTTGGCACCATCGACATTGGCGGCGCGCCCGAGCAGGCCGTGACCGATGGACATGGCAAGATCTATGTCGATATCGAAGACAAAGACGCAATCGCCGTGATTGAAGCGGACACCATGAAGATGGTGGGCAAGTACGATGTCTCAAGCAAAGGCGGAGGATGCGCGGGCCTGGCGCTCGACGCCAAGAATGGGATTCTATTTGCCGCATGCCGCGACAAGAAGAACATGATCATTTTGTCGGCCAAAGATGGACACATCCTCACGGACTTGCCGATCGGCAGCGGCTGCGATGGAGCCACGTTCAACCCGGACACGATGGAGGCTTTCAGTTCGCAGGGCGACGGAACGCTGACGGTGATTAAAGAAAACGCGCCGACAGATTTTTCAGTGGAAGAGACCGTGCCGACGCCGGCGCGCGCCAAGGTTCTGACGTTGGACGCAAAGACGGGGCACATTCTGACGATCACGGCGGAGTATGGACCTGTGCCGCCTCCTGACCCCAATGCGCCACCGCCGCCACCGGGGGCACCGGCGTGGATGCGCGGACCGCGTCCGCCGATGATTCCTGGATCGTTTCAGATTTTGGTGATTGGGAAGTGAAAGGCAGTGGTCAGTGGTCAGGGATCAGTGACAGCGTGACCAGCAGAGGTAAGAACAGAGAGTGCGGGCGCCGCGGCTGACCACTGATCACTGCATGAGCAAAAGAAAAGGCCCGGAGAAATCCGGGCCTTTTGTTGATGCTCGTGGTGGTTATTCGGCGGCCATTTCTTCGGCTTCGCCTTCCTGGCGCATGAGTTCCAACTCGCGTTCTTCGGCTTCGCGTTCGGCAGTAACTTCCTGCTGCACGCGCTGGGCGGCTTCTTCGAGTTCGGGTGAGAGCTGCACATTGCGGTAGTACTCGAGGCCTGTGCCTGCGGGAATCAAGCGTCCCACAATCACGTTCTCTTTCAGGCCGCGCAGGTTGTCGATGGCGCCGTTGATGCTGGCTTCGGTGAGCACGCGGGTCGTCTCCTGGAAGCTGGCAGCCGAGATGAAGCTATCGGTCGACAGAGACGCCTTGGTGATGCCGAGGAGGAGCGGACGGCCGATTGCAGGACGGCCTCCATTGGCAAGCACGCGGTCGTTCTCTTCGCGGAAGCGGAACCGATCAACCTGCTGTTCGAGCAGGAAGTTGGTGTCTCCGACTTCATCGATGCGCACCCAGCGAAGCATCTG
>PLTV01000016.1:0-777 GCA_003164635.1 Acidobacteriaceae bacterium
GGTCGACTGAAAAAGGAGTACGGCGTCGTACCGAACTCCGTGGAGGGCAGGCGCAAGGGCGACTGGGTTCTGCTGGATTACGTCGACTTTGTGGTGCATATTTTCCTGAGCGAGCGGCGTGCGTTTTACGATATTGAGCGCCTGCGGAAGTCGGCGCGTCCGTTGACGCCGGGCGAGTTGGATGCGGAGTTGAAAGCGGCGTTGGCGGAGAAAACGAAGGCCGCGCGCGACAAGGCACCGGCGAAGAAGGCGAGCAAGGCAGCCGTCAAGAAGACAAGCAAGCCCGGCGCGGCAGTGAAGAAGGCGGCCAGCGCGCGTAAGCCTCGCGCCAAGGCGGCCAAGAAGAGCATTGGGATATAAGGAACGAGGTGCCGGGGCTGCCTGCCCGCGCGGTCATTGACTTGATGGCCTTTATGCCAGGGATAGATCCGGGCCTACGGCCGGATAAGGCCGACGCAGTTTTTCGGGTTGAATTTGGACAAAAGAAATCGGGGCCTCCGCTTGCGCGGAGGCCCCGATGGTTTTGGGCCTGTTCTCCGTTCAGATCTTAGAAGGTGATCTTTCCGTGGACCTGGAGGAGACGCTGCGTAACCGCAGCACCCTGGAACGAGCCGTAGGGGCTGGTCGGAGGAGCTTCGGCACCGGTGATGAGACCGAATGCGCCGCTGCTGATGTCGCCCGAAGGAGGAGCAAAGTTTACGTGATTGAAGATGTTGTAGGCATTAGCGCCGATCTGCAAGGTGAGGCCCTCTGTCTTGACCAGCTTCTTGAGGAGGC
>PLTV01000016.1:820-2663 GCA_003164635.1 Acidobacteriaceae bacterium
TCGTACCCAGGTTATGGAAAGCTGAGGGTGTGGCGCCATTGAAGAGGGTGTATGGCTCGCCGCCACGGTAGTAGGTTTTGAGGCCGACCACCCAGCCGCCGGCGACGCCGTCAACCAATTTGTTCGATGACTTGAAAGGCTCTTCATAAACTGCATCGCCCACCAGGTTGTTGCGGATGTCGTAGTCGGAGTTGGAGTAATTGAGACCGCCACCGGCAACGGAGGGAGTGAGCTGTACGTTGACGGAGCCAGAGTTGAACGGTTCACTGGTTTGGCCGCCGGAAACCATATCCAGCGAGTGGCTATACGTGTAGCTGAGCTGGCCCGTGAATCCGTGACCGTTGTGCTTGTAGCTCACCATGCCGCCGCTGTAGTTGGAGTGCCCATCGTTGGTGTATTCGGTTATGCGGCTAAAGCGCGGATCAGGGGGTGTAACAGGCAGACCGGCGAACGGAGCTACCTGCTGCCAAGAGCCGCCTGTCGGATCGTTCGCGAAGTTGCCGCTTGCCGCATTGATTAGCTGATTCTGAAGAATTTCACGGTAACCATAGTTGCCGGCGTAGGTGACGGTGACCGCGTCGTTCTTGGTGAGTTGGTGCTGCAGTTGGAGGCTGAATTCGAGATACTCCGGCACTTTGAAGGTGTCGCCGAAGTAGGCGTTGATGGCGGGTGGTGAAAACGGAACGCCCTGCGCATAGAGGCTGTTGTTGATATCGGCGATGCCCTGACCGCTGGTAAATCCGGATTGAACGGCCTGGTTCGCTGCGCTGGCGTAGGAGCCGGCCGTGCCAGCTCCGGTGACGGCGATGGCGCCGGTGTAGACCGACTCGGCGTTATAGTTGGGGAAGTTTTGAATCACGCTGTCGACGAATACGGCCGGATAAAGGTCGGAAAAGAGTCCAATGCCGCCGCGAAGCTCGGTGCGGTCATTGAAGCTGTAGTTGAACCCGACGCGAGGCTGGAATTCAAATCGCTCCTGCTGGAAAGGGTGAGACTGGGCTGCATTGACGGTGGCGTTGTAGGCGGTCGCCGTGGATGGAAACGCGCCCTGGTAGGTGGAGAAGCAGTCGTCGTGGCAGAGCGGGTTGCCGGTGCGATCGACGCGAGCTCCCAGGGTGAGCTTCAGGTTGGGAAGAGCCTGCCATTCGTCCTGGAAATAAGCTCCCACGTTGTAGAGCGCGAGATGTGCAGTAGGAGCGACCGCGAAGGCCTGGTTATACGAGTTGCTACCGGCGAACGGCGATGTGGTCGACAGTTGACCGCTGACGAAATCACCGAGCGAGAGATCGACGATGTACGGGAACTTGACGTTCACCTGTGCGTCGTAGTCTGAAACCAGATCGCGACGGAAGTTCTCACCAAGCTTGAAAGTATGTTTGCCGTGGATCCAGCTAAAGTCGTCTTCGATCTGGTACTGGGCCACGTTGCGGCCCTGTGTCAGGTAGAACGGGACACCAAGGGCGGGCAGCCCGGGCGCGGCATTCACGCCGCTGCCGTCGAGACCGTAGTCGGAGTAGTAGAAGTCGACAGGCAGTTCGGCCTGCGACGCGGAGGTATTGACGGGTCCAAAGTAGGCTGAGTACCAGTTGGCTGCGGCAACAAGGACGTTNNGTCTTGGTGGGGCTGATGACGTAGCTGTCGTTGAACTGGCCTTCGTACTCGGGCTGGATAGAGACGGCGCTGAAGAGAGGGTCGATGGAGCTTGTTGAAGTCGGCTGCGACCCACGGTCCATCTTGTAGCGGCCATAGATTTTGTGCTTGTCGGTAACGTTCCAGTCAGCGCGGCCGGTGAAGAGCCATTCTTTGTTCACGTTATTTACGGCGGCCGAGCTTACGAGCATGC
>PLTV01000117.1 GCA_003164635.1 Acidobacteriaceae bacterium
GCTCGACCGGCTCATAGGTGCGCGGGATGCTGTTGCCTTCGTTTAGCAGCGATTCTCCGCCTGCGGTCTGGAAGGTGAGATTGCCTCGCTCGATATTGACGATGACCTCGACCTGAGCAGTCTTCAGGCTGGCCACTTTCGCGTCTTGCGCAAACGTGAACGGCGCTCCGGGGCAGGATTCCTGTGCGTCGAGCATCCACGGGCGCGGCGATGCGGGAGCGGAAGGCTCGGGTGTGGCAACGACGTGAATCACCGCGTCAGTACATACGGTAACCTCGAGGACTTCGTTGCCCGCAGTCGCGCGGATGCCATGGCTAGTTTGCTCGACTTGCGCAGGCGGAGGACCAGACGCCTTCTGGCCGGGCATTTGTCCCGCAACGCCGACAGTTCCTGACAGGATGAGCAATACCGGAATGACTCGAACAAAATCTGGCGACACGCACCGCACCCCAGTCGCAGCACTCGATCGGAACTTCATTGGACTGCACCTTTCAATTCGCGCCTGCTCGCATTCCGCTCCAGCGGCCAATGCGAACCATGTATTTACAAGCTAGGTCCGCTGTTTTGGATTCCCGGCTTGCCAATAGATCGAGTAACGTTGATCTTGAATCTCGTACATCGGCATGAGATCGTATTTTTGGTCTTCCCCACGGCAAGTGAACTTGAGTTCCGTCGCGGATGCAACCTGAATCCAATGCTTCGTGTCCGTATATTGTGTACCGGCAACTTTTGGCAAGGCGGATGCCGCGGGCAAATCCTTGGGCACGGTGTCCCGGCCGTGAATGACACGCATGGGGTCATGGGTCGGCCCCGGACCGAGATCGGCTGCAAGCACCAGCGGGCCGTATAGTGCCGCAGCCACCGAGTCGTCGCCGGGCAATGGCTCCTGACAGAGTTTCATTGGGAGGTCGATGCTGATCGTATCGCCATCCAGCCAATTTCTTCGAATGGAGAGATACGAGCCCGGGTCCGCGAGCGCTTCAATCAGCCGGCCGTTGATCTTCACCTGAGCATCCTCGGTGGTCCAGCTTGGAATTCGCACATGGATGGCGCGCGCTGCTGGCCTTGAAGACCTGACCTTGAGCGTCGTGCCCTGCTCCCGCGGAAATTGCGTGACCTGCTCCAAAACAAGGTCTTCGTCTTTCCAGGTAAGCGTGGAGGCGATGAACTGGTTGACAAAGATGTCTCGGTCACGGCGGAAGTAAATGGTGTCCGCAAATTTGGCGAACTCCTCGGCGCCCGTGCCGGTACAGCACCAAAACGATTCCTCGGGTGAGTTGTACGCGCGCCAGTAGCCTGCCCCGAGTGGAAAGAAATACTGCTTGAGGCCTTGCGCGTTTTGCGTTCCCAGCCTGCAGTTGAAGAGAGCTCGTTCGTATGCATCCATCCAACGCGTGTCGGCTGTCCAGCTAAAGACGTGGCGCTGAAGCTTCATCAGGTTGTAGGCCACGCAGCACTCCGCATTGGTCCATTCCAGCGTTCCCTCAAGGTGTCCGGCGGGCGATTTCCAGTGCTCATCCTGGCTCGTGTTGCCAATGACGTAACTGCGGACATCGAGCACTTCGGCTAGAAAATACTCGGCGATGTCGCGGTAGCGTCGATCTCCGGTAACTTCGTACATGCGGGCTGCGCCGATGACCTTGGGAACATGCGTGTTGGCATGCAGACCTTGCAACTCATCGCGGCGCGCGGCCAGCGGATCAAGGAAGCCGGGCTGCTCAAAAATGTGAGCGGCTTCAATATAGCGATCTTTCTTGGTTACCGCGGCCAGGTTGACCAGCACTTCGTTCATGCCGCCGTACTCGTCGCGCAAAATGCGCAGGCGCTGGTCGGTGCTGATGCCCGTAAAATAGTCCTGCGCCCACACAGCCATGCCTTCGACGATTTGAAGCGCCTCGGTGTTGCCAGTGAGCTGATGCATGTCAAGCAGACCGGCCATGATCTTGTGGTAGGTGTAAAAGGGAGCCCACGCCGGCTTGCCCTGCGCCAGGTGTTCGAAAATATCGGTTGGATATGCGCTCAGGTAGTTGGTTCCGATCTTCTTCTGGCACGCTGCAAGACCGGAAACAAGTTCATCGCCGCGACCCCTGAGCACGGAGTTTCCCGAGCCGGCCGAGGCCAGCGCGACGGCAGAAAGAAAGTGCCCTCCTGCAAAGTGGCCTCGAAGTTCGCAGGTCGGATCTTCCCATCCCTTGTACGGCGTTACGCTGGAAGAAATGCCTGCTGTGACGCGGAAGGAATGTAGCAGGCGATCGACCGTGAGCGAATCGAGGTAGCGCGCATTGATTTCCTCCTGCTGCTTGAAGATGCCGGGGTCAAGACGAACCGTAGCAAGCGGGAAGGGCTCAAGCCTGCCCGCCGGATGCTCTGGCCCATCGGCCACCAACGCATGAGCGAATGCCGAGGGGCCAGCCAGGCAAAGGCCGGCGGCACTGACAGACGTCTTGAGAAAGTTGCGGCGCGATCGATCCGTCATTGGGGCCTCCTGCACTTTCTGTTTAACGGCAATCTGCCGTGAAGCAGAGATTCTTGCTGAAAAACGGCATCACATGGTTCTGGAATCGATCCGCGACCGCGCTGGTGTGCGTGCCGGAGTAGATTTCGAAACTGTTTGCGATGCCGTAGTTATCGAAAATCGTGTGCAGCTTGGTAGCATCGAATCGCAGCCCATCCTGATCGCCGACGTCCATTGCGATGGCGCGGTATTGCTTCAGATTGCCGATATATTGATCGACAAACGACAGCGGTGAGTTGGCCGTGAATTTCGCCACGATCTCAGGCACCGGAACTCCGTCCTTAGTTGGCAAGTCGAAATATAGTGGAGGATTCTTCGGGTCGGGAGCCCACGCCGCCGCCGTTGCGTACTGCGCGGCAGCGAAGCCCGGCGACTGTGCGGCCAGGTCGGCCGGGGACTTGGCATCCGCAACCTTCTTTTCGCTGGCAATCGCTCGCTCCTTCATCTGATCGGGAGGGCCAAAGCCGCCGGCCATCGGAGACATGCAGCAGGGGCTCATGATGTAGAGAGCACCGAAGACCTCAGGGTGCTTCATGCCGATGCGTGACGCACCGTAGCCTCCCATGGAATGGCCGACGAGACCGCGGCTCTGGCGACTCGGAATGGTGCGGTAGTGCGCGTCCATGTATGCCACGACATCACGAGCGATGTAGTTCTCAAAGTCGCCAGTCGTCACAGAACTTGAATACATGGAGCCGTTGTAGACGGTCTTGGAATCCGGAAGAACGACAATCACCTCCTGCGACCCCTTCGCGAATGCCCCTTCAACGGTCTGCGGGACGTGAATCTCGTGCGACCATTGTTCGGCGCCAATCGAATAGCCATGCAGCGCATAGACAACCGGATAATGGTGCTTCTTATCCTTCTCATAGCTCGGTGGCAGGAAGACGATTGCGTCGCGATCGACAGCGTCGCCTTCGAGATTGCCTTCGAGAGCCGCGCCGTGAATCTTGATGTGCTCCACCGTAACGGGCTTTGCGCCGGAAACCACTTCGGGAACGATCGTCTGCACCTGGGCAGAGACCCATGGTCCGGACGCGATGGCGAATGTAATTGCGCAAGCAATGGACAACTTCGTTGGTTTCATCTGGACCCTCTCTTGAAGTCGCGGCTACAGCACCGGGTAGGAATAAATGTTCACACTGAAGGGGCGGACGGTGATGGTGTTGGGAAGAGCGCCAAGTGTCTGATCCTCGACCTGAACCTCGGGTTTCTTATCCACCTGAACGGTTGCATCAATTGAATCGGGAGCCATGCGATAAAGGTGCCCCGAGGTGGCGAGCGTAGCGCCGTTCATCGCAACTTTGATGCTCTGCTCAGTGTCGGAGGGATTGAGCACCGCGATGCTCAGGGTTTTGCGATCCTCGCTGAAAGCTGCGCTCACGTCGAGTGGGTAGGTGTCGCTGCCGGGATTGACCGCAGGCTGATCGCCGCCGGCCGGGAAAGTCGGCTTCGGCTGTGGTGAGTCGCCCGTTACCTCAACAGGGATGGTGCCGAAGTGATCGCGGTACATCTTGAAGAGCATTCCAGTGGGGTTGAGGATCGCTTCGGTGCGGTTGGAACTCATGGTTGCCGTTGCGAAGGTGAGCGCGCCCATCTGGAAGACATCGGAATGGCGGAACATCTCGTGGAAGGCCCAGGCGTAAGCAGGGACGGTCTTGTATGAATTTGGTCCGCCGCCGAAGTATGCCCATTCGTCGATGGCGATGGGGACCGGCTTGGCCCGTAGGGCCGGTATAAGCTTCAGGTATTCCTGGTAGTGCTCATACTTCGCGCGGACCTGGACGGCGGGAGCGCGCTGCCATTCAATCAACGACAGAGGAGGATCGATGATCATTTTCTTCTGCAGCTTCATATCAGTGTGCTGCGTGCCGGATGCGTAGTAGTGCTCGCTGATCATGTCGATGTTGTCGAGGCAGTTGAGGATCATCTGGCCTGTCCAGTCTGCCGAGGAAAGATAGTCGGGAACATATTGGCCGTTGATGCGTCTCGCCTGGTCAGCGCCCTCCATCACGTCGGGCATGGCACCTCCGGCGATGAGCTTGATGGACGGGTCAACCTTGCGCATTTCTTTGGCGAAGAGGTTGTGTTTCAACTCGAATTGCGGAAGCGACATGGAGCCCATTTGATAGTCGCCCCAGGGTTCATTCCCGACGCCCCAGAACTCTACGTGATACGGCGCTGGATGGCCATTCTCGGCGCGCCATTTTCCCATGGGCGTTGTCGCGGCACCGTTGGTGTATTCAACCAGATCGCGCGCGGACCACGCGTCTCCGAAGCCGGCATTGACCGTGATATACGGATCGACGCCGAGCAGGCGGCAGAGGATGAGGAACTCGTCGGTGCCCACATCGTTCGGCTGCACGGCGTGCCAGACGGGATCGAAGATCGGCGGACGCTTGTCGATGTCGCCGACTCCGTAACGCCACTCGTAGGAGGAGACGAAATTGCCGCCTGGAAAGCGGAGGACGCCGAAGCGCAGTTGCTTGAGCGCGGCGATGACCTCGGGGCGGAAGCCTTCGATGTTGTCCGCGGGCATAAGTGATACCGTGCCGACATGGAAGGAGCCGGTGCCTGTGCCGGTGATTTCCAGAGTTGCGTCATCTGTGTCGGCCGTAGCGGCGTAGCGCAACGGGAATTTGCGGATCGCGGCGCCGAGCGCACGGATGGTGAGTGTCTGGCGATCGGCGGCTTGCTTGCCCCAGATGAGCGTAACCTTGACTACTGTGCCTGGAGAACCAGCCAGTTGGATGCGTCCGGTGTAGGCGCGGCCTTTGCGAACCGCAATTCCGGACTGGCCGAAGCCATGCGGCTCTTTGGCATCGAGCTTGACCAGTGGCGTGTGGTCTCCGGTGTAGGGCGTCTTGGTGTCCATCGTGACGACGACGTCGCCGCCGATGGGAGCCCACCAGCGCGTGGGAGTGCGGTTGAAACGCGGGTTCCCCGCCGCATTGCCCATCACCGGCGGCGGTTTGGGCGCGCTGGTTGAGACTGGGTAGAAGAACTTGCGATCGACGAGCATCTCAGACCAGACGCCGGTGTTGACAATGTCGCCGCCGTGTTCGAGAAACTGGCCGTAGATGTTCTTTGAGATGGGCGTACCGGTCTTCGATGCATCGATGGTTGCATTCACAATGCGAGCCTGAGAAAAAACAGCGTAAGGCAGTGCAAGCAGAAGAAGGAGGCATACTGCCGGGTTCTGAGAAAGCGTTTTCGCGAGTGCAAACCTGAGGAGCGAGTTCATGATCCTTTTTCTCCCAATACTGGATGGAGCAAAATGCCAATCTGCGTGCGATCGGCGACCGCCGTTGAAACGCTATTGACTGCGAGGATCGTCCACGGTTCTCAATGGAGCGCGGCTCGCGATTACGGCTCAATCGAGACGACGGTCACGGATCGAGGCTCTAATGTGAGTGAGAGCTTGCCATCC
>PLTV01000133.1 GCA_003164635.1 Acidobacteriaceae bacterium
TTTTCAAACGGCTGCTTCTCCGTAATCCGCGGCCGGTTCGCTGCCTGCAACTCTTTCGAAACCGCTTCAACCTCGCGGAAAACCCGCAGCAGATTCCCGCCCAGAATCTTCCGGCAATCCTCAGCAGAGTAGCCGCGGTCGAGCAGCGCCTGCGTAATCTTGGGCAAATCGGCCGGCGAATCGAGTCCTTCGGGTAACTGCCCGCTCACACCATCGAAATCCGAACCGAGGCCCACGTGATCCACGCCCGCGACTTTCGCGATATGGTCAATGTGATCGATCAGCGCCGAAAGAGGAGGCCGCGGAATCTTGTCCATGCGGCTGCGCTGGATCTTCTCTTCTTCCGCATAGGTAAATTCCTTCCCCTCCGCCTTGGCCTTTGCCTTCGCGTCCTCTACCGCCTTCTTCACCTCGGCCTCCTGGGCCTTGGAAGCATCGCGATAGGCTTGCGAAACAAATCCCGAAAAGAAGTTCACCTGCACTACGCCCCCCTTCGAATCTGGGCCGCCCGATCGCGCCACGGCGCGCAACATGTCGTCAGTCATGTTGCGTGGCGCATCGCAAAGCGCCCGTGCCCCGGAGTGCGATGCGATCACCGGCGCCCGCGTAATCACGAGAGTTCTATAGAACGTCTTGTCCGAAACGTGCGAGATGTCCACCATCATGCCCAGCCGGTTCATCTCGTACACAACGTCCTTGCCAAACTCCGACAACCCTTCCTTTGTATGCGGAATGGAAGTGTCGGTGTCGTCGCCCGACGAATCGGCCCAGCCGTTGGAGTTCGACCAGGTGAGCGTCATGTAGCGCACGCCCAGCGCGTAGTACTGTCGCAGCAGGCCGAGCGAGTCCTCGATGGAGTGCCCGCCTTCAATGCCCATCAGCGCGGCGAACTTGTGCGCCCGATGCGCGGCCTCAATTCCTTCCGCGGAACTCGCAAACACGATCTGGTCGGGATGCCTGGCGACCTGTTCTTTGACGGAGTCGATCAACTCCAGCGTGCGCCGCGCATATTGCCCCTTGTAGAGCGACGGTTCCACCCAGATCGAAAAGAACTCCGCCCCCAGGTTCCCCTTGTGAATCGAGTCAAGGTTCATGTTGCCGCCCTTGAGGGGATCGCCAAGGTCGAAATGCTCGTCGACAAAACGCTGTGGCGTGTCGGCGTGCGTGTCAATAACGATGGCGGATTTCTCCACCTCGGCGGCAGTGATCTTTTTTTCGGTCATTGGGGAAGCAGTCTTGGTGGGAGTTTGGGCGCAGACAGTGGCAGAGATCGCGACGAGAAGAACTGGAATACTGACACAAATCCTCATAGGCTTGGCGTCAGTATAGAGCAGCGGGCTGAGGGCGGCGGCAGGGAAGTTGTCCGCTCGAATGCGCTTGGCGATTTGCCCCGTCGTACAAGGAAACTGCGGAGCTGTTCCTTAGAGGACTTCCTCTTTCACCGGCTCGCGCACGAACACGTCGCCGGCCTTGTGCCATTGCCCCTGCTGTTCATAGCCCGCGCCCTCCAGTCCAATCCTGTAAGCCGCCGAACCGTTCTCGCCACTGGCGCGCGCCATCACAAAACCGTCGTACGCGACACCCTTTTCCGTAATCACAATGACCGTCTGATTGATCTCAAACATAATCGAATCCGTCCTTCGCAAAGGTTCTCTCCGACCAGCCTAGCCTCGCATTGGCGCCGTGTATACACAACAAAAGGGTTATGCCGCGAGCCCTCGAAGGAACATGCCATGTAACCTGAGTGCATGAAAGCAACAGTCTTCGCGTTCGCAACCCTTGCGGTGGTGGCCACGGCCCTTGCGGCTGCTCCTGTCGGCCCCGACGCCCGGGCCCGCGAACTCATCGCCACCCTCCACCTCACCGAGCTCAAGGGCGAATCCGGCTATCTCGGCATTATCGGAGACTCGGCGCAGAAAGCGCAGATCGATGGCCGCCCGCTCAAAATCCAGAGCCAGGTCTACTACATGCTCACCCGCGAAAAGCCGGTGAACTACCTGCACTGGCTGGCCTCCGACGACACCCACATCCTCATCGAAGGCGGACCGGTCGACTACTTCATCTTTCATCCCGACGGCCACGTCGACAAGTTTGTCCTCGGCCGCGCTGTTACCGCCGGTCAACGGCCGGTGGTCGCCGTTCCCGGCGGATGCTGGAAGGCACTCCGCCTGCACCCGGGCGCAAGTTACGCGCTGATGGCCAATGCGCTCTCGCCCGAGTGGACTGCCGATCGCGTGAAAATCGGCGCCGGTGCGGCGTGGGTCAGCCAATACGCCGGCAAAGCTCCCTGGGCCACGGAAGCGAACTTGAAATCCCTGATCGGTCCCAATTGGAAGCAGTGAGACCCTGGGCACGCGCTTCGATTCTCGTCGAGGCGTGGATTAATCTCTCGTTGAGAAAGAGGGTTCAGGCTGCCGGCGCCGGCCACGGATCTTTCAGCAGCGAGCAGAGGCCAAGTTCGTTGTCGTAGCGTTCCACCTCGACGGCGGCCATGCGAATGGCATGCGCCATGCCGCGAAAAGCCGGCACAGCGTCCGATCCCATGATCTGCGGCGCAACAAATAAATGCACGCGGTCCACCAGGCCGCCGTCGAGCATGGCTGTGTTCAAACGGGTTCCGGTCTCGGTCAGCAATGAGAGGATGCCTTCTTCACCCAGCTTGTTCAGCACCCTGGCAAGCGGCACGCGTCCCGCTTCTGCGGGAAGTACCTCAACCCGTACGCCGCGCGACTGGAGTTCGCGAACGCGTGCTTCGTCCTTAGAGACAGTGAAGACCACCACATCGCCCTGTGCGGTCGCAACCATCTTTGAGTCAAGCGGCATGCGCAGAGCGGAGTCGAGCACTACGCGCAGAAGCGGCCGCCGCCTGCGCAATCCGCTGCGATCGGTCAACATCGGATCGTCGGCAAGCACCGTATCGACGCCTGTGAGCGCGGCGTCGGCCTGCCAGCGTAGCGGCTGAACCGCGGCGCGGGCCGTTTCGCATGTGATCCAGTATGGCTCGCGCAAGGCGTGATGTCCCGCCGGCGGGGCGATGCGCCCGTCAAGCGTCATGGCCACTTTCATCAGCACGAAGGGGCGCTTGTGCTGGCTCCAGCGGGCGAATCCCTCATTCAATCGTCGCGCTTCGGCCTGGCAGACGCCGATCGTGACATCAAGGCCCGCGGCACGCATCCGCTCGGCGCCGTGACCAGCCACGGCGGGGTTGGGATCGATGGTTGCTGCGACCACGCGCTTCAATCCCGACGCAATCAGGGCTTCGGTGCAAGGCCCAGTGCGGCCGGTGTGGTTGCAGGGCTCCAGCGTCACGTAGGCGGTGCCACCGCGCAGGCGCTCACCTGCATGCTGTGCGGCAACCTTCAAAGCAACGACTTCGGCGTGGTCCACCAGGTCGTACTCGTGCCAGCCTTCGCCCGAAACCTGCCCCGCGCGATCCAGAATCACGCAGCCCACCGCGGGATTGGGCGACGAGACGGCGATGCCGCGCCTGGCTAGTTCCAGCGCGCGCTGCATCCAATATTGATCTTGCTGACGATTCGCGTCTGTCATTGGATTTCCCGAGCGTTCCCTCTACTCCAACAGCGAGTCGACAAATTCTTCCGGCGAGAACTCTAACAGATCGGTCATCTTCTCGCCGACGCCGGCGAAGCGGACCGGCAGGTTCAGCTCTTGCGCAATGGCGACAGCGATGCCCCCCTTGGCCGTACCATCGAGCTTGGTGAGAATGATGCCGGTAACGCCGGCCGCCTGCGTGAATAAGCGCGCCTGTTGCAGGCCGTTCTGCCCGGTGGTTGCGTCCATCACCAGCAACACCTCGTGCGGAGCGCCGGGAACGAGCTTGGCCGCCGTGCGCCGCATCTTTTCGAGTTCATCCATCAGGCCGGTCTTGGTGTGGAGTCGGCCGGCAGTGTCCACGATCAGCTCTTGAATCTTGTGCGCCTTTGCCGAGGAAGCCGCGTCATAAAGGACTGCGGCCGGATCGCCGCCCTGGCGTGTCTTGATCATCTCCACGCCCGATCGCGATGCCCATACTTCGAGCTGCTCAATCGCGGCGGCGCGAAACGTGTCTGCCGCGCACAGCAGCACGGTACGATTGCGGCCGCGATACCACGCTGCCAGTTTGCCCGCCGAGGTCGTTTTTCCGGTGCCATTGACGCCCACGAGGAAAGTGACAGCCGGACCTTCAGCGGGCTTGGCTGCCGGAGGATTCTGCGCCATCGGAGCTTCGAGAATGGCGCGCAGCTCCTGCTTGAGCAGGTCGCGCAACTCTTCGCCGCCCTCGATGGCCTGCCTGCGCGCGCGATCGCGCAGCGCATCCAGAATCCGTGTCGTGGTCTGCACACCCAGGTCGCTGGTCAGCAAGGCCGCTTCCAGGTCTTCGAAGGCCGACTCGTCGACCGTGCGCGTGAGAGCGACCAGTCCTTCAATCCGCGACGAAAGCGTCTCGCGCGTGCGCGAGACCGCCTGCTTCATCCTGTCGAAGAAGCCGGCCTTCGGAGTTTCGGGCTCTGGTTCTTCCTGTTTCCTGCCAAACAAACTGATCATTATCTGTTCCAGCTTCGAGTTTAGATCAATGGGCGGGGATGCCAGCCACGCGGCTCCCCGCGTATAGTGTCGCCATGAAGATTCCCCTCATCCCTTCTTCCCGTCGATGTCAAAGTTTCTCGATGTTGCTGGCTCTGGCCGCATCTTTTGTCTTCTCCGCCCGCGGGGCCAACGCGCAGGACCAGGCCATGAGCGGTATGCCGGGCATGGCTGATGTGCAGGCCGTTCCACCCCCAGATCAGCTGCCTGTACCGGTCAAGATGACCGGCATTGGCAATAGCCACATCGCCATCCAATCCTCTCCCGAGGTGCAGGGATGGTTTGACCAGGGGCTTAGCCTGCTCCACGACTTCTGGGATTACGAGTCGGCCAAAGCTTTTGAGCAGGCCATTCGACTCGATCCGAAATGCGCCATGTGTTATTGGGGATTGGCCAAGGCGGTTGAGTTTCGCGGGGACGCATCAGCTCCCTACGGGAAAAAAGCACTTGCCAGGGCTGTTGAACTGAAGGGTCATGCCGGCGCCGCTGGCAAACTCTACATTGAAGCCGCCGAAGCCGCATCGAAAGCCGAAGACGACGACCGCAGCCAGGAAATCGCCATTCTTCGGAAGTTGGTCAAAAAGAATCCGCTCGACATCGAAGCGCGAATCTTTCTCGCCGGCGCGGTCGGCAATGGATACGACGACAAAGGCGAGGCCAAGCCGGGACAGAAAGAACGCATTGCAATCCTCGAAGGCGTGATCAAAGAGGCGCCGGACGATTCCGCCGCCCATCACTACTGGATTCACGCGATGGAGCCGGGCAACCACCCCGACCAGGCGCTGAAAAGCGCGGCTCTGCTGGCGAGCCTTGCCCCCAGCTCCGGGCACATGGTGCACATGCCGGGGCACATCTTTTATCGCGTCGGAAACTATTCCGAGGCAGAGCATTGGTTTGCCGCCTCCACTGAGGCCGACGAGCGTTATCTTCGCGAGCAGCACATCTCGCCCGACGACGATTGGAACTACGTGCATAACATGATGTATGCCATCGCCAACCTCATGGAGCAAGGCAAGCTCAGTGAAGCCAATGCGCTCAGTGATCATCTCTCGGCCGCGCGTGGCAGGCTCTCGGCAACGCTTTATGTCTGGTCGGCGCGCGACCAGATGAGCCGCGTGAGCCGCCGTCTCCCCGTGGCTCTGCGCACCGGCGATTGGGATGCCGTGAATGCCATGCTGGCGCAATCGAACCTGGAAAAAAACGAGCACGCCGGTGACGACAAGACCGCGAATTTGCGCCTTCTTGCTGCGGAACTGAGCGAATATGCGAAGGGCATGAAGGCGCTCGATGCGGGCGACCTTGCGGCGGCGCAATCCGCAGGCAGTGCGTTCGATGCTGGCCTCTGGCGCGCCCAGCAGGACCAGAAGGCCAGGGACGAGGAGAAAAAAGCCGACGACAAGAAAAAGGCCGAAGCGAAGAAGGACCAACCGGGAAAAGAGAAGCCTGTTGAAGAGCCAATTCAACCCGATGCCAACCCGGAGCCGCTGATGCAGTGCCTGGGCATTGCATCGCTGGAGTTGCGCGCCGGGGTGCTCGTCGCGCAGGGAAAGCTCGATGCGGCGAAGAAGCTCTATACCGCCGCCATTGCGGAGGACAAGAAAGCCGGCTATCACGAGCCGCCGTTCTATATCCGGCCCGTAGGCGAAAGTGAGGCCGAGGCACTGTTGCGTGCCAAAGACTACGCTGGCGCGACGACTGCCTACGAATCCGCGCTCGAAGCGCGGCCCAACTCAGGATTCGCCTTATACGGATTGGCGCGCGTGAAGGAATTGCAGGGCGATGCGGCCGGTGCACGCGAGGCGTATGCGGCCTTCCTGAAGGCGTGGCCCACAGCCAATGCAGATTTGCCGCAATTGGCGCACGCGCGCGAAGTTTCAGGAACCCCTCAAGTGGGCACCCGCTAATTGCGGATCCGCTCACTAGCGACTAATCACTAATCACTAACCACTAGTTTTTTACCGACTCCGCGCGCGCCACCAGCACAACCGTGGCCACTCCCAGCAGCATAATGGCCATCTCGACGTCTTCGCTGCGATTGTGCAGCTTGTTGAAGTCGATGGTGTTGGCGTTGGTCGCATCCAGCGTGTTGATGGTGCCGCCCGCAGCCACGCGGTCGCGCTCCATGGCGGGAATAATGCCGAACTGCGAATAGACCGTGCAGCCCATCATCAGGACCACAAGCGCCATGGGCACCAGAACAGACTTGGGCTTGTAGAGGCCAAATGCTGGAACCAGCGCAAGCAGCGCCAACGCCACCATCCCCGAAACGAGACCGATGCCGTGAAGAATGCGCAGCAGCTCGCCCACGATTGAGCCCGCCATGTGCGTGTTGGGCAGCAGGGTCTGGAATGTGACTGCGGCCACGACCGGAAAGAAAATCTCCGCGCCCAGCCAGACAATCAGCGCGAGATAAAGCAGCGAGCGTAGAAGGGTTTTCATTCCCAGAGAATCTTATCAGGGAAAAGGGAAGACGGACTAAGGGGCCAGGGACTAAGGCGTCTCCCGAGTTTCTCCCTTCCTCAGTCCCGAGCCCCTTAGTCCCTTGTCCCTCGTTCATCCCTTCCGACTCAACGCGCGCGCCAGCACGATTTCGAGCGCGGACTTGACCTTCGCATACTCTTCCGCGTCGATCGTCCCGTGAATCTTCTCGCTCTCCACGGCGAACATCTCGTCCTTCAGCACCGTCAGCAGTTGATTCTGTTTGGCGGCGGGCGAAGCAACTGAGGGGTAGGGAACTGCTCCCGGTTCAGGCGCCGCGCCTGCGACCGCCGGCACTCCGGCAGGCTTGCGCAGCAGGAAGGCCGCAGCCGTCGCAAGCAAAAGACCAAGTCCGCCGAGTATCCACCACTTGTACTTCGAAAGCGGATCGGGCGTATCGATGGGATTGCCGATGCCGCCGCCGGGCTTGCCGTTGGCTGCGTTGTCCTGTCCGGCCCCGGCGTCCGGGCCCATGCCGGCGCCAGCAGATTGCGCACTGGGCTGACCCTGCTGCTCGCGCGGAATCGATCCGGTTCCGGAAATTGTGAATTCGAGCACCTTGTTCGGTGTCGCGCTCTTCAGCACATAGGTCTGCACGTTCGGATCTTCAGGAACGCTCTTGAACGCCTCATCGGACGGCGCGTTGAACATCATGCTCTTGGGCAGCAGCACAGCGAAGTTATCTGCAGGCAGTGTGACCTGCGCGTGGAAAGGCATTTTGCCGTTGTACGGCACGTGGTAGGCCAGTTGGAAGAGCGTGTCCTTGTCGCCATCGTCGGGCTGGATAGGGAAATTGAAAGCATAATTTCCCTTCGGGCCGTCGGGGTCGAGCTTGATGCTGGTGGGCAGGCCGTTGGGACGCTGGCCGCCGACGCCATCCACCACCGCATCGGCAGGCAGCACCACTCCAAACGACTTAGGACTCCACTGTGTTGTTGGCGGATTGCTGGTGTTGTGAACGAAATACCGCTCCGTCACTTTGAGCTGCCCGTTTTCCGTCTCGATTTCCAGAACGTCGGCCTCAATGTAGACGCCTTGCACCTTGGCAGCTACGTCGTACACGGTGATATTCGCCGGCGCTGCGCCCTCGGGAGCAGCCACAAAGTATCCCGCNNACGGGATCGCCCGCGGCGGGCTTGCCCGTGGTCTTGTTGGTCACCGTTCCGGTGACGGTGGCGGCTTGCGCGAGGACGGCTGTGAGTGCGAGCGCAGAGAGGGGCGCAAAAAATCGAACTGCAAATCGGGTCGAATTCATTGTCTTCAGAAAATCCTGTCTCATGCTTGCTGCAGATGTTCAATTTCGGCCAGCAATACTGCTGCTTCGCGTTCAAGCTGCGCGCGCTGCGCCGCGAAATCTTCTTCAGGGTATTTGCCGGCGCGAAATTCAAAGTTCAGATCGCGTAGGTTCTCATAGAGCTGTTCCTTACGCTCCAGCAGAAAGTCGAGACGCGTCTTCTCGCGCTGACTTGCGAACACGTTCTCCGGCCAAAAGGTGTAGATGAATAGCGCAATCATCAGCGCCAGGCCGGCCAATTCTCCTTCGAGTGTCGTCATCGCTCAAAAACCTCCATCAGTATCGCGGCGCACCTGGTCGAGTCGCGAGCGATCTTCAGGATCGATCCCCGCGGCCTGTCCTACTGTCAGGGCTGTCCGGCCAACCGACCAGCGCCGCACCAGCAGAATTGTGCCCAGCAGGGCAGCACCGAAAACTGCGAACGGTGCGATCCATGCCACCACATCGAACCCGTGGCCCGTGGGCGCGGCCAGCACCACCGCGCCATATCTCGCTACAAATCCATCCAGAATCGGCTGGTCGCCCTGGTTGTTGGCAATCGCTACGCGCAACTCATTCAGTTCGCCGGCCGAGTTGGGGCAGCCCACATGGTTGCACTCGCCCAGAACCTGAGCGCAGCCGCATGTGCACATCAAGCGGTGGTTCAGATCGGTGTAGCGCGAACCGGCATCGGTTGCGCCCAGCGAAAAGCAAACCGCAACGGCGACCGCTCCAACCTGCAATGCTCTCGTCCAAAAAGTTAGAAGTGTGCGAACACTCACAGGTGGCCGCCCTTCATTGCAGGCTCTGTAGGCGCCGTTCGCGCCGGTACGCGCAGTACCGCGGTTGCTGGGCTTATGCTTGGAACCAGCGCCAGCAGCGTGCCAATCACCAGCACTACCAGGCCCGCCCAGATCCACCCAACAAGCGGGTTGAGAATTGCCTTGATGATCGGCTGCCCGGTGTCGGGGTTGGTGCCTTCGTACACAACGTACAAATCCCAACTCAGCGTGGAATGAATGGCCACCATCGTCTGCGGCTGCCCGGTGATCAGGTAGACGCGCTTTTCCGGCGTCATTTGAAACTGCTTCTTGCCGTCTTTGTACACATCGAGCAGCGCGTACTCCGAGTTGTAGTTCAGATTCGAATCCTGCGTGAAGCCTGTGCACTCCAGGGTGTAGGGTCCGATGGACATTTTGCCGTGCAAGCCAAGTTCGCTTTCGGTGTTGCGATTGAACGCGGCGCCGGCCAGGCCGATCACCACTACCACTACGCCCACATGCACCAGATAGCCGCCGTATCGGCGCGTGTTGCGGCGCGTCAACAGCCACGTGGAGACAGCGATGTTTTTCCCGGTTTGTTTTGAGATGACCGTCGCACCGCGCCAGAACTCACCGAAGATGGCAACCAGCACCGCGGCTGCAACCGAGAAGGTAATGAGTGCGTAGAAGTTTCCCGTGTCCAGCGAGCCGTCTTGCCAGGGCCGAACGCCTGCGGCAAGGCAAACAATCGCCGCAACCCAGAAAGCGACGACTGGCAGCACGAAATTGCGGCGAATGCTGCGGAACGAGGCCGCCCGCCAAGGCAGCAGCGGACCGATTCCCGTCAACAGTACCAGGAAGATGCCGATGGGCACGGCCACGCGATTATAGAACGGCGCCCCCACCGTGACTTTGTTCCCCACCACGTACTCGCTCAGCACCGGGAACAACGTACCCCAGAGAATCACGAAACAAGCCGTCAACAGCACGAGATTGTTAAACAGAAAGCTCGACTCGCGGCTGACCAGCGACTCGAGGTGATGCTCGCTGCGCAGATGGCTGCGTTGCAGAACATACGTGAAGATGCACACAGTCAGCACGATGCCCATGAAAACCACGAACCACGTGCCGATGCTCGATTGCGCGAATGCGTGCACCGAGCTGACCAGCCCCGCACGCGTAAGCA
>PLTV01000260.1 GCA_003164635.1 Acidobacteriaceae bacterium
AGGTCGAGGCCCTCCTGGCCGGAGGTGGTGTCTCGGGTGTAGTTGAGGTCGATGAGCAGGACGTCGTAATCGGTTTGGCCCAGTGCTTCAAGCAACAACTGCGGCGAGCGAACGCAATCGACCGCAATGCCCTGGGGGGCGAGCAGCAATTCGACAGCTTCAAGAATATGCGGCTGGTCGTCGGCGACCAGGACGCGGATTTTTTCCTGCTTGCGTGAGTCGGGCATGGGATGGATTAACCTCGGCCCGATGCGCCATACAGCGCGCCCGGTGCCGGCTTCGGTGCTGCTGCGATTCTACGGCACACGCGTGACCACCCCTGACTTTGCGTCGTCGATGGAGACGCCTGTGCGCTCGAGGGTTGCGCCGATTGCGCGATCAATGTCGACCTTCGCTTTCTCATAGTTGCTTTGCGCGGTATCGAGAGCGGACTCGGCGACGGCAAGCAGGTTTTCCGCCGCCAGGGTGTCGGCACTGGATTTGGCGCCAAGTTGCTGCTCTTGCTTCACGATGTCGAAGGTCTTCTGCGCCAGATCGCGCGCTTTCTGCGCCGATTCGACATGAGCCTGTGCCTGCTCGAGCGCGAACTTCGAGTTGCGGACATCGAAGAGGATCGTCTTCTTCTGCTGCTCGGCGGAGATCTGGCTCTTGCGATAGTCCAGGACGGCACGGAATTGATCGGCTTTGGCCTGACGGTTGCGCAAGTTGATGGAAAGCGTCATGCCAACCTGGTATTCCGGCGATGAGTAATTGAAGGTGTTCGCAAACATTTGCGGAAAGCCCGTTGGCAGCGTTGTAGCGCACTCAGAGCCCAGGGAGCAGATCGGGTTCGCGGGACCCGCGGTACCGGCGCCGGCATAGTAGCCGTACATGTTCAGCGTCGGCAGCAGCTCGCTATTGATGTCCTTGAGCGACTGTTTCTGCACGTCGGCCTGCATCTGATATATCGCAACCTCGGGCCGCTTCTTTTCTGCTTCAGAGATTAGGTCATCGATGGGCTTGTCTGCGTTCGGGTCAGGATCGGCCTTCAGGTCGAGTGGGATGACGGGCATCTCGTCGATAGTGGGGTCGTCGACCTTGGTGAGCGCGTTTTTCATCAGCAGCTCGTTCAGCCTCAGGCTGGCGCGGGCCACGGTGAGATTGCCCTCGGCCGTCGCTACAGCCGCCTGGTCGGTCATCACCTGCATGGCGGGAATGGCCTTGAGTTCAAGTTGCTTCTGATCGTCGGCAAGAGTCTTGTTCGCGAATCCTAGACTCTGTTCGCTGATTTGCTCGCCTTCGTAAGCGTTGACGAGGTCCCAATAAATGCTCGCCACCTGTGTGACCGTGGCGATGACCTGGGCTTTGAAGGCGAGGTCGGTGATCTGCAAATTGCGCTTGGCGATGCGGATATAGCGTTCGTTGGTGGCCACGCCAAACCCGGCCAGCAGCGACTGAGCGACAGTCACCGCGAAGTTGGAATAAAGTTCGGGGTTGATGGCGTTGTACGGCGAGTTGCTGGCCACACGCTGACCAAGATAACTGACCTGCACCTGGGTACCGATGGGGAACGATTGAGTGTAGTTCGACTGCACCTCAATGGTATTGGTCTTGTAGACCGGAACACCGGTAAGGAACTGGTTGGCTTCCTGAACGACAGTGTGATCGACGTATCCCTTGAAGGTGAGGAATGGATCGAACGAGGAAACCGATGTACCTGCTCCAAGGGTCGACTGAACGATGCCACCCGCGCCTGCCGAGAATCCGGAACCTGACCCGCCGCCGCTGGAACCGGAGAAGCCGCCCTGTGTCGACTGGACAATTGCAGTGTTGACACCGTTGGCCGGGCTGCCCGCTTTGGTACGCAGGATATCGGTTTCGGCGATGGGGAAGTTATAGCGAAAGGAAGCGAGATCGAGGTTGTTCTCGATGGACAGCGCGATGGCGTCGCGCAGTGAAAGGTAGATCTTCCCGTCGCGAATCATGGCCTGCAAACGCTGGGAGTTAGTGAGATTGATTTCAGGCGCGGTGGACGGCCGATAGGGCGAGATCGGGTTACGCGAGTGGGGCATTGGCACGTTAAAGGGCTGCGGCGGAGTAAAGGACTGCTGCTGCGCCTGCTGCATCTGCTGCGCGAGCGTCGGGGGCGCGGGCGCTGGCGTGGCGGCCGGGACAGCCGGTGCATCCGGAGCCGGCTGCGTCGTTGTTGGCGGAGGCGGCGTTGTTTGCTGTTGCTGAACCGGCTCCGCGACCAAGGCAAGATTCACCTGCAAAAGAAGTATGGCCGCTGCCGTCTTGAGGAAACGTGCCGAATTGGATTTGAACTGATTCACTGTGCACCGACCTCCGTGGCTCTGGGCTCAACCGCTTCATCGCGCGTGAGCCATCCATCGCGCAGTTCGAGAATGCGCTTGCCGAATTTGGCGTTTTCTTCAGAATGCGTGACCTGCACAATGGTGGTTCCGGCGCGGTTCAGCTCACAAAAGAGTTCCATGATTTCGCGAGCCTGCGTCGAGTGCAGGTTGCCCGTCGGCTCGTCGGCAAGCAGGAGCGAAGGCGCGTGGACCACGGCACGGGCAATGCCGACAAGCTGCTGCTGGCCGCCGGAGAGCTGGTTGGGATAGAGATCCTTTTTGGCGACGATCTGGAATCGATCAAGAATATCGGCCACCATGCCCTGGCGCTCTTTGGCCGGCAGATTCTTGTAACTCAGCGGTAAGTCGATGTTCTCCGCCACCGTGAGGTCGTCGAGCAAGTGATAACTCTGGAAGACCATGCCGATGCGCTGACGGTCGAGGTCGGCGCGCTGCTTGCGGTTGAGCTTGTGGGCCGGCGTTTCGTCGAACCTATATTCGCCGAGCCAGCCGTCATCGAGGAGCG
>PLTV01000265.1 GCA_003164635.1 Acidobacteriaceae bacterium
TCAGGTTCATGAGCGTCGATTTGCCGGAACCCGACGGCCCCATGATGGCCACATATTCGTTGTGCTTGATGCGCATGGAGATGCCGCGCAGCGCTTGTACTTGTTGCTCCATGCCCATGTCGTAGGTGCGCCACAGGTCTTCCACGACGATGACGTCGCCTTGTCTGCCGGCCGCCGCTTGAGCAGTCTCTTCGCTGATGCTTTCCAGAGCCATCCGAATCGTGTCCTTTACCCCGGGTTCGGCCGGTCGATCTTACTCCGATGTTGTCCATCCAGGCTCGGCAGTGCCGTACTGAACGGTCTCAATCCATGGACGCAGCCGATGCGAAAGGGGCTCGCTGCTTACCCGTGCAACTTACGAAGCGCCTCCGCTGGGCAACGCGGGTTTTTCAGTATCCCGTTTGACCAGTGAGCCGGTCTTCAACGTACGCAAAGTCTTGAACGGTCCGGTTACGATCTCCTGTCCCTCAGACAGGCCGGAGAGCACTTCGATGTCCGTGGCGCCGGTAATGCCGGTTGTCACAGGAACAAACTTCACGCGCAGCTTGCCGCTCTTGTCCTTGTCGATGACATAGACGCCCTGGATCGGATTGCTTTTTACCGGCGGTGTTGTGGAAGCCGCCTGAACCTCGCCCTGGCCCTTGGCCTTGTCGTCATTGGGGTCGTGCATCGTCAGTGCCTGAATCGGCAGGGAGAGCACGCTTGCCTTCTGCGCGGTGGTGATCTTGGCCGTCGTCGAAAGCCCGGGACGCAGTTCGTCGGTGGGATTGTCGAGCGTGACGATAACCTTGAAGTCCTTCGCCTCTTCGGTTCCTGTTGTGGACTGGGAGGTGGCTACACCCGTAGAGCGGAGCAATGCCTGATCGCCGACCAGGGTGACGTGGCCTTTGTAAACTTTGCCGGGGATGGCGTCGATGGTGACGTCGGACGACTGACCAATCTTGATGTTGACAATGTCGGTCTCGTCGACCTTGACTTCCGCCGTAACCACGCTCATGTCGGCGATGGTCATGATGGTGGAGCCTTCGGTGTTCTGAATGCCCTCGACCACGGTTTCACCCTCGCGCATCGGCTCGTTGGTCACAATGCCGTTGAACGGCGCGATGGCTTCTGTAAGGTCGAGCAGGTTCTTATCGCCACGCAGCATGGCCACCTGGGTTTGCATGTGTCCGCGGGCAGAGTCGGTTTGCGCCTTGGCCTGGTTGAGCTGTGCAACGGCCTGGGAAACGGAGGCGACGTCCAGGTCGTAAGCGGCTTTCTTGGCATCGTAGTCCTGCTTGGCCATGATGCCGTCTTTGTAAAGGGCCTGGGCGCGATCCCAGTCCAGCTTCTTTTGCTCCAGGTCGGCCTTGGCGTGGTCAACGTTGGCTTCCTGTGTCTTCTCCGCGGCAACATCGGCGGCAATATCGGTCTTGGCGGCGGCGATGGCAGCCTGTTGGCCGTCAACGCTTGCCTCCTGTTGCACGTGCTCGATGGTGGCAACGACCTCGCCCTTTTTCACCCGTTCACCCTCTTTGACATTGAGGTGGGTGATTCGACCCATGGCCGTGGCGCCAAGGTTCACGTAGTATTTCGCCTTGATCTGACCGGTGCCGCTCACCACCGTCGCCAGATCCTGCTTCACAACCTTACCGGTCAGAACCTTCGTATACCCCGACTGCTGCCTGTAGACGAACAAGGCGACAAGTCCGGCGGCCACAACGACAGCGAGAGCAATCAAGAGAATCTTTTTCATGAGTATTTCGGACTCCGGTTATCTCAACTCCAGTTTACGCAACGGATGCCATTTCAGTTCCGACTCGAGGCCACAAATTGGTTCAATTGTTGGTACCCCGAGACGCGGTGAACCTGCGGGAGCCGGTCCTCATTTACGGAAGATTCGGTTCGAGAGCATCCTAAACGGCCCAAAAAGCCGGATGGAGGCCCGCGGGCTGGCAGATGGATTGCGCTTATCTTTCTTGACGGACGAGGACGCCCGGAGGTCTCAAGATCTGGTTCTGACTTTGACTCACCAGTTTCTCTGAGGGCCCGCCAGGGGTTGACCTTCCGGGCTCTGAGGCGTCCAAACCGCAGAGAACTCCGCAAGGAATCTTGCCCAAGCACTTTGGGGGCCGTAAAATAAAGGTTCGCAGGAGTTTTGAAGGCAATGAATTTCAACGGCCAAACCGTTCTTCTAGTTGCGCTGGGCTGCGGCCTGGTATCTTTCCCCGCCATCGGGCTTCAGGCCCAGCAAGCCGCCGCCCCGGCGGCACAGCAGCAAGCCCAACCCGCTTCGAATCAGAGTGATGAGCCAGATCCTTTGAAGCGCGAACGTACCGACAAAGAAAAGTTTGAAGCCAAGAAGGCCCTGCGCCAGGAACTGAAAGGCGCCTACAAGACCTGGTTGAACCAGGATGTTGTATGGATCATCACCGACGAGGAGGCCCGGGCCTTCAAGCAATTGAGCAACGATGAAGAGCGGGACGCCTTCATTGAGCAGTTCTGGCTGCGCCGCAACCCCAATCCAGATTCGCCCGAGAATGAGTTCCGCGAGGAGCATTACCGGCGCATTGCGTATGCGAATGAGCACTTTGCGGCCGGCAAGCCTGGCTGGAAGACCGATCGCGGCCACATCTATATTGCGTACGGCAAGCCCGACTCCACTGAATCGCACCCCTCCGGAGGCAGCTACCAGCGGCCCATGGAAGAGGGCGGCGGCGAAACTTCCACCTTCCCCTTTGAAACCTGGCATTACCGCTACCTTGAGGGCATCGGCGACAACATCGACCTTGAATTTGTGGATACCTGCCAATGCGGCGACTACCACTTCACCATTGATCGTGGCGAAAAAGACGCTCTGATGCACACACCGGGCGCCGGCCTAACCCAGTGGGAAGAAATGGGCATGGCCAAGAAGGCCGATCGCTTCAAGGGTGGCTTTGAGAACCTCGGCACCGGCCCGCTATCCAGCAGCCAGGCTTCAAAGGAATTCGATCGCATCGAACTCGCGGCAAAAATCTTTGCGCCCCCGCCAATCAAGTTCAGCGATCTCGATGCCTTTATCTCCGAACACAAAATCATGAGCGGGCCGGTCTTCCCGTTTGACGTCCGCACCGACTTCGTCAAGGTCACCGACTCTACAGTCCTCGTTCCCGTCACCATTCAGCTCAAGAACCGGGACATCACCTTTGTGACGAAGGATGGAGTATCGAAGGGGTTCGTCAACGTTTTGATCAAGGTGACAACGCTCACTCATAAGACAGTCCAGAGCGATGAAACAACCGTCTCGGTTGAGGAACCCGCTGAACTACTGGAGAAGGCGCAGGAAGGCAAGAAGGTCTATTGGAAGGCTTTGCCGCTTTTGCCCGGCCTCTACCGGCTCGACATCGCCGTCAAGGACGTGAACAACCCGGATCACCTCGGCATTTATGGCGGCAGCCTTGAGGTACCCGCGTACCACGACGAAAAGCTCGCGACCTCATCGCTGATCCTGGCCGACGAGATGAACACGGTTTCGTCGCGCGAGATCGGTGAGGGCAGCTGCGTCATCGGGAATACACACATCTGCCCACGTGTCGCGCAAAACCGCGCCACGCCGGTCAGCTTCAAGCGCAGCCAGCAGCTCAACTTCTGGATGCAGGTCTATAACCTCTCCATCAACGATGCCACCAAGAGCAACGAAGCTACGGTGACGTACCAGATTACAGACATCGCCACCAACACCGTTGTGTTTGAGAAAGAGCTTGAGTCGAAGGACTTGGGAGCCCACAGCGACCAATTAACTGTGGAGAAAACTCTCCCTATGGCAGGCCTTCAGCCCGGAAAATACAAGGTGACGATCAAAGTAAACGACACAATTTCGAAACAAGAGATTGCGCAATCNNGCACCTTTTGTCGTGGAATAGTATGCATCCAGCGCAGCAGGGTTATCGAACGCCAGATTCGCACGCCCGCGCGGGATCACTTCGCAAGACTTTTGCCAGCGACGTCGACAAGTCAACGAATGTGATTAAGCGCAGTGCACATCTCGTGTTCTCTGTCGCGCTGATTGCAGTGGTCACGGCTTCCATCTGTGAAGCGGCCACTGGATCGGTGTCAGGAGTCGTTCGCGACTCCTCTGGTGTGGCCCAGATCGGCGCGGAAGTGGAGCTGTTGCGCCCCGATCTTTCCGTCGTCGCCGTTGTCTACACTAACGTCAACGGACGCTTCGCCATTAGCTCGATCGCCCCCGGACATTACTCCGTCAAAGCGCTGGGGCAGTCGTTTCTGCCGTCGTTGCGCGAAGACGTGCGGGTCCGTACCGGCACGGTGGTCAATCTCACCCTCAACACGCTTTACGAAGTGATGCAGTGGCTTCCGTCGCAGCCACGCACGGCCGCAATGGAGCAGGACGACTGGAAGTGGACGCTGCGCTCTGCGGCCAATCGTCCCTTGCTGCGCTGGCTTGAAGATGGTCCCCTTGTTGTCGTTTCCGATGGCTCCGGCACAGCGCCCAAACTGAAGGCGCGTCTGGTTGCCGTCGGGCAGGAAGGCACATTCGGAGAGAGCGGTGAGCGGCTTGCAGCCTCGGTAGAGCAAACGCCCTCCGATAGCCGCGAGCTTCTGGCGCAAGTCGATTTTGCCCCCGGAACCGATGCGGGCATGGAGTCGATGCTCGGATTCCGCCAGGATCTGGGCTTCGCGGGATCAGTGCAGTCGGTGGCNNAAGCTGGGTCCACTCAAGTTTTCGCCCGCTTCGCCAACAACTCTCCCAACACCATCTTCGCGGCAATGCCTTTCGCCGCGGTTGCGTTCAGAACCGGCGACAATTCCAACGTCGAATACCGCATGGCCACGTCGATGCCCGCGGTAGCGGATGCTGGCGCATCCCAAACTGAAGCATGGTTACCCGCCGCTTCCATGCGTGATGGCAAACTTGCCTTGGCGCATGGCCTGCACCAGGAAGTTGGTTGGGAACGGCAGACCGATCGCTCGGGTATGTCGGTGCGCGTCTACGCGGATCGAATGGAGAACCCGGTGCTCGAGGCGGCAGATCGGAACCCCTCCGGCTCTCTACCCGCTTCCATGCTCTCTGACTCAGTCAGCGGCCTCATCCGCACCGCCGGCCCTGGGTACTCGTCATATGGAATGGTTGCAACCGCCGAACACCGGATCGCGGGCAAGAGCCAGGTTCGTCTGACCTACGCCAACGGCAATGCGCTTGTGCTGAACGCGTCAACAGATACGCCAGGGCAGCAGAACCAGTTGCTCCCCTCGGCGCATGCTCGTCATGCCCAGGCCTATTCCATCTCGCTTTCCGGCACGCTTGAGGGCAGCGGCACGCGCTGGCGGGCAACCTACCGGTGGCAGCCCGAGTCCAGCCTCACCGCCATTGCGTCCTATGCCGAGAACGTTCCGCCGCCGTATCTGAACTTCCAGTTCCGCCAGCCCATCCATCTTCGCCGCGAGGGCACCGGCGGCTTTGAAGCTCTGCTGAACCTGCGCAACCTGCTGGCCCAGGGGTATCAACCCTATCTCCTCAATGACGGATCGTTGCTCGTGTTTGCGCAGACCCAGCGCGCCGTCAGCGGCGGTTTCGCTTTCAACTTCTGAGGTCAGGAACCCCGCCTCCGCTCCTTTTGAAACAGCTTCTCTCTGTGCTATATTTTCAAGTGGCAGCAAGATTTTTCTGCTGCTCCGGCTGCGGTCGATGATCGTCTCAGCGCAGCCT
Organism: Acidobacteriaceae bacterium; assembly: GCA_003164635.1. Taxonomy (GTDB): domain Bacteria; phylum Acidobacteriota; class Terriglobia; order Terriglobales; family Acidobacteriaceae; genus Telmatobacter. The sequence continues at coordinate 5,690 of PLTV01000265.1, forward strand.
TCCCGCCTTTCTGGACGCGTAGCTCAACTGGCAGAGCATTCGGCTCTTAACCGACAGGTTGTAGGTTCGATTCCTACCGCGTCAACCAAATAAGATCAACAACTTAGAGCAACCTAGGGAGCCTCTGATTAAGT
>PLTV01000327.1:0-4511 GCA_003164635.1 Acidobacteriaceae bacterium
GGACGATTCTCCATGCAGGACTTTGTGGCTCAAGCAGTCAGTGAAGGTTACCTAAAGACTTTGCACCTCGAACGAGCAGATCACATCTATTTCACGAACATAAACCTTGCACAGGAATGGGCCGAACTCTCCATCTAAATTGATCGAGAGGAGGGCTTCTCACGCCCTCCAGGAGCTCTTAGTCAGGCCGCCCTGGATTGCCTGCATCCACAGAGTAAGTCACTTGAGATTCGCTGCGGACACGCCGGGCCGCCATCCTGTATCGACTGCCTTGATCGATTTGGGAGGTGAAATCAAGATGGGGAGAATCATTGATACCGCCATGATGCATGCGATCACATGGAGACCGCTCGTATAGGAACCGCTACTCTGCCGCATATGGGCGATGAGCAGCGGCCCAAATGCGCTGGCGAAACCCCANNAAAGCCGGCATGGTGCCGAACCCGCCCCCATAGCACATCAAGATGATGAATGACAGGAGCGTTAGGACCGTCGCAGAAGTGATACTCGGAAGCACCCAGAAAAGGCCAACCTGCACAACAAACATCGTTACGAATGTCCATCGCCTGGTGACTGCATCCGATACCGAGGCCCAGAAAATGCGGCCCAGGGCATTTCCGATGCTGGCGATTCCGACCATGCCAGCTGCCACGATTACGCTTGCTCTCCCAAGTTCCTGGAACATGGGAGATTCCTGCGAGATGATCGAGATACCTGCCGATGTGTTCAGGAACAAAAGCAACCACAGCGCCCACCATTGCCACGTTTTCAGGGCGCTACCGAGCGTAAAGTCCTGTGCCGCACGTTGCGTGGTCTGCGTAGCGCTCGGAGTCCAGCCTTCAGGCTTCCACTCCGCCGGCGGGTTTTGCATAAAATAGCCTGCGCCCATCGTAACCACAAGATAGGCGACGCCGAGATAAGCGAAGGTGTGTAATACGCCGACACTTTGAATCAGGCGCGTAGCCACAGGCGCAGTTACCAAGGCTCCTGCGCCGAATCCGCCAACAGCAATACCAGTAATCAAGCCCCTTCGATCAGGAAACCACTTCACCAGTACTGCGATAGGAACAATATAGGCGAATCCGACCCCGACCCCTCCAATAACTCCATAGCTCAAATAGAGCCACCATAGCTTGTTAGCTGAGAAACTTGCGAGAAAGACGCCGAAGCCGTAGAGGAACCCGCCGGTGAGCGCGACAACGCGCGGTCCCTTTCGATTCAGCCAAAGTCCGCCGAAGAAACAAGCCACGCCCAGAACAAAAATGGAAACCGTAAAGGTAAACGTCACTTCCTCGATCGACCAGTGAAATTGTCTAGCAAGGGGAGTCCGGAATACGCTCCAAGCGTATACTGCACCAAGAGCCATTTGCATCAGGAAGCCCGCTGCCGCGAGCCCCCAACGGTTTGTGTTCGACATGCACATCCTCCAACGCTGATTCGTAACTTGGCCGCGCCTTTATTTGCAGCTGCCTCGCAGCTTGATTTGATTCCCAAGGCTTTCGAGAAACTTGTTCAAGAGCGCCATACTCCGTCGCAATTCCTTGTGGCTAAATTGGGCCAGAAGCGAGAAAAGGCCTGGCGGCTCAATGATCGGCTTCTCATAACACCCCAATGTTTCGCTGGCTGCGACGGCAATACTCTGCAGTACGTCAGGATTGATAGCCCCAAGTATCTTGCCAAGGATGATGGCATTGCGGATGGCGCGGATCGCTTCCTCTGACTTGGCTGCGTCCACAGCCGTTTCAATCAACTTGTCGCTTGCCCCCAACGCGCCGCGCAACAGTTCAAAAACGCCGTGTTCATGCAATTGTCCGAGTAACTCGTAGGAGTCGAGGAGGGCCTCGGCGTGTTCAACCGGCGCCTCTTCCAATCGCTTGCGTAGCTCCGCTCGTGGATCGCGCGGCTGTAACTCGAGTGGGATCGGTCGAGCCATCTTTTTCCTCCATCTTTGCAATCATGCTTTCAGAGTTTGGATTTGGACCAGGTGATCGCCCGGTTTGCGATAGTCCTTACGCTTCCACTTACGCTCTACCTCTACGCCGGTTTGAGGTGTCGGATGCCCATGGCGGGAGTTTGTACGCGGCAGCGGGTCGTCTCCGACCTCTCCCAACACCCGGAGTTGAACAGATGTCTCTTTGTATGCCGGGGTATGGGTGGCCTTGTCTGTGTGGCTGCTGGTAAGTCGATTAACTGCCTCGTCTGTTGAGTTCATGGGCATATACAGCTCTTTCCCGTGAACTCTTGTGGTGATAACGGCCTGTGCTCGCACTTTGCCGTAGCGCGAGGTCAACTGCACCCAACTGCCTGTTTGGATACCGCGCTCGTCCGCGAGTTGAGGAGATACTTCCACAAAAGTGCACGGTGTCTTCTCGCGAATTCCCTCGGTGCGATACGTCATATTGCCTTCATGGAAATGTTCAAGAAGTCGTCCGTTGTTCAGGTGGAGATCGTATTCCGCATTCGGCTGGTCGGTCGGCTCCGACCAGGGAACGGGGTAAAACCTGGCTTTTCCATCGGGAAAATTGAACCTCTTGGCGTAGAGCAAAGGCTGGTCGGTGCCATCTTCAGCTACGGGCCACTGGAGTGTCTTATAGCCTTCGAGGCGCTCATAGGTAACGCCAGCCATCAGCGGTGTCAGTGCGGCGATCTCTTCGTAGATCTGGGATGGATGCTCATATTTCCAACCTGCCCCCAACCGGTTGGCGATGTCCTGAATGATGATCCAGTCGGGACGACTATCCCCGAGAGGCTCGAGCGCCTGATAGAGACGCTGAATGCGCCTTTCGGTGCTGGTAAAGGTTCCTTCCTTCTCCAGGCTTGGGCTTGCAGGCAGGATGACATCTGCAAATTGGCAGGTTTCACTGAAGAAGATCTCCTGCACGACAAAAAAGTCAAGCTTCGATAGCGCATCGCTCACAAAGTTGGCGTTGGAATCAACCAGGCTCATCTCTTCGCCGAAGAGGTACATCGCCTTGAGCTTGCCTTCGTGGATAGCATCGACCATCATGTGGTTATCGAGTCCCGGCTTCGGCGGCAATGAAACGTTCCAGGCCTTCTCAAACTTGGCACGAATCTCCGGATCGTCAACCTTCTGGTAACCGGGGAAGTAATTTGGCATGGCTCCGTGATCACTGGCGCCTTGCACGTTGTTGTGGCCGCGCAAGGGGTAGGCACCGGCGCCTGGACGCATGTAGTTACCTGTGGCAAGCAATAGATTCGAGATTGCCGTGGAGGTATCGGAACCCATGGAGTGTTGGGTCACGCCCATCGCCCAGAGGATACACACTCCATCCGCCTCGGCGACCATGCGGGCAACCTTGGTGAGTGTCTCGATGGGAAGTCCGCACCGTTCGCTGGCCATTTCGAGCGTGAACGACTCCAGGCTTTTCTTGAACTCTTCGACGTTGTTGACCCATTGATCGATGAACTTTTGGTTGGCAAGGCCATTGTCGAAGATATACCTGGTTACCGCGGAGAGCCAGATAAGATCGGTGCCCGGCGCGGGACGGAAGAACACATCGGCGCGCGTGGCCATTTCGTGTTCGCGGAGGTCGGCGACGATCAACTTCTGGCCGTGCATCTTATGAGCTCGCTTGACGCGCGTGGCCAGCACGGGATGGCTTTCGGCCGTATTGCTGCCGATGATCAGCACCAGGCCGGCTTGACCGATATCTGTAATCGATCCTGCGTCACCGCCATATCCGACGGTGCGGAACAGGCCCATGGTGGCCGGCGCCTGGCAGTAGCGCGAGCAATTATCCATGTTATTGGTTCCGATTACCGCCCGGGCCAGCTTTTGCATGAGATAGCTTTCTTCGTTCGTGCACTTGGAAGAGGAGATGAATGCAAGCGAGTCAGGGCCTGTGGCTGATTTGATCTCCGAGAATCTGCGTGCAACCAATGTGAGCGCTTCCTCCCACGAGGCTTCGCGGAACCCATTGCTCTCACGAATAAGTGGCTTGGTCAACCGATCCTGACTGTTGATGTGACCCCAGCCGAACTTTCCCTTGATGCAGGTCGATACACCGTTGGCCGCGCCCTGGGCCGGCTCCACTTTCAGAATGTGGCGATCTTTCGTCCACACATCGAAGCTGCAACCAACACCGCAATACGTGCACACAGTTTTGGTTATCCTGGTGCGCGATTCGCGCATGTGCGACTCGACCTCGGAGACTTGAAGAATGGCTCCATAGCCCATCTCCGGCTCAATTCCCTTGACGACGTCGATCATTCCATCGAGTGCGGATTTGGAAAGAGACGTCATGTAGCCGGCCTCTCCGAGCATCGACCTCTCCATAAGGGCGTTGCAGGGACAGACGGTGATACAGTGGCCGCACGAGACGCAGCTGGATTCGCCGATCGGTGCGCCNNAGAATGCACTGGTCGGGGTCGTAGCGATAGAAGGGGTTGGACATATCCACGTCGTACGGCTTTGGTTTGTAGGGGATCTCCTGATGCTCAACGGCAAGCATCTTCGTGGTGTTGTGGACTGTGCAGTTTCCGTTGTTGTT
>PLTV01000327.1:4610-7486 GCA_003164635.1 Acidobacteriaceae bacterium
TGAATTTGCTGCGAACGCCCGTTCAGCGTCACCGTCATATTCTGTCCGTCCTCCGCGATAGCCTTGGATGATACTCCGGATGGTTAGGATGGGGAATCATCCTGCAGGGCCTGTTGTTTTTTACTTGCCGAGTTCGTGGCGGCTCCATTGATTCCCGACTTGCTCGCGGCTGAGACCAGTGGCATCAAAGAGAGTCTTCTTGGCCGCGCCATGTTCCTCGGGCCCCAAAGCGCGCTTCCCTGCCCTACGTCCCAATCAGCCTCCGTTGTATCATCTGCAGTTTCATTGCCACTTGAATGGCGCTTGGTCGGTCGAATATAAGAGGCTTATGTGCCCAATTGGGGCGTCGGTGACGGCCCTTCGTCAAGGAATGTCGGATGTCCGACAGAGACTCGAATCTTCCAGGGCGCAAGGACCGCTATTCAACTGATTCAAAAGCGGTCGCACGTCCCAGGAATGGCTAGGTGCGTGCAACTGATGCGGTGAAGCTCGCATCGCCGACGAAGGCGAAACTGCAGACCGGGACGAGGAGGCTACGTTTTAATATGCCAGTAACAACACTCAACAAACCTGACAGCCATCTTGGATTGATTGGCCTTGGGCTGATGGGAAGCCGACTTGCAAAGCGCCTGCATGGTGCGGGCTGGAACATTCGCGTCTGGAATCGTAGTTCCCCGCCGGCAGCTCAACTCAGCAAGGAGGGGATCGCCGTCGCTCCATCCATGGCGAGTCTTGTGGCCGAGTCAGACGTGATTCTCTCTTCGTTGGCGAATGACGAGGCGGTTCGTTCCGTTTACCTTAACAGCGGCGGNNTGAAGTTTCTTGATGTGGCCATCTCAGGATCGACACCGGCCGTCGATGCCGGAACGATCACTTTACTTGCGGGGGGTGAAACAAACACCTTCCAGCAATGCATTCCGCTCTTTGAGTCCATTGCCAAGCAGTGGTTCTTGATTGGCCCTGGTTCTTCCGGGGTTCAGATGAANNNNCTTTCCAAAACCGCGGTGATTGCTCCCGCGATGGCTGGAAAGTTCCGGAAGATCAAGGACCGGGACTATTCTCCTGAGTTTCCATTGCGGTTGATGAGCAAGGACATGGACCTGGTGATGGATGCCGCGCGGCAGTCTGGCGCCGATTTGCCTGCAGCATCCGCTGCCCAGTCGGTCCTGGCATCGAATGTTTCCTCGTGCGGTGAACTGGACCTTTCCGCTATCACCCCATTCGTCATTGGCGATGGACGGAAGGTCGAGGTTTAGCACGCTTCCAGGACATTGGCGTCTCAGACCAGCGCAGGCCAAGAGACCACCGAACGTCGACGCCATGGGCTTCCCGGAAAGGATCTTGAGATACATCGCGTCGTATCGGACGGTTAGCGAATCAAACGGCTGGTAGTCATGTTCCGGAGGATAATTTGGACCTGAAACTCACAGATAAGGTTGTGCTCGTCACCGGTTCCACGGCAGGAATTGGATTCGCGATTGCCCGAGCTGTTGCTAACGAAGGTGCGCACGTATACGTAAACGGGCGCACGCAGAAGCGCGTGGATGCAGCGGTGGCTTCCATCCGTTCGCAAGCGGCGACGTCGAAAGTCGATGGCATTGTTGCGGACTTTTCCGGTGCCGTCGGGGCTGAGGCTGTGATTGCGAAGCTGCCTGCAGTCGATGTGCTGGTCAACAATGTCGGCATCTTCGAGCCGAAGCCGTTTGTCGAGATTCCCGATGCTGACTGGTACCGCCTCTTCGAGGTCAACGTGATGAGCGGAGTGCGGCTGGCGCGACATTACCTTCCGGGAATGCTGAGAAAGAACTGGGGGCGGATTCTTTTCATATCGAGCGAGTCGGCGGTGCAGATTCCCGCTGAGATGGTGCACTACGGGATGACCAAAACAGCGCAGGTGGCCGTGGCCCGGGGCATAGCGGAGTCCGTGGCTGGGACGGGCGTTACGGTAAACAGCATCCTTGCCGGCCCCACCGAGTCAGAGGGTGTGGGCGGCTTTGTGGAGTCGATGGCAAAGCAGCAGAACAAGTCGAAGGAAGTGATTGAGAAGGAATTCTTCGAGCATGTCCGTCCGTCTTCCCTGCTCAAGCGCTTTGCCACCGTGGATGAAGTTGCGGCAATGGTGACTTATGTGGCCAGCGAGCTTTCTTCGGCCACCAACGGAGCCGCACTCCGCGTGGACGGCGGTGTGGTCAAGGCAATTCTCTGAGATGCGTGCATCGACAATTCTCTTCTGACAGGAGCATTTTATGGACCGCAGAGATTTCCTGAAGACCGCGACTGTTGCCGCGGCAGGGTCTGTTGCACCTTCCGCTGTCGCTAGCGCTCAGTCTTCGAATCTGCCTCAGCGCCCAGAGTCGCCGAACATGATCTATCGCGAACTGGGTCGCACGGGTGAGCGCGTCTCCGCGATTGGCCTAGGCGGTTATCACCTCGGGAAGCAGCAAGACCCCAACGAGAGCATCCGCTTGCTTCGCGCCGCAATTGATCGCGGTATCACTTTTATGGATAACTGCTGGGATTACAACGGCGGTATCAGCGAAGTCCGAATGGGCCAGGCGCTTCGCGATGGCTACCGGCAGAAGGTCTTCCTGATGACAAAGATCGACGGCAGAGATAAGAACACCGCCGCCAGGCAGATTGAGCAATCGCTTGGCCGGCTACAGACAGATGTAATCGACCTTCTGCAATTCCACGAGGTCATTCGGCTTGACGATCCAGATGTGATCTTCGCGCCTGGCGGAGCGCTCGAAGCTGTCGAGGAAGCAAAGCAGTCCGGCAAAATCCGTTACATTGGCTTCACTGGTCATAAGGATCCCAGCGTGCATTTGCGCATGTTTGAGACTGCCGACATGCATGGGTTTCACTTCGATACGGTG
>PLTV01000374.1 GCA_003164635.1 Acidobacteriaceae bacterium
ATGGCGTAGAACACGACAATCCCGAAGAGCAATCCGTGAAGAATGAGGGAACCGGCAGCAGGCGCAGCGATGCGGTCCGGGATCAATTCCCGCTCAAGTTGTTCGCCGCCTTCAAGTACGCTGCTCATGGAAAGCTTTAAAACTCCCAGTCCCTATTCCCTTAGTCCCTCAGTCCCAAGTCCCTCAGTCCCAACACTCCCTCAATGCTTTTCGTTCAACGGCTGCGTGACGATGGAAACGTTGGTGATCCCTGCCTGTTTGACCGCGTCCATCACGCTTGCGAAAGCGCCGAACGGCACGGACTCATCGGCGCGCAGATAAATCACCTGGTGAGTTGGGTCGCTGCCTTGCTGATGCAGTTTTTGGCCCAGTTCGTGCACATTCACGAGCTTGTCGCCCAGGAAAACCTGCTGCGTCTTGTCGATGGTCAGAACCAGTCGCTGTTCGGTGATCTCTTTCACTGTGCGCGTTTTGGGCACGGCAACCTCGATGCCCGATTGCAGCACCGGCGCGGTGATCATGAAGATGACCAGCAGCACGAGAACCACGTCGACCAGAGGCGTGATGTTGATCTCTGCGAGCGACGAACGGGTTTGGCCGTTGCTACTTGTAAAGGCCACGTTCTGCCTCCCGAGCTGCTTCGGGGCTCGTGGTTCGCGCAGCCTGTGGCGCGCGAACAGGAATCTCTTCCAGCGAATTCAGCAGTTCCCGGCAAAAGTCGTCGATTGCGGAAGCGAACACGCGAATGCGCGCGGTGAATTGGTTGTACGCAATCACGGCGGGGACGGCGACGAAGAGGCCTGCCGCTGTGGTAATGAGCGCCTCGGAAATTCCGGGAGCCACCGCGCGCAGCGTGGCCGCGCCCGCTGTGCCCAGCCCGCGAAACGAATCGATGATGCCCACCACGGTTCCGAATAGCCCCACAAACGGGCTCACCGAAGCGATGGTGGCCAGCCAGGTCATGCGGCGTTCAAGTGCAGTGACAGCTTCGCTGGCGGCGGTCTGCGCGGAGCGCTCAATGGGGACGAGGTTGCGCGGCGGGCCCGATCCGCCGGTCTGCCGCTTATACGCTTCGTACACGTCCTCATACACCTGCGCCAGTGGGCTGGCCTTGCAGTCTGAGGCAAGCTGGGCAATCTCCTGCAAGCGAGTTGCCTTGCGGAAGGCCCTGATAAAGCGGCGGCTCTCTTTTGTCGCCTTGTTGAAGATGGAGATCTTTCCCAGGATAACTGTCCAGGAATAAAGGCTTGCGAACAAGAGCAGCAGCAGGACGCCAATGGCCACGGGGCCAATATTATTCAGCATTTCCAGAAGCGCGCTGGGTCCCGAAGTTCCTGACGGGGCAGAACCCCCGTCAGCCTGCAGGAAGAGGAGGATAGCAGCGGTTTGAATTGTCATTCACCTCATCGTGAGGTTCTCGCTCCTCGACCGTTGCCCCGATCGCGGCATGTCGTTCAACTCGATAAAAGCCGACGCGGACAACACGCCTTCGGCATGCGGCCATGGAGAACCACTCTCTTCACGGTATCAGACGGCAGGACCGCCTCCAAGTTATCGATGTGGTGCGCCAACGCAGGATTTCGCACCCTATTCAACCCTCTCGATCATCACTGAAGTCGACTTCATGAGCGCCGCCGCGGTCTGGCCCTTCCGCAGCTGCATTTCGCGGGCTGCGTCCGCGGTAATGATGGCCGTAATGCGCTGATCGCCAATGGCGAGAATCACCTGCGCCAGAATTCCGCGGATCTTGACTTCTAAAATCGTCCCGACTAATTGGTTACGCCCGCTTACCGTGCGGAACCGTTGCCGCGACAGGATGCGCTGTTTTTCAGGTTGAACCACGGAAGGTGCAGCCGAAAGCGGCGCCAGCGCGCTTTGCGCAATCCGATGATGGCCGCCCGGCGTCCGCACCGATTTCAAGCTGCCCGACAGAATCCACTTCTTGATGGTGGCGTAACTTACGCCGATGGATGCCGCAGCCTCCCGTGGGGTGAGCAGCGGGCCCTGGTTCTGGTTTGCCTTCGCCATAGCCTCTCCTTTCCTCCCGTCCCAAAAGATCATCTCCAAAGGTTCATCGAAAGCAGTTGATAGCTGGGTGCCCCAGGGTCCGGGGCGGAACTCTCGCGTTTGAGACCTGGGAAACCAGGATGCGGAAGTGCCGACTCACCTGGTCATAGTCCGCGCGAGTGACCCGTCGCACACGAGTATAGTCGCGGTCCCGCGCGGCCATCCAAGCCGTTCGAACGCCGGTCGTTGGGCAGGCCGGCATACCGTATAGATTCGATCTTGTAATTCGCTTAGAATCGAATTCCATGGCAAGATATCCAAGCTTTCATTCTGGAGGATTAGTGAACAACACCAGGTTCGTTCTTGCGGCGGCCGTGCTTCTCTTCTCACCGATGCTGGTGCTAGGGCAAGATGCCACAAAGACGCACTCGACGACTCCCGACCCCTGCACCAGCGTCCACGACTTTGCCAACACCGGCTGCACGCTCACCTGGCACGGCATTACGGTGTATGGCACGTACGATGCAGGCGTTGGCTGGGTCAGCCACGGCCTGCCGGAAAACGGCTACAACTACGAAGGCGAGTCTCTGGTGAATCGCAACGGCTATCAGCATCGCTTCCTCTTTGCCCCCAACAATCTGTCGCAGACCGGCTTCGGCATCCGCGGCAAAGAAGAGTTTCTTCCCGGCTGGTCCGTCGTCTTCAACGCGTCAACCGGCATCAATCCGCAATCCGGTCTTCTCGCCAACGCGTCAGAAACCGACATCGTCAACAACGGCCTTCCCAGGGCCAGCTATTCCGAANNGCAATACGATCCGGCCGGCGGCAGCTACGCTTTTTCCTACATCGGCTACAACGGCACAATGGCCGGCGGCGGCGACACCGAAGATACCCGTTGGGACGACGCGTTGAAGTATCGCCTCGCCCATGGCCCGGTCCACTTTGGCGCAATGTATAAATTTGCAGTTGGATCCGCCGGCTGCTACTCCGCCTCTGCGACGTGGACTGCCGCAACCTGCACAGCAGAACAGGCGCACAATTACGCCTATGGATTCAACCTAGGCGGAAACGCAGGCAAATTTTTCACCGACCTCGTCTTCCAGCATTACAACCAGGCCATTAGCGTCTTGAATCCGCTGCTGGGAGCGCAGAGTCAGAGCCCGTCGCAGTCCTATCAGTCCACCACCGACAGCATCAACACAAACCCCATCACCGGCGTCAACCTGATCGGCACCACCAACACCGTTTATGGCATCGTCACCGACAACAACGCCATCATGGCCGCGGCCAAATATGCGACAGACCCGCTCAAGATCTTCGCCGGCTACGAATATATCTGGCAGAACAATCCGGTAAACCCGTTAGGAGTCGGAGCCTCTGACCAGGGCGGTTATTTCATGAGCGGTGTCGAAGACACCAATCTTGACTCTGAAAAGCTGGTGCAGATCTGGTGGACCGGCGCCAAATACACCTACGCCAAAAAGACCGACGCCACCTTCGCCTGGTATCAGCAGCGGCAGAACGACTTCCGTATTCCTTCAGCCTGCTCGGCCACAGCCGGCTTTCGCAGTTCCTGCGCGGGCACGCTCAACGAGGGTTCGCTCTATCTGGATCATCACTTCACCAGGCGCTTCGACTCATTTGCCGGCGTGGCATATTCCTACGTGACCGGCGGACTGGGCATCGCCATTCCCCACGGCCCCGGCGTCCCCTATAACTCCAACAACAACGTCGCTCCAACCATCGGCAGCCGCTTTACCTTCTGACCACCTGCGCCACCCGCGGTGGGGCCGACGCTCGGTGTTCGCTCGCACGAGCAGTTCGGCCAGGGTGCCCCATCCAACCGCAGTCCCATCGCGGTTGGGTGGGAAAGCACGAACCTGAGTTCCAATCATCGAGTCAGTTCAGCGCCATGTCCTTCTTCACATCGAGATTCGTGTTATCGAAATGAAGGTGAAGCGGCACCCCCCCTACCGTGGGCGCAACATCCCGCGCGATCTTCTCAAAACTCGCAACCATCCCCGCATCGTCCCATGCGCCGTCTTTCACCACAAACGAAAGTGCGGTTCCATCGCTCTGCCTGGAAAAGAATACGTCGATGCCGGTGCCATCGAAGAAACCGTCCGCGGCCAGCGCTTTAGCCAGCGCACGCGCCTGCACATCGGTGGCGGTGCCCATGAAGTACACGTGGTCGTTTCCGGCCGACACCTGTCCCACCGACGTCTGATTTTTCACAGCGCGCTTTTTGTCGATCAAATGCACCTCGATCGGAAATCCTCCCACCGAAGGCGCGATCTCGCGGCCCATCTCGTCGAACGATGCCACCATGTCCGGCTTATCCCATATCCCTTCTTTCACAACGAACGAAAGCACTGTCCCGCCCGCGGTTTTATCCAGTAGAACCGTCACGCCCTTGTCTAGAAAATATCCATTGGACTTCAAAACGTTCCCCAGCGATTGCGCCTCGGTCTGCGTCGCTGCGCCCATGTAATAGACCTCGTCCCGCGATCCAAAAACCACTTTAGGTCCGTGTTCAAACTTGTACTCCGGCAGGTAGAGGGTGGTGTACACAACGCCGAAAAGCGGAATAAGCCACGCCAGGCCGACGCCGGCAGCAGCCCAGTTCGAACCCAGCCGCCCTCCGCGCGCCACGTGAACTTTCACCGCTTCGCCCTGGACCCGAGCGGCGAACCGCTGCATGCCGATCAGCAGAATCAGGGAAATTCCTCCCGTAACACCGCCAGGACTATTCCATCCGATCAAAATCGCAACGGCGGTCACCGCGATCCCCGCGACCAAAAAAACGGCGGCGCGGCCCGCACGACCCAGCCTGCGATCGTTCACGGCCATCAAGCATGCTCCCGCTACAGGCGTGCCGAGAAACGTTGCAAGTGCCACGGCCCGTGAGTCAAACAGCGTGTAAGCCGGAGGCGCAGCGGGGGAAACCGGTATTTCGGGCAAAGTTTCAGGAATCGTGGACATCGAGTCTCCGTCATTACTTCGGTGCTCTCTCGGCAGGTACGCGCTTTCGTTGCACCAAGTGTGTCAATAAGGGTTCATGCTATGCTGCACGGATTGTCAGGGGCTTTCCGCTCGCCTACCATAAACCTGTTCCTGCTTAGGTTCCACGAGGGCTGCTGGGGATGCTTGTTGAGTTGCGCGCAGAAAACTACGCGGTCATCGACCACGCCATTGCGGTCTTCGGCCCGGGGCTGAATCTGCTCACGGGCGAGACTGGCGCAGGAAAATCGATCCTGGTCGACGCGCTGGCTCTGCTCATGGGTGGCAAGGCCTCGGCTGAGATCGTGCGCCACGGCGCCGAAAAGGCCGTGGTTGCCTGCGTCTTCGAGTCGACGCCCGGCGCCGAGGCGATTCTCGAAGAAAACGGAATCGANNCAGGCGCAGCAGCGTATTCTGCTCGACCGGTTCGGCGGAGTTTCCACCGATGCGGTCCACGAAGCCTACAACCGCTGGCACGCGGCCGGAGAAAAGCTCGACGATCTGGTCGAAGGCGAGCAGGACCGCCTGCGCATGGTCGACCTCTGGAGCTATCAACGCAGCGAAATCGAAGAGGCGCAACTGCAGACAAACGAAGATGAAGCGTTGGAAACCGAGAAGCGCGTCCTGGCCAATGCCGAAAAACTCTACGCCGCGGCCATGGGTGCATTCGAGCAGTTATATGAGGGCGGCACTTCGGCTGAAGTCGCCATGCGTGCCGCTGTGCGCAATGTCGAGGAACTGGTCCGGTACGACGCACGTTTTGCTGAGTCCGCGCAGCAGTTAAAATCGGCGCGCGCCATCGTGGGCGATGTCAGCGCCCACCTCCTCAACTACGCCGAGGGCATCAACGCTTCGCCCGAACGCCTGGCCGAAATTGAAGACCGCCTGGCTGCGTTGGATCGCTTGAAACGCAAATACGGCAAGACCGTCACCGAAGTCATTGCCTTTGGCGAATCCGTAGCCCGCAAGCTTGCCGAGGTCGAAGACAAGGACGAAATCCTGCGTCACCTAAGGCAGGAATTGACTGCCGCGGCCGATGCCTATCGGTCGGCGGCCGGCTCGCTGCACGAAGAAAGAAAGACCGCGGCCGCCAAGCTCGCCAAACGTGCAGAGGCGCAGATCAACTCGCTCGCCATGCACGTGCGCTTTGAAGTGGAAGTCATCGCAAGCGAGCGCGAAATCTCGCGCAGCGCAGGAAACTGGACCCCGCATGGCTGGGATTCGGTCACATACCGCATCGCCACTAATCCCGGCGAGCCTCTCAAGCCGCTGCACGAGATTGCTTCAGGCGGCGAAATGAGCCGCGTGATGCTGGCCCTGAAGGTCAGCGTGGAAGAGGGCGCCGCGAAGCCGAAGACCAAATCCGCAGCTCCGCGCACCTTGGTCTTCGATGAAATCGACATCGGCATCGGCGGCAGAGCAGCGGAAGCCGTGGGACTGAAACTCAAGGCCCTGAGCAGGGGCCAGCAGGTCCTCTGCGTGACCCACTTGCCGCAGATTGCCGCATTCGCCGATCAGCATTTCCTCATCGACAAACGCGAAGCCGACGGCCGCACCAAGATGCATGTGCGCCTGCTCGACGATCGCGCCCGCACCCGCGAAGTGGCGCGCATGTTGAGCGGCGCCAAAGTCACCGACACCAGCCTGCAACACGCCGGCCAAATGATCGCCGGCAGCCGCTAACCACCCGCCCTCGAATGCTGGGTGCCCCATCTTTGCGACGGTATTTTGTCGCAAGGGTGGGAAACCACAAACCTCAATTTCCCATCTCTGAGAAATCGCAGACCCCGATAAACACCATTGCGAATGTCAGTCAATCGGGATCAGTTCCGTCCACGATTCGCGCACCGGGTCCACAACCCCGTTGGGATCGAACGTCGGGTCGGCGCCCAGCACTACGCTGTTCTTATCGGAAGAAATCCAGTTGTGGGTGTACTGGTTGGATGTTTCGATCTTCTGACCCGTTGTGGGATCGATAAAATCCTGGCGGTTGAGCGACTCGAGCACCTGCAAATGCGCCGCGTGGTCGGTGGCATCCTGCGCCGCGCGATCGTTGGCCATGGCGTGTTCGAAGCTGTTGCGCTGCTGTGCCTGGAACGCTTTGCCTTGCGCCACCATGTTGTCCGTCACCTGCTTGAAATGATCCTGGATCGCGGCAAACTGCCGTTGGCTCGCCGCTTGATATTGAGCAAACACCGCCCGCATGTTTTGCGAAACGTGCTCATCCCAGGCCTGGTCGATGTGCGGCGGCGGTGGTTGCGTGGCAAGCAGAGCGTCGAGCTGGCCCTTGGGAGCGCGGCGAAAAACAACTCCGTGCGCGTAGCAGGAGCGTTGAGTCGTGGCAGGACGATGCATCGCGGGATAGCCCGGCATCGCCGTCTCCAGGCAATTCATCATCGTAAAGAGCATCTCTTCCATGGGCTGGTCGCCGAGCATGTATTCAATACGCACGCGGCCGGTATCCACAAGATTCCGCGTCGGAGCAATACTGCTCTGAAGGGCCTGCTGTTGCGCATTGCGCAGGTTCTGCTGCATCTGCGGCGTGGGCGGGACCACCGTCACCTTGGTCGCGAAGGGATGAATGTTGGGGACGGCAATGTCCAGCAGAAACGCAGTCGCCGACTTGATCGGAATGGGAGCGCATTTCGGAATCAGGCTGGTGCCATCACTTTTCCACGTCCAGGACGCGCCAGGCAATTGCCCCACCGCTGTGTAGCCATCGGGAGCAAGCACCGTGTACGAAAGGCCATCTGCGGGAACACTGGGTGCGTAGCAACTGTGTGGACGCAGAATGAGCCCCTTGAATCTCCAGTTGGTCGGGACCGCAATGGTGAAAGCCTGCTCGCCTAGCCCTGGGTCCTGAACGCCGGCCGTTTTGCCGCCATTCCACGAAACTCCCGCCGCGGTCCATGAAGACTTCACCAGACGGGCGCCGGCGTTGCCATTCGCTTGCGCGTCCCCACCCTGGGCGTTGTTGCGTTGCTGGCTGAAGCACCCGGTGGCACTGAGCAACGCCACAAGTACGACTACGCTCAAGGGTGTCGAGCTCATCTGTTTTCTCATCTGGAACGTCACCATAGCTCTCTCCATCTTTCTTGCGTACGGATTGATCGGTGTTCCTGCTTGGGTTCGGCAATTCTGAAGTCAACATCGCCAAGGCTGACGCCGGAATTTCTCCGTCAATCTGTACGCGTCGGCAAGATGAAAAGCGTGTCACGGGTAAAAAATTCTGCAAACGATCTCGCCCTATCCTCCCGCAAAAGATGTGGCGCGCACCTCAGTCCCCAGCTGCGCGCATTTTGCACTCAATTTCCCATATTCCGGGCATAATCGTTCAAATGACTCCTCAACGAAAAAACCGCCCGGTCTGTTTCGTCGGACATTCACGCGGTCGATACTCGCGTGGATTACCCCCACCCCCTCTCTATGTAGTTGCTCCAAATCAATGAAAATAAAGAGAATGGGCCCCAAAAAATGCGTTTTTACGTTGAAAATTCGAGAATTTTCATTGGGGAAAGCGAGAATCAAGGTGTCTCGAGAACCCCATTTCTTGGCCTGGCTGGGCGTTGTAGTTGCATGGACCACCAGGGATACTTTCGAAGCATTCAAGTCCGCCGGTTGGTATACTTGTGGATGTGACCACATCGCTGCTTGAATCCATCCCGAACGGTACACACGTCGAGGCTTCCCCAGGTCAAAAGCGGGTTTTATTGCTGAAACCGCGCGGCTTTTGCGCGGGCGTGGTGCGGGCCATCGACATTGTGAAAATCGCGTTAGAGACCTTCGGAGCACCCATCTACGTGCGCCGCGAAATCGTCCACAACCGCTATGTGGTCAACGAACTCGCCGAAAAGGGCGCGATTTTCGTTCACGAAATCGACGACGTTCCCGACGGCCAGCGCGTTATCTACTCGGCTCACGGGGTTTCTCCCGCCGTGCGCGAGCGTAGCAAAGGGCGCGGGCTCAGGGTGATCGACGCAACTTGCCCGCTCGTCACAAAAGTCCACATCGAGGCGGTGAAGTTTGCCAAGCAGGGATACAGCCTGGTGCTCATCGGCCATCGCGATCACGACGAAATTGAAGGCACGCTCGGCGAAGCTCCCGACGTGACGCAGGTCGTTTCCAACGTGGCCGAAGTGGCCGAGCTCAAGGTGCCCGACCCCAATCGGGTGGCCTATCTGACTCAGACCACGCTTAGCCTCGATGAAGCGCGCGATATCATTCACGCGCTCAAAGAAAAGTTCCCAAACATCGCTGGCCCCCATTCGCAGGACATCTGCTACGCAACTGAAAATCGCCAGGTGGCCGTGCGCAATGTGGCGCACAACGCCGGCCTGGTGCTGGTAGTGGGCTCGACAAACAGTTCCAACTCGAATCGGCTGGTTGAGGTTTCGCGCAACTTGGGAACGGTCGGTTACCTCATCGACAATTCGCAAGCCATCGACCCGAAGTGGCTTGCGGGCATCAACACGGTGGCCGTAACCGCGGGCGCTTCGGCGCCTGAAGTGCTGGTCGAAGACGTGGTCAATTATCTGCAACTAAACGGATTCGACAGCGTCGAAGAAGTTGAAGTGATGCCCGAGAATGTGCGCTTCGGCCTGCCGCCTGAAATTGTGCAGGCCATCGGAAGCGCAGGCGGCGCAGAGTCACTGCCAGTGAAGTAGGGGCAGTCTTGTCCAGGCAACGCACGACATAAGTTCTGGACTCTCGGTTTCTGAGGCGTATTCCACCGAATGATGAATCACGGTAAAGTGCAATCCGCGACGGGACACGGCACGGCGGTCCAGGCCGCCGCGCCCAAAGCCGCGTCGCCCCGCTTTGGGCGCCTGGACGCAGACCTTGCCGACGTCGAGGCCGCGGTGGTTCGATCGCGCGAATACCTGCTCGGCGAACAGCACCCCGACGGCTATTGGTGCGGCGAACTCGAAGCCGACTCCATGCTCGAGGCCGACTACATTTATCTGCACACGCAGCTCGAGAGCGGCGACCCGGGAAGGCTGCGGCGGGCATTCACCGAGATGATGCGCTACCAGAACGACGACGGTAGCTGGAGCATCTACCCCGGCGACCCAGGAAATCTGTCGCTCTCAGTGAAGTGCTATTTTTCAGCGAAGCTGATGGGCGTTACGGCGGACGATGCGCGCCTGACCAGGTGCCGCGAATGGGTGCTGGCCCACGGCGGCGTCGTCGAGTGCAACACCTTCACCAAGATGTACCTCTGCGGATTGGGCCAGTACGACTACGATGCCGTCCCCGCCATTCCGCCGGAGATCGTTCTCTTTCCCAACTGGTTTTACTTCAATATCTACGAAATCTCCTCCTGGTCGCGCTCCATCCT
>PLTV01000195.1:0-31145 GCA_003164635.1 Acidobacteriaceae bacterium
CGGCTGGGCTCGGCCTTGGCGTCCCACTTGGCCAGGAACTCGATGTCCGCAGCGGTCACATTCACGCCGTCCTCGCGGCGCAGCAGGTTCTCAAGCAGAATCTTCAGGCTGAAGGGAAGCCGGCTCAGATCAAATCCCTTGGCTGTGAGCGCGGGCAGTCGGAAGATGGTGTAGGAGCGATTGCCGGAGTTGAGAGTAGCCCGGCTGTCAAAGCTGTTCATTGGAAGACCTTTCTTTCCGCGGGCAAGCGGATTCAAGAACTCACGATTTCAGGCGGAATCTTCACTTTGGAAGATTTTGAGAAAGCAGGGCAGCGGAGTTGGCCGCGATCCTGAATGCTTTCCAGGGCAAACCTATCCTTGGTGGACAAGTCGCCGACCGCGGTCAGGCCGTCCGCGGCGGAAGCGCCGAAGGAACGGCCGATTCTGTGCAAAGATCGTGTGCCGGGTATACATACAATTCCGCACCAATTTTATCGCGGCCCGCCCCCGGTTGCGATTTTCACATCTAACTCTTGCGAAGAAGAACAGTACGGTAGGACCCCCCGACCGCTTCGCGAGGCGGGGGCGGTTCATTCAGCATTCAAGCTACTCTTATATTGGGAGAGAGATGGCCAACGAGAGCGCCGATTCCCCCCGGCCTGCTTACCGCACGAGTTTTCAAGAGGTTTCTCGCCGTTTTTATGCGTGGCTGCTGCGACGCATGCCCACCGAGCGGCAGCGCTTACTTGCAGTCACCATTCTGGCCGGAGGTTTGTGCGGGCTTGCGGCGGTTGCCTTCCACGCAAGCATCATCGGGCTCGAAGCGCTCATGATCAATCGCGCCAATGCAGCGCATGGTTATACCTGGATTGGATGGACGATCGTCAGCCCGACGATTGGTGGTCTGATCGTCGGCCTGGGACTGACGTATCTTGCTCCTGCCGCCGCAGGCAGCGGCATTCCACAAGTGAAGGTTGCGTATACGCTGCGCGCGGGCCTGGTTACGGTCCGCGAGACGATCGGGAAGTTTATCCTTTGCGCCTTTCAGATCGGCTCGGGTGCCTCGCTCGGCCTGGAAGGCCCTACGGTGCAGGTGTGTGCGGGAGTGAGCAGCATGCTGGCGCGGTTGGCGCGGCTTAGCCCGATCAACACGCGGCGCATGGCGTCAGTTGGCATGGCGGCCGGCATCGCTGCCGCGTTCAACGCACCCATTGCCGCGGTCACGTTCACGCTTGAAGAGCTAATCGGCGATTTGGATCAAACCATGCTATCGGGCGTTATTGTTGCGGCCGCATTGTCAGCGGTGGTGGAGCACTCCATTTTGGGATCGACGCCGGTCTTCCACGTGGACGCACACTACTCGATGACGAGATCCTCCTCCCTGGTTTGGTATGCGCTGCTCGGTCTGCTGGCGGCCATTGTTTCCGTTGCATTCACCGACTCGCTCCTGTTGCTGCGCGCCTGGTTCAGACGGCTTAAATCGGTGCCGAGGTGGGTGCAGCCGGGAATTGGCGGGGCGGCAACCGGCGCACTGGCCGCGGTGGGGCTTGCGTTCTTTCACCTGAACGGAATTGCCGGCGACCCTTATAAGACGCTGACTATGGCGCTTACCGGGAAGCTCACGGTTCTCGCGATGGTCGTCTTCTGCGTGCTTAAACTCGCGGGAACCGTGAGCTCGTACTCCAGCGGCGGATCGGGTGGAATTTTTGCGCCGGCACTGTTTATGGGAGGAATGCTCGGCGGAGCGGTGGGGTACCTGGACGTGACTGTGTTCCATCACCCTGCGGATTCGATCGGCGCATTCGCGGCGGTTGGGATGGGTGCGGTTTTTGCAGGAATTGTGCGGGCCCCGATCACGTCGGTGCTGATCATCTTCGAGATGACGGGCGGCTACGGGCTGGTTCTGCCGCTAATGATCGCCAATATGAGCGCGTTTGCGCTGGCGCGCCATTGGCGGCGCACCTCGATTTACGACGCACTGCTCGCCCAGGACGGGATCTATCTGGAACACGGGGCCAACCCGATTGATCCGCCGGACGATGAGGCGTTGCCGGGGACGGCGCTGCCCGCAGTGGCGCACGGCTGAGTCGCGGAACCTTGCTTCCGCGGGACGCTTGCCCCATGTGCGAACGAGATTCTTTGAACTCGGCTACTGGATGCGGCTTTGCGTGGCCGAGGCTGGCGGCGGCGCGGACACAGGAGCGTTGCCCGACGCCTGGGGGCTCGCGACAGGCCCGATGGTCTTTGCACCGTTGTAAGAAAAATAGAGACGGAGGTCGAGGTATGGACCTTTGAACTCCGTCGGAAGCGGCGGGTAGACGGCTTGCGTGACGGCGTCCCACGCTGCCCGGTCGAGGGAAACGTGACCGGAACGCTTATCGAGGGTGACGCTCTTGTCCTTGAGTTGACCGTTGGCGAGAATCTTGAAGCGAACCGAGACCACGCCCGACAGGAGGATCGGCGGATTGACTTCGGCGGGAATCAGGGGCTCCCATTGGGAATCGGTAATTTGGTGGACCTGGTGGAGATAGTCTTTAAAATCAACGCCCCGGGTGTCGGAAAGGACTTCGATGCCGCCCGTGGAGCTGAGCGAACGATCAAGGTCAGAAGCGGAAGCGAGAGTTGAAGGAACTGCGGGTGTGGTCTGTGCTCCGGCTGAGAGCGCAGCCATGAGAGCGATCCCGGAAACGATCAGCGTGGAAAGTCGCATCGAAAAATACCCCCAACCAACGCAACGGCAATGCATGAGGCAAGAGAATCCATTTGAAACGGAGAGCCCGGGGGGGAACTGGACGAAGCCGGCTGACTATTTGTTGGTTTCCATGTTGTACATAAAGTATGCCCGAAGTTCCAGGTAAGGCCCATGGAAATCTCTGGGGAGGGGCGGGTAATTTGAGCCGGTGAGCGCACCCCAGGCGGCTCGATCGAGCGCGGTGTCGCCGGACCGGCCTTCGAGCTGCAGGCTTCCGTCCACGAGCCTTCCGTTGGGAAGGACCTTGAATCGGATGGCGACCATTCCCGATTTCAGGATGGGCGGATTGACTTCGTCGGGAATGAGAGGATCCCAGGTATTCTCCGTCTCCCGATGCCAGCGTTGGAGCCAGGCGCGGAAGTCGACTCCCTGGGTATCGGACAGCACCTGAACGCCGCCGGAGCCGGCTCCCGGGTGGCGAGCGAGGCCGCTGCTACCCAGGCTGCCGGCGTCGCCCGACCCTGGGTTGCGAGACGCATCGCGCATGGCTTCGCGGAGTTGGTCGGCCGGGTTCTCGGAATTAAGCGCGAAGTTGGGGCGAGCCGGAACGGCGGCGGGCCGCGGGGCTTCGAGCTGGGATTGGGGTTGCTGGCTCGGCGGGATGGTCGGCGAGGCCGGTGCAGGCGTTGCGGCCGGGGGCGCCGGTTGAGTCTCCGGTGTGGGCTCGGGCGGCTTGACGGGGCTGGGCCGATTGAGCGCTTCGAGGGTTTTCTTGTCGATCGTGGTCTGCTTCGGCGGCGGAGGTTTGATTTTTTCCTGACGCTGGAGGTTTTTCAGGGCGTCTGGGGGTAAGTCGAGATACGAGAGGTCTTTGCGGTCTTTGATGGCATCGATGGGATCGATGACGCGTGGCACTTTGAAGACGTAGCGGGGAATCCAGGTGACGGCGGAAAGCAAGAAAAGGTGAAAAAGGAGGGCGATCCAGATTCCCTCGCGCAAGCGTGCGAAGCGGCGCTCATCTTCGAGCTCGCTGATCATGCTGAGCAATTCGTGGGTGTCGTAGTCGACCCAACGCGAACCGCGCACGACGGGAGTCGTGGAGCCGGATTGCTCGCGGTCGAGCACCGCGCCCGAATCCTGGCCCGGATCGAAGGCAGGGTCCGGCGCTTCGCCAGGCTCGATCTTCTTGTCGCTGCTGGGCACTATGCTGATGGGCATTCGGTTCGGGGGAACCCAACGGGGATGAACGAAAACCGGGGTCCCTTTTGAGTCCTTCCTGTCTATTGTCTCATTTCGCAAATGTGCCGTAGTTTTGAGAGCGGCCCGTACAATGGTATCTAATCCTTAGAGACGGATTTGCGCCCAGAAGGAGACCCGTTTGAAGTTGTTTTTCGCGCGGATGATGGCAAAGGCGAACCTGATGCTGCTGCCATTTCTAGCCAAGTTCGGAATTTGGGGCCTGGGCGCGCTGGCTTTGCTCGATTCCTCCACACTTCCAGTTCCCATGGATGTATTTCTGGCCTATTCGGTTTGGCATGACCAGAGCCGATTTCTACTTTATTGCGTGGCGGCGGCGGCGGGTTCGGCGGTGGGCGGGTTGTTGCCCTACGGACTGGGCCGGGTAGGAGGCGAACTGTTCCTGCTGAAGCGGGTAAACCGGGAGCGGTTTGAGCGCATGCGAACGCGGTTCGAGCGGCAAGAATTTTTGGCCATGACGATTCCTTCGATGCTGCCGCCTCCGACGCCGTGGAAGGCGTGTGTGTTTGCGGCCGGCGTCTTTGAGATGCGGATTCTGCCATTCATGCTGGCGGTTTTTGTGGGCCGGATGGTGCGCTGGGTGGTGCTTTCGCTGCTGGTGCTTAAGCTGGGTCCGGGCGCGGTGGACGTAGTGGCGCATCACGCATTGACGGTTGTTGCGGCGGTGGGTCTTCTGGCGTTAGGCGGATTTGGCTGGTGGTGGTTCAGGAAGAGCCGGGCAGGCCAACTGGTGGAAAACTAGGCCGGATTCGCGCGCTATTGCAGCTTTGCGTATTCAGCTTTGGCCTGCTTGAGGATTGGAACGTCGGGGTCGGCGTCTTTCCAGAGGGCAAGGAACTCTTTGTAGGCCTTGAGTGCGCGGAAGCGGGCAGCGTCCGCGTCGGCTCCATGAGCGTTTTTTGACTGCAAGGCGTTGGCGCGAGCGACTCCCAGATGCGCCAAGGCGCCTGTCCAGCAGTTCCACACCACACCGCTATGGTCGATGATCTTGTTGAATTCGGCGGCCGCATCAGCGCCATTGCCGTTGGCGAGATACGCGTTCCCACGCAGATAGGTTGAGTAGAGACAGGTAATGGAATTGGAGAAGGGGGTCAAACCGAATTCGATGGGTGAAGCCGTGGGCAAGACGCTGAGAGCGCGAGCGGGATCTTTGCTGTTCAGAGCTAACTGGGTTTGAATGGTTGGCAGCCAAACCTTCTGCATCTGCGTGCCGAGCGGGAAGCGCTTGTTTGCGTCCTGGGCAAGAGATTGGGCCCTCGATGCGTTGCCAGCCATGGCAAAGGCAAGGGCCGCTTCGATCGACACCCCCGGATTCGCGCCGGCAAGTTTCAAGGCCGCACTTGCCTGCCGCTCAGCTTCGGTGAAATTTCCGTAACCGGCTTCTTCGACCGCGGCGTCCGCGAGGTAGTGCGCTGCGCTTTCTTTGTCATCGGATCGAATGCAGGACGCGACCGCCTGAGCAATCAGATCGCGCGCCCTGGCTAGTTGACCGGAAAAGCCCTGCGTGTAGGCGTCGAGCGAGAATCGCTGGTCTTCGGTGTCGGCGTTTCCCGCAAACCACCGCATTTGTTCCGACATTTCGGCGGAGTTGCCGGCGAGAAATGCAAGCACGTAGAGATTAACGTGAAACTCTGCTCGATCCATCCCTCGGGCGAGAGCTTCTTGAGTCAACTTGCGTGTCTCGTCGAATTCATTCCCGCCAAATGTGTAGAGGGTGAGATTCTCGTAGTAAAGAACCTCATTGGGCGACAGCTTCAACGCATGTCTGGTCAGTTCCGCGGCTTGATCGTACAGACCGAGCTGTGCCTTTGCCAGACCCAGGTTGTTATATCCTCCCGACTCCCTGGGGTAGCTGTCGATCGTCTCTTGATAGGTCTGCGCCGCCTTGTCGATGTCCTCAGTTACGTTTCGATAATAGGCTGCGTCAATTGACAGCTTCTCCCATTCGCTGGCGCGGTCGCGGAACTGGAATGCCCTGGTGTAATACTCAGTGGCGAGTCCGAGCTGGCCGAGGCGATTGTAATCTCCACCCAACACTCNNGCGCCCTTTTCAAGGTCCACCTTGCCGCCAGTGGTATAGGCTTTCAATGCTTCGAGCGACGATGTGGTGGCCTGTTCGAGGGGAACATCGAATTTCTGCACGGTAGCCAGCGATTCGCCCAACTCGCCGCGCAGATTGGACGCAACTTTGCCCAAAGCACCCAGCACCTGTTCCTTCGACGAAGCAGTGATCTGCTCCTGCCCCAGGGTATTTCCGTTCTGGCACTCCACCGCTTTCAACCCGAGTACATACTCGCTGCCAAGACTGCCAATCGATCCCACAACGTAAGCCTTGCTGCCCGCACGCAGGCAAAGTTCACGGACAAGATCGACGGTAAGTTTCGAGTCAGCCGGCCGCGTCATCAATTTCAATGTCTTGGCGACCTCGCCATCCGGGAGCACCTTGAGGAATGGGGACTGTTGCAGAGAAACTGCGAGGGCTGTCTTTAAAGTATCGTCGAAGATCGGGTCGCTTGTGCTATTGGCAAAGTCAGCGAGGACGATGGTGTCTTTCTCGGTGAGGTGTTGCGGATGTTGCCGCGAGCGGATGTACAACGCGCCAGCGATTGCTGAAGCCAGCAGGATCAATGCTGTCGAAATCAGAGTTCTTTTGCGTGTGGAGGGTGTGAGGGACCGTATGCTCGTTTCGATCGCGCTCGACGACGGTGTGGAAGGAAATGGAGAGGATGCGGAGATCGAAGACGGTTGCCGCGCTATCAGAGAGCCACTGGTCCGCAACACGGGTACAGAGCCGGAACTGGCGGCGAGGACTCGACCCACATCAGAATCCCGCTTCACTCGCTGCAGATCCGTTCGCATCTCCGAAGCATGTTGATAGCGAAGATTGCGATCTTTCTCAAGTGCCTTGTCGATGATCCGCTCAAGTTCGTCCGGGACGTCCTGATTCAGCCGCACAGGAGCTATGGGGGACCGGTTCATGATGGCTTCGCAAATGACGGCGGCGCTTTCGCCCTGAAACGGCAGAATGCCCGTGGCCATCTCGTAGAGCACCGCTCCGAACGAGAAGAGATCGGTGCGGGCGTCCAGTTCTCTTGCCCGCACCTGCTCCGGGGACATATAGGCCACGGTCCCCATCATTGTGCCCGGGCTTGTGAGGTGCTCTTCATCGACGGAAGGAGCCGGCGATGCCAGGGCCACGGTTGTGCTGGAAGAACCGCTTGCAGGGCCGATTTTGGCCAGCCCGAAATCCAGGATTTTGACATGCCCGCGCTTTGTGAGAAAGAGGTTGGCAGGTTTGATGTCGCGGTGCACGATGCCTTCGGAGTGAGCTGCGTCGAGCGCATCAGCTATTTCGACGGCGAGGGACANNATGTCATAGATGGTGCAGATATTGGGGTGGTTCAGCGCGGACGCAGCCTGGGCCTCGCGACGAAAACGGGCGAGGGTCTGGGGAGAGTGGAAGACCTCGGGCGGGAGGAACTTGAGAGCGACGAAGCGCTGCAACCGCGTGTCCTGTGCCTTGTACACAACACCCATCCCACCGCCACCCAGTTTTTCGACAACTCGATAGTGGGAGAAGGTTTGGTCGATCACTTGTTGAATTGTCCTTTACGGTGGCTTCATCTTACGGTTGCAACCGTGGGCAGTCAACGAAAGTTGAATGGCCGCAGACGCGTCAACCCTGGCGCACGGGGAAGACAACGAAGCGTTTCAGCGTGATGGACCGATTCGATCTCGAATGGTATTTTGAGGCGTTTTAGAGCCTCAGTCAGCTTGGTTCGATTGCGTACAACGCAGCTGCGGGCGCTGTCTGGGCGCCCGCAGGGATGGATGATCGAATTCGAAATGCCGGCTGAGCTACTTGGCGAGAACGGATTGGGCCGGCGCGCCTTGCAGGCGACGCACGAGGACCGGAACACCGAAGGCGAGAGCACAAACCAGGGTGGTCGAGATCAGGTCGTTGCGGTAGAAGGGCAACGCAGCGACAAAGCAGGTGGACAAGCCGGAGAGGGTGCGTGGGTACATGGTTCCCGCAGCCCAAACGGTGTAGTTCGAAAGCAGGAAGAACGAGGTGGGGCCGAGGAGTGCACCGGCGGCAACGCGGACAAACGTTGTGCGCGATTTCAGCAGGATTTGGCCGAGTACCATGGCTGCGACGTACCAGGCCCAGGTGGGCAGGTAGTCATTCGCGCGGAAACCGTAGTGATAAACGGATGTGGTGAGGAAGAAGTCGGTAGCCGTGAGAACTGCGAGGGGGGCGAGCATTTCGCGCCAAGAGCGGCGCGCACCGAAGTAGAGGAGGGCTCCGCCGACCGCAGTGAAGTTGAACCACTCGGGGTGAGGGGTGGCCGCGAGGGCCAGGCGAGTGAGAACGGCGAAGAGCAGGAGCAGGTATGCGGGCATGTTTTCCTCAAGGAATCGGCAAGGGATCAGGTTTCGGCAAGCAAGCCGATGGATCAACGCGGGTGCTCTTCCCATTCTGGGGTGCGCAGGGTCCGCGGTCAACTTTTATTGTTCGATGAGGCGGAAAGATATTTTGGCGAGGTAGCGAGAGAGTCGGCGCGATGCGTGCGGTTGGGGTTAGGTTGCGGATTCCGGGATCAAGTTCAGTAAGTCAGCGTCCGCTGCGCGGGCATCGTATTTCAGCGAGTTAGCTGGAGCATTGGAACGAGCTGGAGCATTGGTTGGAACTTGCCTGATGGCTCCGTGCGTGGGCTAATGCTGCACCTGGCCATTGAAGATTTCACCTGCGTCTTCGCGGCCATCGACGATGTAGACGTCGCCGCTGAGAGGTGGGCGGCCGACGGACCGTGCGGTGCCGAGGAACGAATAGTCGAAGCGAAGGTCGACGAACTGGACGGTGGTCCAGTGACGGTTGGGCGACAACTGCGGGGGCTCCAGTGCCTGAACCGGATCCTGGCCGAGATCTGTGACAACGGCCCAGGAGGCCCAATCGAGATAGACCTGGCCGAGGTAGGTTCGCTGGGCGGCTTCGACGGCGGGCGTGAAGGGCGGCTTGAAGCGGACATCGCGCTGCGGGTCGCTATCGACTTCGCTGGTGCGGGTGTTGACTTCGGCGGTCTGATAGAAGTCAGGCGTTTCAAGAATGACGTGCCAGCGGAAGGGGTCGACCGGGTAAGGTTCAGCTGCGGCACGTTTGACCGGGGCGGACGCGACTTGCTGATTCTGAACCAGCGCGAGGGCGTGTGCCTGCTCAGACCAGCGCCAGGCCCACAGTGCAACCATGGCGGCGAGGGCGAAAATGGCCCATCCGCGGCCACGAAAAGGCTTGCGGCGGGCACCGATCTCCCCCGCGACCAGACCGAGAAGCCAGGGCACGATGATGGCGCCGATCAGCAGAACCCAGAGCACAGGCTCGGCGATGAAGATGAAGCCGCCTTCATACCAGCGAGGATTGAAGGGAAAGAACGGGCGTACGCCGTAGGTGGTGGTCCAGTCGAGAAGAATGTGGCTGAGCGCGGCGATGAGTGCGGTGAGGTAGAGCCATCCCCAGTGGATGCGAGTGGGCTGGAGCCGGAGGGGGACGGGCGCGCCGGGGTCGAGATTGGCGGCAAGACGGCGGCGGGTGCGGCGCTGTTCCTGCCAGCGATGGATGAGCGCGGCGAAAAGAACGACGATGAGAGCCACAACCGGAGCAGCGATGAAGGTGTGGGTAATGCCGCGATGATGCTTAAGCTCGTCGACCTGGCCGCGAAGACCCCAGACGATATCGAGATCGGCGGCCTCGGCGGCGAGTGTTCCGACGAGGGTGGCGCAGGCGGTTTTGCGATTCAGGCCGGCGCGGCCGATGCATGCGCCGGTGAGAAAGTGAGTGACAGGCTCCATGGCTTCTGGGAACCATATTATCCCGCCACCTGCGGTGGGGCAGGCGCTCGCTATTCGCTCGCATGAAGAACTGTGATCTCCCACGCATTTTCACGATGAAGCTGTGAAATGGATGGGGTGTCTGGCGGAACGTTGGCGTCACTATAATGCAACCCATGGTTGAACGGAACGAAGACTCTTCCCTTTCTGCGAAGCAGGCAGCCAAGAGGGCCGAGGAACTGCGCGCGGAGTTACGACGCCACGAGCACCTTTACTACGTGATGGACGCTCCGGTGATCAGCGATGCCGAGTACGACAAGCTGATGAACGAGCTGAAGCACATTGAGGCGGCGCATGCGGAGTTGATGACGCCTGACTCCCCGACACAACGCGTGGGGGGCAAGCCCGCGGAGGGATTCGCGAAGGTGCGGCACTCGCGACCGATGCTGAGCCTGGACAACGCCTATACAGAAGAAGAACTGCGCGATTGGGATCGCCGCGTTCACGAACTGGCTGGAGGTCTGCCGGTGGAGTACACGTGCGAGTTGAAGCTGGACGGACTGAGCCTGGCGCTGCACTATGAAGGCGCCCCTGACGGCGGAGCGCACCTGGTGCGTGGATTGACACGCGGAGATGGGCAGGTGGGCGAAGATGTGACGTTGAACGTGCGGACGATTCGCAGCGTGCCCTTAAGCATTTCGCCGGAGCGCTTGAAGAAAGCCGGCACTCCGCAGGACTTCGAAGTGCGGGGGGAGACGGTGATGCCGGAGAAGGCGTTCGAAGAGATGAACAAAGAACGCGAGGCCGCGGGAGAGACGCCGGCCGTAAATCCGCGCAACGCGGCTGCGGGCACACTGCGCACCAAAGACCCGACGATGGTGGCGAAGCGACGTCTGGACGTTTATGGCTATTTTCTGCTCAGTGGAGGAGAGTATCTTCCGATTGGACAGGAGGCCACGCTCGACGCGCTGACGGCGCTTGGTTTTCGGGTAAATCCGCATCGCGGCAAAGTACACACGGTGGAGCAGATGATGACGTTCATCGCCAGGGCCGGGGAGCAGCGGGCAACGCTGGGATACGACATTGACGGCGTAGTGATGAAGGTAGATGCGCAGGCCACGCAGCAGCGGCTGGGCTACACGGGGCGCGCGCCGCGTTGGGCGATTGCCTACAAGTTTTCAGCGGAGCAGGCGATTACGCAGATGGTCGACATCATGATCACGACCGGGCGCACCGGTAAGCTGACGCCAACGGCGGTGCTGCAGCCGGTGTTTGTTGGCGGAGCGACGATCAGCCGCGCGACGCTACATAACGCGGACTGGATTGAGCGCATGGGGCTGCGAATCGGCGACTGGGTAAAGGTGGAGCGCGGCGGCGATGTGATTCCGAAGGTGGCGGAGATTGTGGAAGACGCGGAGCACCCGAGGGGCGAACACAAGTATGTGTATCCAACCCATTGCCTGGTGTGCGGACAGGCCGCGGTGCGCGAGGAGGGCGAGGCCGACTATCGCTGTGTGAATCTTGACTGTCCCGCGCTGCTGCAGGGCGCGCTGGAACACTGGGGCAGCCGCGGGGTGATGAACATTGAAGGGCTGGGCGAAGCTTCGGCTGCGCAACTACTGGAAAAAGAGCTGGTGCGCAGCGTAGCGGATTTGTATCGGCTGACCGAAGAGCAGTTGGTGAGCCTGGATCGCTGGGGTAAGAAGTCGGCGCAAGGCCTGCTGGGGCAGATAGAGCGCAGCAAGCATGCGGGCCTGGCGCGCGTGCTGATGGGGCTGGGCATTCGATTTGTCGGCGAGCGCACGGCCGAGGAAATTGCGCAGGAGTTTGGTTCGATGGACGCGATCGTGAATGCAAGTGCGGAGGAACTGGAACGCGTGGAAGAGGTGGGTCCGCGCATCTCAGAGGCAATCACCGACTTCTTTGCGCGCCCGGCGAACCGCGAACTGATTGAGCAGTTGAAAACGCTGGGCGTGGGAATGACGGCAGAGAAGAAGCAGCGATCGACCCAATTGGCAGGACTGACGTTTGTATTGACGGGGACGCTGCCGAATTTATCGCGCGAGGATGCCAAGGCGAAGATTGAAGCGGCGGGCGGCAAGGTTTCAGGGTCGGTGAGCAAGAAGACAAATTACGTCGTGGCCGGCGAAGACGCGGGCTCGAAGCTGGAGAAGGCAGAGCAGCTGAAGGTACCGGTTATCGACGAGGCGGGCCTGCTGAATTTGCTTGCCAGCGAGGAGCCTGGGAGTTAAACCGAGAGCCGTGGCACCCCATGCAGGGGGCAAGAGTGGATGGGCAAACCGCGCATCCGCCGGCAAGCGGAAGCAGGGCGACGATGGATAGGAACAGATCGATCCACATGTGGGTCTTCCCGGTTTTCTAATTGCGTTCAGCCGCTGAAGCGGCGGCGTGCGGCGATATCCGTGCGATTTTCGATGGCGCGCAACTCGCGTTCGCGCTCCCGATCCCACGCTTCAGCGCGCCAGTTGCGCGATGGAGAACGAGGCGAATCCTCGGGAAGGGCGAGAGCCTGGATCGGCTGAGGTTTGGCAGGCACAGAGGCGGGTTCAGATGGAAGCCCAGGTGGGATTGCATTCGGAATGGATGTGGGAACAGGACTGGGGATGGGCCTGGGAATTGGCGGCCTTGGGAGTGCGGGGGAGTGGAAGGCGATGGAGGCGACGGAGGGGCGGCTGACGGCTTCCGATGCATAGGCGGAGTCTTCGACGGAAACGTGTTTCGCAGGCTCATCCTGAGCCGCGGCAGGCCCGCGGGCGTCGAGACTACGCGCCATGAACTCATCGACGAGCTTGTGGACACAGGTTTGTCCGCACAGATGCTTGGAATTGGGGCGCAGACGACTGCGCGGAGTCCACCCGGAGACGCGAAGCTCTTCGCCTTGCTCGTGAGCGACGAACCAATGATTGGTTTGACGTTTTTCGTTGCCGCAGACGTCGCACGAAATGGCCTGCCGGATCAATGCAAATCTCCTGGTCGCCCTGCTCATATTTCATCGCGTTTTGGATCGGAAGAATGAGAAGTGCCGCAAAAGATGCGGACGCAATCCCGATTATGAACTGCGGTGAGGAGCCTTTCCGGGAGTGGGAAAGGCAAGCGGACTCAGGGCTTGGGGGCGAAGTAGCCTTTTTTGGCACGAGCCTGGTAGCGGCGGTCAGTGCAATAGAGATAGATACTTCGGAAGGCTCCGTCTTCTTTGAAATCGGCGGGGGTGTAGGTGAGGGCGTACTGGCTGCGCAGTTCTTCCTCAATTTCTTTGAAGCTGTTGGACATTTCCTCGACGGAGGGCGGGAAGAAGACGCGGCCGCCAGTGCTCTCAGCCATTTGTGTGAGGACCTGGTCTCCTTTGCCGCGGCTGGGAGTCCAGTTGGTGCTGATGGCGTAGATGATGGTCTCNNTTGGTGCTGATGGCGTAGATGATGGTTTCGGCGCGTTCGCACTCCTTGATGACTTCATCGGGATGGACCCGGCTCTGGTTGTCGTCGCCA
The DNA here is from genome assembly GCA_003164635.1 of Acidobacteriaceae bacterium. Taxonomy (GTDB): domain Bacteria; phylum Acidobacteriota; class Terriglobia; order Terriglobales; family Acidobacteriaceae; genus Telmatobacter. The sequence continues at coordinate 13,263 of PLTV01000195.1, forward strand.
TCGGAGATGAGAACGATGGCGTGGCGCACCGGTTCCTGACCGCGCGCATCGAGCAACTTATCGCGGCATGCGGTGTAGACGGCATCGAAGAGGGCGGTGCCGCCGCCGGGACGCAGGCGATTGACTCCAGTTTCAAGAGCGTCGATGTTGTTGGTCCAATCCTGTGTGACGGTGGGTGTGACGTCGAAGCCCATGACGAAGGCACGGTCGCTGCGCGACTTGAGGATGTCGAGGAGGAATTCGGTAGCGGACTGCTGCTCGAACTGAAAGCGCGAACGAATGGAGGTGCTGGCGTCGATGACAATACCGACGCGCAGAGGCAGGTTGATCTGCTGATGAAACGAGTTGACCCTGGCGGGCGCCTTCTGGTCGTCGAGCAGGGCGAAGTCGCTTTGCTGGAGATTCGGGATGTAGCGGCCGTGTTTGTCGGTGACGGTGAAGATGAGATCGACTTCATTGACACCCAGACGAACGACGGTGGGGTTGTCTTCGGGCTGGCCGGGGGCGGGTTGCTGTGCCGTGGGCGCAGGTTGCTTGGCACTGGGAGCGGGTGTAGCCGCTGGAGGCGTTGTCGGCTGCTGAGCGGGCGCAGAGGCGTTCGAGGCCGCGAGGAGGGCGACAGTGAGAGACACAGCTCCCGCGCGACAGAGAAATCCAGCAGGAGAGGCGAGTAGCTTGCTGATCATATCTTCCTCATTTTAGCAATTGCGCCTGGTAAACGGCCTTGTTCCGCGGGTAGCGGGTAGCGGGGAACCCATCAACGCACCCCTTTGGGCGCATCCTGCTCCAGCCGCGACAAAAAGTCTTCCAATTCGGCGGGAAGCGGTGCTTCGAGCTGCAAGACCTTGCCGGTTGCGGGATGGGGGAATTCAAGTTTGGCGGCATGGAGAAAATTGCGTCCCAGCTTCAGGCGTTCAGGATCAGCTTTGCGGCGGGCAGCCTTGGATTGCGCGGCCTGCGCGGCGACCTGGTCGGTTAACTGGCCCGCACCGCCATAGAGGGTGTCGCCGACAACGGGATGTGAGATGGAGGCCATGTGTACGCGGATTTGATGCGTGCGGCCGGTTTCAATGCGGACACGCACAAGCGTAAATTTGCCGAAGCGGCTGGTGATGCGTCGAACGACTTCGAAATGGGAAACGGCGGTGCGTGCGTTTTCGTTCGGCTGGGTTGTCATGCGCGTGCGGCGCGTGGGATCGCGGCTCACGGCGGCATTGATGGTGCCACGGTCGCGCGCGACCGTACCTTGCACGAGGGCGAAGTATGTTTTCTTGATCTGGCGGCTGGAAAACATTTCGCCGAGTGCTGCGTGGGTGCGATCGTTTTTGGCGACGACGATGAGGCCGCTGGTTTCTTTGTCGAGCCGGTGGACAATGCCTGGGCGCAGATCGCCACCTGTGGAGGAGAGCTTTTTGAAGCGGTGGAGCAACGCATTGACGAGGGTGCCCTTGCTGCGCGCATCTTCGTTTTGACCGGAGCCGGCGTGCACCATCATGCCGGCGGGCTTGTTGATTACGGCCAGGTCCTTGTCTTCAAAGACGACGTCGAGAGGAATATCTTCGGCCTGGGCCTTCAGTGGAGACGGATGCGGTTCCCCAGTAATGCGGATGTTTTCGCCACCGCGCAGTTTCATTGAGGCTTTTTCGCGCTCCCCATTGACGAGAACGTCGCCCTGGTCGATGAGGAGCTGAACCCGCGAGCGGCTGACGCCATCGAGTTGCGAGGCCAGGAATTGATCGAGCCTTTGTCCGGCCGCTTCGACGGGGACGTCGATCGTTTGCAACTGGAGAATTTCTTCAGGCATCTGCTAGCTCACTTTCATTCGCCGACTCCCGGCGCTCGCGCAAACACCAGCCTCCAGCGAGCACGAAAAAAATCGCGGCCAGTTGAGGTCCGTCGAGCGCGCCATGGAGAAAAGAGCCGCGACCGTCGGTATCGCGCCACAGCTCGGTGAGGAAGAGGAAGAAGCCCGCACCCAACAGCCACATTCCGGCGATATCCCCGGACTGGCGGCGAACCGGCAGGTAAACAAGCAGAGAGATCGAAAGCGTGAGGAGGCCGAGCGCAGCGTAGGCCTGCACAGGGTGCAGCGGGATGAAGAGCGGTGTGCCGCTCCATCGAGCGGCCAGAGGATTGGTGTATGTGACGGCCCATCGCACGTCGGTTTCAGTGCCGAAGCCCGCACCGGCGAGCAATGTCCCGAATTGCTCAAACGCGAGGCCGAGCGCCAATGGAGGAGCCAACGCATCGGCAGTTGCAAGCAAAGGCATGCGCTGGCGGCGGGCATAGGCCACAGCAGCGCCGAGACCAGCGAGGAGGCCAGCCAGGGCAAGCAGAGGATGCTGAATCATGGCAAGGGCGAGCATCCAGGCAGGATGGCGGCGCAGATCGTTCCAGTTGGCGACAACGAGCAGAAGGCGTTGCGCAACCAGCGCGGCGAACACGGCAAGGACAGAAAGATTCCACACGTGTGCGGGATTGAGACGAACTTTGCGCGCCGTGCGCTGGGCGAGAAGAAGCGCAAGCACAACGCCTAGCGCGGAGACTGCGCCATACGAGGGGATGAGAATTGCCCCGATGTGGAAGAGGACGGGATGCACTTGAGTCAGGATACGGCATAGCAGGCAAGCCGCAGAAGATAGGACGCGGAGCGGTGCGAGGCGTGAGCAGGGCTCAGCGGAAGAGGAAAGGTAGAATCCGGCCCACGGGGCCGTGAGTAATGCGCAGGTGAACCCGTCCTAAGACGGTGGAGCTCTCCGCGGNNTGCGGATAGTATGGGTCCGCGCGGAGAATTGCAAGTCTTGTCGAAGTTACGCGCGTTGTGCTAAGCGGATTGGGGGGCTGAGGCGCGTGTTTCCCAGGTCTCAAACGCGAGAGCTGGGGCACCCGGCAGGATGACAATCTCGATCTTTATACAAGGCTTAGAGAGTGCGCACTCGGATTTACGAGCCGGTTTTCAATTCTTCTTCGAGCACTTCGTCGAGGAGGACGCTGAGGTTCGCGGCGCGATCCTGGCCGGGATGCACACCGCCGGCGGTGGTTTGCGTGAGCTCATCGGCAAGGTTGAGGGCCGCCATGACAGCGACGCGGAGAGAATCGACGGTGCGGCCATGCGCGGCGACCGCGCGCATTTTGCCGTCGACGCGTGCGGCGAGCTCGCGGATGTGGGCCTGGTTCTGGCCGGAGAGGTGATAGATCTGATCGTAAATCTCAACTGTCACGTAGTTGTGGGCATTGCCGTATTTTTCGTCAGCCATGCTTCTCCCCTCCAGACGGCGATGGGTTTTAAAGCTCGAGTGCGTCGAGTTGCCCGAGCAGACGGTCGACGCGCCCGCGCACTTGTTCGCGCTCGGTACGCAGAGCGCCCAATTCCTTTTCGAGGTGGTCGATGTGGGACGCTTGCTCGTGCAACTGACCTTCGGCCTTGGTAGCGCGTTCTTCAGCGGCGGCTCGCGTCTGGCGCTCGCGGCGCACAACTTCGACAGCGCGCAGGATGCGCTCTTCAAGGGCCGAAAAATCGTGAACACTCACCGTGAGTACACCGGACTCGATGGCCTGGTGATGTGTTTCAGGGGTCGTGTTCCCTTCCCCGTTTGAATCTGACATCAAAAATCCCCCGTTATGAATCGGTGTGACGTATGAGAGAGCATAACCGAGTCAGTATAGAGCATTTCGGATTGGGGCTGCTGACGTTTATCGGCGTTTCAGGCGGTGGATTTCTGAAGTAAAAACCGTTTCCCGTCGCAGTTTCAGACGCTGAAATGGAGAATGCCTTCGCTTTTAGCGTGTGGGAAATCGCGATCAGGTTCTGAGCCGGGCGCCCGCTTTGCCGACAGCCGCGATGATGCGCTCCTGAAAGCCCTGCAACTCGTCTTCGCGCAAGGTGCGATCGGGAGCCTGAAATGTGGCGCCGAGAAGAAGAGAGTAGTCTTCGAGGCCGAGGCGCGCATCGTGAAAGACCTCGCGTACGTGCCACTCGACGAACTCGGGGATGTGCAATGCGGTGAGCGCCTGATCGACTGCCTCCCACGGAATGCCCTGATTGAGGATGAGCGAGAAGTCACGGCGCACGGGCTGGAACCGGGAGATGTCGCGAGCGCTGGGCTTGCGCAGCGGCAGCTTGTAGAGGCGGTCGAGGTAGATTTCGCCGACGTGGACAGTTTCTTTGAGCTTGCGCGCCGAAGCTTCCCGCGGATGCAGTTGGCCGAACCAGCCGACGGTTAGGCCGTCGATGTTGACTCGCGCCGAGCGATAGGGATGAAGCCACGGCGGTGTGAGACCGGCATCGGCGGGGAAGCGATCGAAATAACGCGTACGAGCCTGGAACCGTTCCAGGACTTGCTCGACGACACCTTTGAGATCGTGGAACTGGATGGCGCGTGAGGCGTGCAGGGCGCTTTGATTGGGCACGGCGCCGGCGGCGCCGAATGCAATGGCTGGGCGCTCCTCGACCTTTTCTGTCGTGCCGCTGAATACGGTGCCAATTTCGAAGAGGCGTACATCGCTGACGTCGCGATGGAGATTGCCCGCGATCATGGCGAGCATGCCGGGAACGAGCGAGGGGCGCAGGACGCCGGCTTCATCGCTGAGTGGGTTGCCGAGGGGCACGGTGAGGCCGGGCTGCGGCGCGGTGAGGGCAGCTTCGGCGGCGGAACAGAATGTGCTGGAGATGGCCTCGTGGAAGCCCGCGGCGAGCAGGGTACTTCGTACCGTGTTCTCCATTTCGGCCGTTGGTATCGGGAGAACGTTTGCGCCGGAGGTGGGCAGCGTGTTGGCGAAGCGGTTGTATCCATAGACGCGCGCGACTTCTTCGATGAGATCGATTTCGCGGTCGAGATCGAGACGCCAGCTGGGAAAGGTGACTTGCCAAGATGCCGAGCCACTGGGGGCGAGGTTGCAACCGAGGGCAGTGAGGACGGTTTCGACGGTGGAGGCAGTGATTCCTTCGGCATCGATCGTGGTTCCGAGGAGACGATGCACTTCTGTGAGCGCTAGAGAGACGGAAGGGCGCTCGGCGGTACGGGCCTGGAAGGCAGGTACGCGGACGTCGACGAGATCGCCTTCAAGGTGGCCGCCATTGGCGAGCAGGATGGAACTGACAAGAGCGGACGCGATGGGCGGTGCGTTGAAGTCCGCGCCGCGCTCGAAGCGGTGGCTGGCATCGGTGTGGAGGCCGTGGCGGCGAGCGGTGCGGCGAACGGCCATGGGCTCGAACCAGGCAGCTTCAACGAGGACGTTGGTGGTGGAGGGCGTAATCATTGTGTCCCAGCCGCCCATGACGCCGGCGAGACCAAGGGGCTTGGCGTGGTCGGCGATGATGAGGTCTTCGGGTTCGAGGATGCGTTCGACGCCGTCGAGAGTCTTGAGCCTTTCGCCTTTACGAGCGCGGCGCACGACGATGCCGCCTTCGATTTTGTCGAGGTCGAAGGCGTGGGTGGGCTGGCCCATGGCAAGCCAGGCGAAGTTTGTTGCGTCGACGGCGTTGGAGATTTTCTTCTGCTCGAGGAGCGCGAAGTAGGTAGTTATTTCGGCGCCGGGGAACCAGTCGCGGGATTCACCGATGGTGATGTTGCGCAGGACGCGAGCGGTGAAGCGGCCACAGGCGTCTTGCGCTTCGATCTGGATGTTGAACGGCGAGGCGGCGGGTTGGGCGGCGGGCAGCGGGAAACTTAGCGGCTTGAGTTCGACGCCGTAGATGGTGGCGGCCTCGCGAGCGACTCCGTAGTGGTTCATGGCGTCGACCCGGTTGGTGGTGATGTCCATCTCGTAGAGCGAGCCATTGCCGGAGCCTAGATCGTAGACGCCCTCGACCGCGATGCCACGGAGGGTGAGGTCCTCCGCGAGCTGGGTGTCGGAGATGGGGAGATCGGGCAAGCATGCGCGAAGCCATTTTGTCAGTATCTTCATTGTCTAAAGTTCTCTCTTCGCAGGTTGGCGCGCTGCGCGCGATGGCGAGCTGGCAAGTTCGCGGTCAGACGGCGGTTCATGATCTGTGTCAAGCACTCCAAGAAGCCCGTTGATCAGCTTTGCCACCCGTGTGCCCAAGTCCAAGATCTCCTCACCGGTCGCGGTCTCGAAAAAGCCCAGGCTTGCTGCAAGCTCGGTTTGTGTCTGCAGTTCATTGATTGCAGCACGAGCTGATCCGAGGCCCTTTCGCATTTCGGAATCGTTCAGTCGCCCGTGCGCCCCGGCGCTATGACTGGCAACGCCTACTGCTGATCGGCGAAGCTGCATTCGGAGTCCAAAGGTTTCCGATTTTGGAAACTCCTCCGTTCGCGCGTAGATCATTCGTGCGAGATCCATTGCCTTCTGCCATGCGATCAAATCGCGATAGTGCCTTGTCCTGCTCATTTTGCTGACCTGCTAAACGAACTGCCCGAGGAACCGCATATCGCCGGCGTAGAACTGGCCGATTTCGCTGATGCCGTATTTCATCATGGCGATGCGTTCGACACCCATGCCGAAGGCGAAGCCGGAAACCTTCTTCGGATCGTAGGCGGGCTGTTTTTCGGCGGCGAAAACGAAGACGGCGGGGTCGACCATGCCGCAGCCGAGCAGTTCGATCCAGCCGGAGTTTTTGCATTTGCGGCAGCCTTTGCCGCCGCAGAAGATGCAACTGATCTGGACGTCGGCGCTTGGCTCGGTGAAGGGGAAGAATGACGGGAAGAAGCGCGTCTTGACGGCTGAGCCGAAGAGGGCCTTCATGGCGTGGTCGAGTGTGCCTTTGAGGTCACTGAAGGTGATGTTGGCGTCGACGCAGAGGCCTTCGACCTGGTGGAAGATGGGCGAGTGCGTCGCATCTTGCGCGTCGTTGCGGTGAACCTTGCCGGGGATAATAAGGCGCACGGGCGGCGGCTGCGACTCCATGGTGCGCATCTGCACGGGCGACGTGTGGGTACGCAGAAGGAGACGGTCGCGGAGCGGGCGGCGCTCTTGGTTGGCCACGACGAGCGTGTCCTGCGTATCGCGGGCGGGATGGCCGGGCGGGAAGTTCATCGACTCGAAGTTGTAGAAGTCGGTCTCCACTTCGGGGCCGACGCCAACAGAGTAGCCAAGAGCGGCGAAGACGCGGGTAATTTCATTGAGCGTGCGGGTGATGGGGTGTTCGGCGCCGGTGAGGCGGCGGGTGCCCGGGAGGGTGATGTCGATAATCTCCGCGGCGAGGGCTGCGTCGGTTGGTCCGGAGCCGGCGGCCTGGCTGAGCAGGCCTTCAACGACGTCCTTGAGCGCGTTGAAGCGCAGACCGAGGGACTTTTTGGCTTCAGGAGGCGCGGACTTAAGCCAGCGAGCGGAGATTTCCGTCAGCCGGCCCTGCTTGCGCCCAAGCCACTGGAGCCGGAAAGCTTCGACGGAGGATTCGTCGGTGAGGGTGGACGCGGCGGCGCGGGCCTCGGCCTCGACGGCGGCGAAGGCCTGGTCAAGTGCGGCATCGTCGAATGCCGTCAGATTGGGTATCTCCTGATTCGTCATGCGTAATTGTCAGGATATAGGATGGAGCGCATGACCCGAAACCTCCCTGCTACCCTGCTTGTGCTGTGTCTTGCCGTACCCACGATGATGCCGAGCGCGGAGGCGCAAACCGCCCCCGCCGTTGTTGCGCAGCAAGAGGGCTTCGTGGACGCTCACGGGGTGCTGATTTACTACTTGTCACTCGGTAGCGGATCGCCGCTGATGGTGGTTCATGGTGGGCCGGGAGCGGATCATACCTACTTTTTGCCGTATCTTCTGCCGTTGGCAAGGAAGCACCGATTGATTTTTATCGATGAGCGGGGATCGGGGCGATCGCAGCGGTTGCAGGATGCGAGCCAATACACCGTGGAGAACATGGTGGAAGACGTGGAAGATGTGCGCGTGGCGCTGGGGTTGGGCAAGATTTCGCTGCTGGGGCACAGCTACGGCGGCGTGCTGGCGCAGGCGTATGCGCTGAAATACCAGGCGAATTTGAGCCACCTGATCCTGAACTCCACATTCCCGTCGACGAAGCAGATGAACGAGGTGCTGGCGCGCGAGAAGTCGCAGATGCCGCCGGACAAGCTGAAGCGGCTGAACGAGCTGGAGGCTGCGGGACTGTTCGGGAAGGGCGAGGCGTGGGAGCATGGGCGCTACCCGGTCGAATACGCGGGACTGGCGTGGGGGCCGGGGTACTTTCCGTTTCTGTATGGCGCGCGGCCGGATCCGACATACGACCCGCAAGGGCAGGAAACGGGCACGAGCTGGGAGCTTTACCGCACGATGTGGGGCGAGCATGGAGAGTTCGTCATCGACGGAAATTTGAAGTCGGTTGAGTATGTGGACCGGCTGGCGACGCTCAAGGTTCCGACGCTGGTAATGGCGGGCGATCATGACGAGTGCGATCCGAGCCTGAGCAGGGAGATGCACGAGAAGATCGCGGGATCGGAGCTGGTGATTCTGCCCAACTCGGGGCACATGAACTTTGTCGACCAGCCCGATTTGTGGGAGCAGGCCGTGGAGGGATTTGTGGGCGGGAAGTAGAGGGAGCGAATTTCAAAAAGTCCAACTGAAAAGCCCCGGAGAGTTCCGGGGCTTTTCAGTCGAATGCGGCGCGCGGTTCTTTGGTTTACGCGGCGACTTTCTTCTCGGAGGCCTCGGCGGCCAAGGCGGCCCTGGCTTTGTTGACCAGGTCGGTGAAGCCGGCGGCGTCCTTGACGGCAATGTCGGCGAGGATCTTGCGATCGAGTTCGATGCCCGCCTTCTTGAGGCCGTTGATGAACTGCGAGTAGCTGGTGCCGTTGAGCTTGGCGGCGGCGGAGATGCGGACGATCCAGAGAGACCGGAACTGGCGTTTCTTCTGCTTGCGGCCGGNNTTGCGGCGGTCATTCCGCTTGGTACTGCGTTTTACACGAGGCATTGTTTCTTCTCCATTTGGTGTTTCGGTAAAGCGGCTGGAGGCAGGAGGCAGTCCCTGACGGGACGGCGGTAAACCTCTTCACTCGCTATGCAAGCCTGAATCTCTCGCCGGTGCGGAACAGTTTCGCATCCGGCGGGGGCCTTTCGGCCCAGTGTTTCGGCACAGTTCTCAAAAAACGAGAACCGTCCGAAGCACCTCAGGCGTAGGGAATCATGCGCGCGACCTTCTTGTAATCGCCGTCGGAGACAAGCACTTTTTTGCCGAGCTTGCGCTTCACTTTGGGTGATTTCGACGAAAGGATATGGCGCGTCTTGGTCTGGCCACGCGTGATTTTGCCGGTGCCAGTCTTTTTGAAGCGCTTTTTCGCGCCCGTATGGGTTTTCAACTTGGGCATTGTCTTCTCTTTTGCTTGCCGGGCGCCGGGTAACGTCGGACGCGCCGGTAGGTTGCCGCGAAGACAGGGACTTCCCTGCCCTCTTGGGGCTTCAGACAGTATACCGCAAAATGGGTTACAGCTGCCGTCGGGGAAGCCTCCGCGGAGAAGAATCATGGGGAGGTGGGCAGGAACGCCGGTTTAAGGAGGGTTGCGTCAGCCATCGGTTCAGGGATCGAGGGGGGCCAGGGGCAGGAGATGCCTCAAGGCGAAGGCCCAACCGGGCCCGCAAGGGTCCGATCTTAAACGGCCGAATTCGGGAGGCAGCGATTTCCAAGATAGGACGGCGTTCCGATTGTGTCAAAGGCCCCACGGATTCAACGATCCTCCTCTTGTTTTGACTTCAGGGCGGCGGTAGGGTGTGGGCATGGCCATCCTCTCGGTTGATCTTGCATATCGTCGCTGGTCGGATCTGGGCGTTGTGATTCTAGATCGCGCAGGAGGGCTACAGTCGCCGGCTTCCGCCTTCGCTGGTATGAGTTCTGTTCCGCCGCCACTGTTCGGAGCGATGGGGCAGAGGTCCATGGCGCCGCGTCCGATTGCCTGCGAGGTGATTCCAATGGCGTGGGAGGAGGGTCCTGGGCCAGTGGACGCGGAAATCCTGGCGGGACGGTTGAATCGCCTGTGCGCGGTGCGCGACATTCGGGTGATTTTGCTGGATGGACCGCAGGCCTGGAAGTCGTGCGGTAACGGGTTGAAGCATTGCCGCGTGAGTGAGCAGCAACTGAACACGGCGGGCAAGACGGGCCTGCCGGGGATGGTGAAGCCAGTGACATACCGAGCGTTCGCGGAGTTCTGCCTTGACGTGTACGACGCCTTTTGTCGGCGTGGATGGCGGCGGCTTGAGACGCGAGAACAGCCTGGCGCAGAGCAGGAGCGTGTTCTGGTGGAGAGCTACCCGCACGCGGCCTGGAAATCGCTGGGGTTGAAGCCGCTTCCGTCGAAACGGCGNNAACGGCGAGCCGCCCGCCAAATCACGATCAGCTTCAGGCGATTGTCGGCGGACTCCCGGGATTGGCGCTCGAAGAGCGGAACGCAGCAGCGGCGCGCATTGTGGGCAATCCGCCTCGACGGGAGGATGGGCACTGGAGGGAGGGATTCATTGTGCTTCCGTTGCCACCGGCGCGGCCGCCGAATCTGGCATGGCTGAACAGCATGCGCTGGCTCGACTGACCACCTGCGGTGGGGCGGCCGCTCACTATTCGTTCGCATAAGGTTTGTGTTTTCCCTGGTCCCCAACTGCGAGGGATCAGAGGCACCCGCTTTTCACTCGCATGGAGGTTCGAGGTTTCCCACCCTTGCGCTGGAAAACGCGCAAGGATGGGGCACCCAGTTCCAAGAGTTCGTGCTTTGCCATGCATTGGCGGTGAGCAAACGCTAACTACCTCTTGCGATGCCTGGGCTCGTTCTTCGCAGCGCGTTCGCGTCAGGGCTTGAGTGCCGCGGATGCGAAGGCTTTTTCGATGAAGTCGACGACGCGCTGGCGGGCGTCGAGACCGTGCCACGGTTCAGAGGAGGGCCGTCCGAACATTCCGATGGCGAGAGGGCCGTGATTGTCGCGCGGATAGGTAACCAGTTCGACGGGCACTCCCTCCTGGCGAAGGGCGCGGTACATCTCCTGCGATTGGCCGAGGGGATCGGTGGTATCGCCCTCGCCCTGCAATAGCATGAAGGGCGTTTTGGCATGGGCAGCGCCGGCAAGAGGGCTCTGTTTCCACGCGTCTTCGAGGTGTTCCCAGGGCTTGCCGAAGTACCAGCGATCATACCAGGATCCGCCTTCGGTGCCGTACTCGCTGAACTGGTCGATGACGGGTGCGCCGCTGACGATGGCTTTGAAGCGATCGGTTTTGCCTTCGACAAATCCGGCCATCTCGCCGCCGTAGCTGTAACCCATGAGGGCCATGCGATTGGGGTCGAGTGGATAGTGAGCCAGGGCGAAATCAACGCCGGCCATCACGTCGAGATAGTCCCCACCGCCGAGATCGTTTTTGTTGGCGGCAGCGAATTTGGCTCCGTAATTCGACGAGCCGCGCGGGTTGGGACGGAGGATAGCCCAACCTTGCCCGACAAGGAATGCGGCGAAGGGGTCATTGCGATCTTCAAAGGCGCCGAAGGGACCGCCGTGGACGTCGACGACGAGCGGCACTTTTGCGGACGCGCCCTCCGGCATGTAGAGAAGGCCCTCGATTGTCATTGCGCCATTCGTCCACTTAACTAGCTCAGGCTTGACGGAGCGCAGGTCTGCGGGGGCGAGAGTTGGGGTCGATAGCGATTGGCAAGCGTCGCCGAGACGCGCGGCATAGCAGAGTTTCTGCGGGATGCCGCCGCCGTCGGCGAGCCAAACCCAGCCCGTCTGCTTGCGGTTGGTGGCGAGACTGGCAGCGACGGGAACACCGAGGTCAAGCGGAGTGGCCGGGGTGTGGTCGTCGAGAGAAAGACGCACTGGCGCGAGGCGAGTCCCGATGGCTGCCTCTACGATGAGGGAGGCACCCTGATTCTCGGGAATAAGAACGCCATCGATCTGTCCATTGAATCCGGCGGCAAGACGGCGTGGAGGAGCGGAGCTCTCGATGGGGAGCACGAAGAGATTTTCGTAGCCCGGGGGAGCGTCATCCGGAGTTTGTGCGGCGAAGACGAGTGACTGGCCATCTGCGGTCCAGGCGGCAGTGCGTCCCACGGTCGGCGGAATGGCGGTCAGCCTTCTGGGCTTGTCCGGCGTGGCTACGTCGACAACCCACCCTGCGCCGGCGGGGCCAAGATCGGAGGCGTCGTTCGGTTCTTCCGCGATGACAAAGAGCGTATTCGCCAGAGGAGACCACACTGCACCCCCTACATCGGGAGGAATGGCGACGGATTTCAGAGGGCCGTCGACGGAGCCATCGGATTTGAGGGCGGCGAGATAGAGGCGCGTGCCGTGGAATTCGTGGTTGACGCGGGTTGCGTCGGCTTTTGCGTCCTTCTGTTTTTTCTCGCCGGGGGTTTCAGGATCGCGTGCCCAGACGGCGAGCCATTTGCCGTCTTCTGAGGGCGCATAACCGCCGATGTCGAGGGGAAGCGGCTCCGGAGCGGCTTCGGGCTTTTTCTCGGGCTTCTTGGCGGGAGCGGCGGGCTTGTCGGAGCTTTCATCGTTGGCTGTCAGATTGTCGGCATCCGCAGGAGGGATTGCGCCTGGGATCTTTGACTCATCTGCTGCGGGAAGAGTTTTGAAGTCGTAGGGAGAAGCATCGCCGCCGCGCAGGTCGAGGCGGAACAACTGCGTCTGCTCTCCGCGCTTGGCAAGGAAGTAAATCGCGGTGCTATCGGGCGCCCACTGCGCGCTGCGTTCTCCGCGCTTGTCGGAGGGCGTAGCAAAAGTGATCTGGCGTGCCTTGTCGGAACCGGCTGCAGTGGATGCCAGCCAGAAGTGCGTCTTGCCGCCGTCGGCCGTAGCTTCCGCGACGGAAAACACAACGAGCTTTCCGTCGGGAGAGAGCAACGGAGAATTGATCGACTTGAGGTGGCGCAGGTCTTCGGTCGTGGGATAGTGCGGCTCGGCAGGAGCCGCGCTCGATTGCGCCAGGGAGACGGGCCCGCAAACCGCAAATGCGACAACAGCAAGGGAAGCGAAGGGGAAGGCTGAGTGCATGGCGAAAGAATACACGCGCAGGGATGGTTTTCATCGCGCTCAAGCTAGGGTAAATTGCGGTTTATCGGTGGCGCGGAGCTGCGGCAGGGGGAGGGGTTGGTGGTTTCCCCGGTCTCAGGATCGAGACCGGGGGCACCCAAACCTGGAGGTTCTTCTCAGGACTCGGCGTGCGCGTCAATCGCATCGGAGAGCCACCATGGGATCGACCCGCGAAGCTCGTCGCGCGGGCAGCCATGCGGCGAGCAGTGTCATCGAGCTGACGACGATGAGGGCGATGCTGAAGGTTAACGGATCGAAGGCACGCAGGCCGAAGAGCTGGCTTTCGATGTAGTGCGTGGCAGCGTAGGTGAGCGGAAGCCCGACGCCGACGCCGATGGCGAGAAGAAGAAGCGACTCGCCGAGGACCATCCACTGGACGACGGATTTTTGTGCACCGAGCGCGATGCGGATGCCGATTTCGCTGGTGCGGCGGACAACGTTGTAGCTCATGACGCCGTAAAGGCCGATGGCGGCCAGCAGAAGAGCCAGCAGAGCAAAGAAGCCGGTCAGCGTTGAGATGAGCTGGTCGTGGGACATGAAGTCTTCTACCTCTTCGCGGATGGTGGCGATTTTGGTGAGAGGCAGGTTGGGATCGACGGAGGCGACCGCGGCGCGGAAATCGATGATGGAATGCGCGGGATCGCCGGTGGTGCGGAGGACGATGAGGCCGGCGAAGCGGTCCTGATTTTCTTCCGGCACGGTGCCGGTGGGCGCGGTTGGATCGACGGCGCTCAAGGGTTCGATCTGCGCCAGGGGAAGATAGAGCATGCGCTGCGTTTCGGTTTCGCGAGGATCGCTGGATTTGGTGTCGCGCGCAATGCCGACAATTTGCCAGGGCCCTTTGACATCGCCAATACCTATGAGGAGCGTTCGGCCAACGGCGTCGCCCTTGGGGAAAAAATGCTTTGCGACGGTCTGGTTGATCACGGCTACTTTTTGGCGATTGAGTGTGTCGGCGTCGTTGATGGCGCGCCCGGCGACGATGGAGATGCCGGCTGTTTGGAAGTAAGTACCGGAGACGCGGTTGAGATTTGTATTTGTGTTTTCTTTGGGCGCGGGGGTGTAGCCCGGAACATCGATATTGGAGGACCAGTTGCCGGCGCTGATGGGTGGAGTAAGCGCGAGGGCGACGGACTGGACGCCGGGGAGTGCGGAAAGTCGTTCGAGTAACTGCTGATGGAGCGCAGGCGTCTGACTGGGTTTGTAACCAGCGAGTTTTGCATTGAAATTGGCGATGAGCAGATGAGTGCGCTCAAAGCCGTAGTCTTGATTCTCAAGGTTGCGGAGGGTGCGGAGGAAGAGGCCCGCGCCCACAAGCAAGAGCAAGGAGAGCATGACCTGTGCGGTGACCAGCGCTTTGGGCCAGAAGCGGGCTTGTTTGCCGCCGCTGCTTTGTGCGGTACGGCTGCCGGCGCTTAGATTGGCGGCGGCCCCGGTGCGGGCGGCGATGATTGCCGGGGCGAGTCCGAAGAGCAAGCCGGTGAGTAGGGATACGCCAAGAGTAAACGCGAGCACGACCGCATCGGGCGCGGGGTCCATGGCGATATAAGCGCTGCCATGGCTGACGAACGTAATAAGCGCGCGGGTCGCGGCGAAGGCGAGGCCGAGGCCCAGCAGGCCGCCGAAAAGCGATAGCAGAAAAGTCTCGATGAGACTTTGGCGAACGATACGGCCGCGGCTGGAGCCAAGAGCGAGGCGCGTGGCGATCTCGCGGCGGCGCGTGGCGGCGCGGGCCAGCAGGAAGTTGGCGAGGTTGGCACAGGCAATCAAGAGCACCAATCCAACGACGCACATAAGAATCGTCAGGGTCCCCCCGTAGCGATTGCGGAGGGTTGAGACGCCGCGCGTGGCCGAGATGAGCGGGACGGTGATGCGGCTGATTTCCTGTTGGCGCTCGGGAGTCAGTTTGGCGCCTTCGTGGGAGCGGATGTCAGCGCGAATCTGCTGGTCGAGCCAGTTCTGGCTTTGCGCGAGAGCGCCCTGGTTAGCAGTTGCTTCCTTGCTGAGGCGACCGAAGACGTGAAGAAAATATGCGCCGTCATTGGCGGTGAGCAAGGTGGGCTGTTTGAGGACGACGGTCTGCATCGAGATCGGAGCCCACAGATCGGGCGGTTCCAGTTCCTGCTTGAGTCCGTGGAATGCTTCGGGCATGACTCCGATGACGGCGAAGGGCGTGCCATTGATGCTGATGGTTTTGCCGAGAATGGCGGGATCGGATGAGAGCGAGTGCTGCCAGAAATGATGACTCAACACGACCACGGCTCCGGTACCGGGAGTGGCATCGTCGGTTAGATTTAAGGCGCGTCCCATGAAGGGTTGGGCGCCTATTATGGTGAAATAATTTCCCGAGACCAGGCTGGCCGGCCCAAGGATTGCGGGGGAACTCATATCGGATACACCGTTTGCGGAAGGTGGCCGGATGCTGACCTTGTCAGAAAAGCTGCAATAGGAAGCGATGCCCTGAAATGGACCGGGGTCTTGCTGAAGATGGCGCGTGAAGTACCACGGGAACAGGCCGTAGCTGCCGAGGTCGATGCCGCCGGCGATGCCTGAGCCATTGTTTCTTCCAAACGTGACAAGTTGCTCAGGGTTGCGCACGGGAAGATTGCGCAGGAGGACCTGGTTGATGAGCGTAAAGATGGCTGTATTGCCGCCGATGCCGAGAGCGAGAGACAAGAGCGCGATGACTGTGAAGCCGGGGCTTTTAGCGAGGCCGCGCAGACTGAAGCGCGTGTCCTGCCACAGGTTTTCGATCGCGGTTTCCCAACCGGCAGAGCGGATGTGGTGCTTGACAGCGTTGGGACTGCCCATCTCGATGCGAGCGACGCGAGCGGCTTCATCGGGGGTCAGGCCGGCGCGGCGCTTTTGTTCGATCGAGGCGTCGATGAAGCCGCGGAGTTCTTCATCCATTTCGCGCTCGACGCGACCGCGGTTTGTCAAAGCCCGCAGACCGGCGGATATTCTTGTGAAGATTCCCATGACACACCCCTCTCCTTGAGCAATCTAAGCTTCAAGAATTCGAGCGATGGCGGCGGTCTGGCGGCCCCATGCGCTGGTTTCGTCCTTCAACGCCTTGCGGCCGCGCGCAGTAAGCATGTAGTACTTGGCGCGGCGATTGTTTTCAGTGGAACGCCACTCGCTTTTGACGCTGCCGGCGCGTTCCATGCGCAACAGAGCGGGGAGCAGCGAGCCGGGGTTGACGCGAAAGACGCCCTCGCTCACCTGCTCAATGCGCAGAGCCACGCCGTAGCCGTGCATCGGCTCAAGGGCAAGCGTTTTGAGGATGAGCATTTCGAGTGTGCCCTGGACTACGTCCCCCGGGTTCGATCCCATGATTGGTTCTCCTCTTGATAATCAAGAGGTAAACGATATTCCTCTTGACTGTCAAGAGGAGCCACCTGCCACCTGCGGTGGGGCAGACGCTCGCGATGCGCTCGCAGGAGGTCTGTGCTCTCCCACCCATGCCGCAAAAAGTGCGTCATGGATGGGGCACCTGATCGCTTAAGGGGCAAGGAGGCCCGTGACCTGGTCGATGAGGGCGGACTCGTCTTCGAGGACTTTGGCAACGATGGGGACCTGGTCCTGGGCGAGCTTCCAGTCTTCCTGGTCCATGGCTTCGCGCACGGCGGGCAGGGTCTTGACGCCGTACCCGGTGTAGGCGCCGGGAGCGTAGATCTGATGCTTGAACCAGGGACGCCCGGGCAATCCTTCGGGGGTGGTTAGCTTGCGTTCACTCTCGATGAGCAGGGCGTTGACAGAGGCCAGAGCTTGAGCATCGAGGTTAAGGGAGCCTTGCGCGTGTGCCTCAGCGAGAGCCCTTGTGAAGCGTTCGGCGCTGGCGGTGAGCTTGGCGTCGGCATTCTCCAGCGGCGCAAAGTTCAAGAAGGGCGGCACTGGTTTGCGCATCGGTGGCAGCGATGTTTTCCGGGGGTCCGCGATGGCGGTGAAGACACCCTCATCGAGTTCCTTGTTGGTCTCGATGATTTGCGCCTGCTGATCTTTGAGCTGCTTCTCAATCTCTCCGATGTAGGTGTGGACAGTATCTGCGAAGTTGTGGAAGTCGAAGGGGAGCAGCTCGGAGTCGGCCATGCGCATGAGGGCGGTTCCGGCGGTTTGCGAGAGAGCGCGGCCGTAGACGAAATCAGGATCGCCGTAGTGGGTGTACCAGTCGAAATCGTCGTAGATGGAGTGATAGATGCCTCCGCCGGACTCGCCGTAGAAGCCAAGGTTGATGGAGGCAATGCCGCAGAAGTCGAGAAACGGAGTGTAATCGGAGCCGGAGCCGAGAGCTTCAATGTGGAGATCGCCATGGCTGCGGAGTGCCTGGCGGGCGGAGTCGCTTTTAGCGCGGTCGATCTCGGCTAACTGGTCACGCTTCCAGACGGTGAGGTTGGTCTCGGGGTCCTTCACGTCGCGGGCGACACCGTTGATGAAGTGCTCGAGCGAGTGCGAGCCTTCAATGCCGAGAAAACCGCGGCCGTTGGTGTCGGAGTTGACGTACATGACGGCATTTTTGCGCAGCTCGTCCTGATGCGTCTCAACCCATTCGGAGGAACCAAGCAGCCCCGGCTCTTCCCCATCCCAGGCGCAGAAGATGATGGTGCGTTTGGGCTTCCAGCCTTGTTTGAGGAGTTCGCCCATGGAGCGGGCTTCTTCCATGAGGGCTACCTGGCCGGAGAGCGGGTCTTCGGCGCCGTTGACCCAGGCATCGTGGTGGTTGCCGCGAATGATCCACTGATCGGGAAATTCGGAGCCTGGAATGCGGCCGATGACGTCGTAGACGGGCTTGATATCCCAATTGAAAGCGACCTTGAGATGGACTTTGGCGGGACCGGGACCGAGGTGGTACGTGATGGGCAAGCCGCCGCGCCATTCGCGGGGAACGGTTTGGCCGCCGATGGCTGCGAGCAGTGGCTC
>PLTV01000195.1:31152-39239 GCA_003164635.1 Acidobacteriaceae bacterium
GTGTCGGTGACTGCGCCGCGCTGTACTCCATCTTTGGGTCGATAGGGGCCGTCGGGGAAGGTGTCGCCCGCGGAGTATCCGTCGTCTTTGGGGTCGGAGTAGATGATGCAACCGACGGCGCCGTGTTCGGCAGCGACCTTTGGCTTGATGCCGCGCCAGGCACCGCCATAACGGGCTATCACGATGGCTCCCTTGACGGAGACGCCGAGGCGATCGAGTTCGTCGTAGTCGGCACGTACGCCCTGGTTGACGTAGACGAGCGGTGCGGTTACGTCGCCATCGATGCTGTAGGCATTGTAGGTGGGCAACTGCTCGGCTTGTTGGTTGGAGGTGGAATCGCCGGCGATGGGCGGCTCTTGAAGCTTGGCGGTGAAGTTGGTGGGGGCGACAAGCTCAAGGGCGCGTTCTTTGGGAGTTGGAAAGAGGACGTAGAAGGTCTCAATCGAGGCGTCGAGGCCCCACTCTTTGAAGTGGGCGAGGATCCACNNGGCACGCAGGTTTTCGGGAGACGGCAATGCACGGAATTTGGTTTCCCAATCGCGTTCCGTTGTTGAGGCCGCAGTGGAGTAGCCGGAGAGTGGAGCTGCTTCCGGTTTGGAGACAGGTTCCTGGGCAGGGATGGGGAGCGTGGAGGCAACAAACAAGGGCAGAAGGGCGAATGCGGTTGCTTTCAAGACAGGCATGAGCGGGCCTCCATTGGGAGTCGGAATTGGGACAGCACGGGAGCGGCGCGATTCAGGACGGGAAGCAGGAGTTAGCCGAGATGGCACGAGTGTATCAAGCAAAAGGCCGTCCACGAGAGACGGCTTTTTGAGAAACTCACTTGAGAGCGGATTCTTATTGCGCCTGAGCGGCAGGAACGGCTGCGGGCTTGGGCTTCGGGGATTCCTGCTTCTTGGCCGGGGCCAGGATGGCATGGAGAATCGTGCCTTCCATACGGGGCATGAATTCCACGATGCCGGCGTCGCCAATGTCCTGGATCAGGCGATTGATGATGGCGTAGCCAAGCTCGCGGTGGGCCATTTGGCGGCCGCGGAAACGGAGGCTGGCCTTGACCTTGTCGCCCTCGGTAAGGAACCGCACGGCTTGATTCTTCTTGGTCTGGTAGTCGTGCTCGTCGACGGTGACGGAGAACTTGCACTCTTTGACCGTAATGACTTTCTGTTTCTTGCGGGCGGCCCGGTCACTCTTTTCCTTTTCGTAGAGGAAGCGGCCGTAGTCCTGGANNCCTGGATGCGGCAGACGGGCGGGACAGCGTTGGGGGAAACCTCGACAAGGTCCAGACCACGCTCACGGGCGATTCTCAGCGCCTCAAAAGGCGGAAGGATGCCAAGCTGCTCGCCGTTTTCGTCGATGACGCGGATTTCGCGCGCGCGAATTCGATCGTTGATGCGAATAAAGGACTTTGCGGAACGTTTGTCGAGTGCGATGGTGCTCCTCCAAGATTTGTGTCGACCCGCGTTCAGCACCTTTTCGGTGCCGGGGCGGGAAACGGACGCACCCTGAGTATAACATCTGGCCGGGTTTATTGAGCCTTAAACTTAGGGCCGGGAAGGGGCGAACTCACTGCCGACCTGTGGCGTTGGGTGACGGCGTTTCAGGCAGGCAGGCGGGCTTGGCGCGCAACAAACCTTCCGGCGTGACGCTGGTAACGCAGACAGAGATGAGGCTATTGGCGGCGTGGCTGCCATGGAGTTCGATCGGAAGAAAGTTATCAGAGAGAGCAGTGGAGCGCTCTTTAGCCCAGAGGTCGGAGGAGGTATGCAGGGTGATGGCCGCGAGTTCGTGGCCCATAAATCGCTTGCGATGGGCCAGACTCTTTTCAGCCGCAACCGCGCGGAGGGCTTCCATGCGTTCGCTGACCGCTTGCGGAAGAACGGGACTTTCGGCGTGGAAAGCCCAGCCGCGGGTACCGGGGCGAGGCGAAAAGGGGAAGAGATGCAAGTAGCCGAACGGAAGCTTGCGCACGAAGTCCAGCGTCTCTTCAAATTCGCGATCGGTCTCGCCGGGGAAGCCGGCCATGACGTCTGCGCCGAGAGTGAGCATGGGGCCGGCAGCTTGAACCAGTGCCCAGACTTTTTCTTCGTAATGCCAGGGACGATAGCGGCGGTGCATGCGGCGCAGGACCGCATCTGATCCGGACTGAAGCGGCAGGTGGGCGTGGCGGGCGAGACGGCCACTTGCGCCGTAAGTGCGAAGAAGGCTGATGAGGTCAGGGTTCCAGTCCATGGGCTCGATGGAGCTGAGGCGCAGGCGAGGCAGCGCGGTTTCATCGAAAATTCGCCGTGCGAGTGCCGAGAGTCTCGTATCGCTTGCCTTGTCGAGGTCGTGGCCCCAGCGGCCGAGGTTGATGCCTGAGAGGACAAGCTCCTTGCCGCCTGCGGCGACAAATTCGCGTACATGACGCAAAACCGTTACGGCGGGAAGGCTTCGCGAAAAGCCGCGCGTCTGCGGGATGACGCAAAACGTACACCGATTGCTGCAGCCTTCCTGAATTTTGAGATTGGGGCGGGTTTGCGTTCCCGGTAGAAGCTCGGCTTCTTCAAGGAACGAGTGCGCAAAGCGATCGTCGGCCCAAATGGGAACGCTGCGTTCACCGACACTCTGTGTTAGGAGCGAGCAAATGCTCACGAAGGCGGAGGACTGCGTGGTAAAGGAAGGGTCTTGCGTAGTTGCGAGGCGCAATGAAATTTCGGGCGCGAAGGCTTTGTGGCTGTTGCCCACAACAGCAGAGACGCCTTGAAGCTGCGCTAACTCCTCCGGTGCACGCTGCGCATAGCAGCCGGTGACGACGATGCGCGCGGCTGGATTGGTGCGGTGCGTGCGGCGGATGAAGGCGCGGGCGGCGCGATCAGCTTCGGCAGTGACGCTGCAGGTATTCACGACGACCACGTCGGCTTCAGTGGGCGTGCGCTGGCCGAGACCGGCGGAGAGCAAACGCTCGCTGACCGCTTCGCCATCGGCGCGTGCCGCTCTGCAACCGAAGTGTTCGATGTGAAACGCGGGCATGAATCCAGTGTAGAGGGCCGTGACGCGGAGAGAATTAAGAAGAAGGAGATTTGCGGTTTCGATATACTTGACGGAGGCCGATTTCCCTTTCAACATCGGCCCCCCGACGCATGCCTTCACTCACCCCTTCAGAAGCAATCGCAACGCCCTCCTTTGTGACGGTGGGCTCGGTGCGCTCGATTCTGGGCTACGTGTACTTCACGTTCGTTTGCTATCTCTCGATCGGGTTGCCACTGGCAGTTCTGCCAGCGTTTGTGCATTTGCGCATGGGCATGCACGCGGCGCTGGCTGGGATGGTGATCAGCATTCAGTACATTGCGACGTTTTTGAGCAGGCCATGGGCGGGCCGGATTTCCGACACGGCGGGCGCGAAGGTTTCAGTGCTCTGGGGAATGGGCGCGTGCACCGCGAGCGGGATCTTGCTGCTGGCCGCTACGGCCGCTCACTCGAACGCGTGGATAACGCTTAGCGCGCTGATCGCAAGCCGTTTGGCATTGGGCGTGGGCGAGAGCCTGGGATCGACAGGGTCGACGTTGTGGGGCATCACGAGCGCGGGCGTTGGCAATACGGCGCGCGTGATCTCGTTCAACGGCGTGGCAACGTATGGAGGCCTGGCGCTGGGCGCGCCGCTGGGTGTGATTCTCGATCAGCACCTGGGGTTGGCGTCGCTTGGTGTGTTGACGACAGTGCTTGCGGGATTCAGCCTTTTTCTCGCGCAGCGCAAAGATCCAGTGCCGATCACGGTTGGAGAGCATCTGCCGTTTAGGGCCGTGTTGGGGCGGATTGCACCGCATGGGATGGCGCTGGCGCTGGGCGGCATTGGCTATAGCGTGCTGGCAACGTTTGTCACGCTGTTTTACCTCAGCAAACATTGGAACCCGAATGGGGCCGCGCTTTGCCTAACGGCATTCGGGTTGGCCTTTATCGTGGTGCGGCTGCTGTTCATCCACTCGATTCACCGGTGGGGCGGGTTCCGCGTGGCCGTGGCGTGTTTTTCGGTGGAGTCGGTGGGCGTTCTGCTGTTGTGGAGTGCAACGTCGCCGTGGATGGCTTCGGGCGGTGCGGCTTTGACGGGCTTCGGCTTCTCGCTGGTGTTTCCGGCATTGGGCGTCGAGGCTGTGAAGCGTGTGCCTGTGCATAATCGCGGCACGGCGCTGGGAGTATTCACCGGGTTTGCGGACGTTTCCTTTTTTCTAGTGGGCCCGATTGCGGGCGCGGTGATTGGAGCGTGGGGTTATGCGAGCGCTTTTCTGTTTGCGCTGGCCAGTGTACTGACGGCGCTGGGCATTGTGCTGGTGCTGCATCGAATGCAGGAAGACTGAAGGGGCTGCGCGCCTATTTGGATCTGGACCTTCAATCATGGCTTGGTTAGCAGTTGCTCACGGGCTTCGAGTTCGAGGATAAATTCGCCTGCACCGTAACCAACCATGGGCAACGCACCCGTGGGATCGCCAACGCTTCCGGAGAAGAGTTGGCAGGGGACGGCGACGTACATCTCCGGAACGATGTTGTGGTCGGCTGCCGATTTGTCGACGATGCGGTCGAGGATGGCCTTCGACTGGGCCAGATTGCCGAGGCGGCGATCGACTTCGGAGAGGCTAAAGTCGACGAAGAGAAACTCCTCCTGCTCGTACCAATATTCAAAGATGGCAGGATCGGTGTAGGTGCCGCGTACGCGGCGATAGCCACCCGAGGCCACACGGAGAAGCTGCATGCGGTCGACGGTGTCGCGCATGAGGGCAGGATCGTTGACGATGCCAAAGTTGATGATGGCGAGCAGCGCGCCATCGATGTCGTTCTTGATGCCTGGCTCCAGGGTGCCGTGCAGGTGGCCGTCGCGAATGAATGCGGTGTTGAATCCTGACTGGAGCCGGGCGGCGTGATCAAGAGCTTCAGTGCGTGAAGGTTCATCCCCAGCGCGGTGCGCGATGTCAGCGAATTCGCGCAGGCCCATGATGGCGAGGGCCGTGGACCAGGCGAAGTGCTTCTTGTCTTTCTGATGCTCTTCCCAAATGGACGTGTCCGCGGCGACGATCTGGCCGGAGCCGTAGCTCTCAAGATTCTTGAGGAGCGGTTTCATGATGTAATCGCGAGCGCTCGGATAGAGAGGGCCGCGAAATGTTGCCGTGTTGAGAATCGCTGCATCGTTGAAGGTACGCGCGTACTCGCCGAGCACCCATAGGGCGAGGCCCCAGTCGTCGAACTCGATGTTGATGGCGCCTTCCTGCGTGAAGAAGGGCTCTTCAGCGCCGTTGCCGAAGTAGCGAACGACGGAGACCTGGTAATCGGCATCGGCGGTTTGCGCGCGCATTTTGCCGGTGGGCTGGGCGTTGAAGTACGCCAGAAGGCCTGCGCGCGCTTCGGCTTGATGGCCCATGCGGATGAACGCCATCAGGGCGTAGGCCATGTCGCGCACCCATGGCGTGAAGTACACGCCATCGGGAAGGCAAGCCACGATGAGGCCATTCCCGTTACGACCGGGACGATTGGGCTCGCGGCTTTGTGCGATGCGCAGCATGACTTCGCTTTGACGCCAGAGGTGATGCTCTTTGTCACTTTCGAAATGAACGGTGGGGCTGGCGCGCCAATGCTCAAGCTGGGCGAGTTCTCGCCGGACGAGGTCAGATGGGGCAAGGCCGGAGCACCAGCTTTGGAATGCGCCGATGGCTGCGTCGATCTCGCTGCCGGGTTCGAGCGAGAGGATCGCCCACGAGGAGCTTCCGCTCAAGTCCTGGCCGTGCGAACTGCGCGGACCTTGCTGTGCTTCCAGCGGAATCAGGAGGAGGGATTCTGGCGCTCCGTCGAATTGCAGCAGTCGTATTTCGACGGCAGCCTTACGGATCACGGTTGTGGAGCGAACGGGATGTGCCCACTCAACGCGACAGCCATCTTGCCTGGCAGAGGCACTGCTTGCAGACCAAGTGAGGATGAGCGCGGCCTGCTCGAGGCCGAAGGGCATGAAGACACGCTCTTCGCCGGCTGGGTTGTGGATGCGAATGATGTGGGAGTCGGAATCGTAGTCAGTGGATGGGTTTTGCGGAGTCAAAGGGCCACAGGTGATTTGCTTGAGAAAGTTGGTGGTCTCAATGCCTTCGCTGAGCGGGTTGTTTGGATTGGGCTGGGCAAAGCTGTAGGGATGCGCATAAAAGCGAGTGATTGCGCCGGAATCGGGAGAGACGACGGCGAAGCCGTAGCCATTGCCAGTGACGAGGTGCGAGGCGGCGGCAGGAAGCGCCGCGAGAAGGGCAAGTGCAGCGCAGACTACGAATGAAAGACGGATTCGCATCGCCAACCAGTGTCGACGACGCGGGCACGTTATGCAACCGAGGAAGGGTGAGGCAGAGATCGTGGCCGTGTCATGTACACTCCGCATCAGGATCGCCCACACACCACCTGGGCCACGAAGACGATGCAGACAGTGATTGAAGTCAAGGGAATTCGCAAGGTCTACGGGAAGACCGTGGCTGTGGAAGAGGCGTCGTTCGAGGTGAAGCAAGGTGAGATCTTCGGGCTGATCGGCCCGAATGGAGCGGGCAAGACAACCACGATGGAGTGCATTGAAGGGCTGCGCAAGCCCGATGGCGGTGCGATCACTGTGCTGGGCCTGGACCCGTTTCGCCAGGTGTATCAACTGCAGGAACGCATCGGCGTGCAGTTGCAACAGGCGCAGTTGCAGAAGCGCATTAAGGTTTGGGAAGCGGTGGACCTGTGGGCGTCGCTCTATAGAAGGAGTGCCGTGGATGCGGCGGGATTGCTGGAGCAACTGGGGCTTACGGAAAAGCGCAACGCCTGGTTCATGAATCTCTCGGGCGGGCAGAAGCAGCGGTTGTTTATTGCACTGGCGTTGATCAACGATCCGGAGGTTGTATTTCTGGATGAGTTGACGACGGGACTCGATCCGCAGTCGCGTCATGCGATCTGGGGCCTTGTGCGCGGGATTCGCGAGCGCGGCAAGACCGTGTTTTTGACGACGCACCTGATGGAAGAGGCTGAGCGGCTTTGCGATCGTGTAGCGATCATGGAACATGGACGCATTATCGACATTGACACGCCGGAGGCGATGGTGCGGCGGCATTGTCCGGAGCGGACCGTGGTGCTGCGCACGGACGATGGCGGGGCCGAGGCACACTTCAGGAACATTCCGGGAGTGGAGTCGGTGACTGCGACGGATCAGCGGTTCACGATTCGCGGACATGGCGAGGACCTGGTGAGCGAGGTGATTCATTGTTTATCGGAGAACGGGATTCGGGTGACGGATTTTCGCACGATCCTGCCCAACCTTGAAGATGTGTTTCTGAAACTGACGGGCCGTTCGATTCGCGAGTGAGGACTTGAGATGCTGCGCGGACTTTGGAAGTTGACGTGGATCGAGATCAAGGTATTCCTGCGCGAGCCGCTGGGCGCAATTGGCACGATCGTCGTTCCTGTGCTGCTGTACGTAGTTTTGGGACGCATTGTTGGGTCACGGCCGGCGGCTCCCTCGTTTGCAGGGAGCGGGTTTTCCGCGGTGCATCTACCGGTGTTGATCTCGCTGCTGATCTGCGTGAGTACCGTGCTTTCGCTCGTGAATATCATCTCGATTTACCGTGAGGGTGGAATTCTGAAACGGTTGCGCGCGACCCCACTGCGACCGGAGACGATTCTNNTGGGTTTCGTTCACGCTGGCGCTGGTGCTGAGCACGTGGAGCATTCTAGCCGTGGGCTTTCTGATTGCGAGCATTGTGCCGACGGCGCGGTTTGCGCAGCCGATTGGGGCGGTGGTGCTCTATCCGATGTTCGCGTTGTCCGGGCTGTTTGTGCCGATCGCGGTGTTTCCGGCGTGGTTGCGTGCAGTGGCGCACATGCTTCCGGTGACGTATTCCGTGAGTCTGCTTGAGGGTATCTGGAATGGCGAGAGCTGGTGGGCACATCGCGGCGATGTGGCTGGGTTGATGGTGCTGTTTGTGGTGTTCACGGCGATTGCGGCGCGGGTGTTTCGGTGGGAGTGAGGGCAGTGGTTAGTGATCAGTTGTAGCCGCCAGAAGATTGCGGCAACACGAAAAAAAGTGGCGTGGCTGGACGGAGAACGTCCCTCAGGG
>PLTV01000225.1 GCA_003164635.1 Acidobacteriaceae bacterium
TTCGATGGAACCCGTGTACCCGCCTCGCCTGGTTGACTCCAACACGAGTTGCCGGGTGTTATTTGCTGCTTACCTTCAGCATCAACACGCCATGCGAAGGCACGGTCGCCGCATACGCACCGTTGGCAAACTTCACATCGGTGTGCGCCCACAAATCGCGCGCAGATTTCGCGCTCTTCAACCCCAAATCGCTTGCCTTCACCGTAGCCTGCGCGGCAGCCGCGCCCAGGTTCACCACACCCACAGCAACACTTCCATCCGCCAGCGGCTTCACCCACATTTCCAGGTCGCCGTTTTTCACCGGCGAAGCCTGCTTGCCCAGCGCGTCCTGGTCGACGCCGATCACTTCCTTGTTGAGCAAAATCGCCTTGGTCGCGTCGGACATATTGCGCACATCATTTCCCGCCAGCAGCGGCGCTGCGGTAAGCGCCCAAAGGCTCATGTGAGTGCGATACTCTTCGTCCGTCATGTGTCCGTTGCCGATCTCCAACATGTCAGGATCGTTCCAGTGCCCTGGGCCGGCGTACGGCGCCGTCGGCACCTGCGATTCAATGTTGAACATCATGCTCGCCCATTCATCGCGGATGTCATCTGTGGTGCGCCAGAGATTTCCGCCCACGCCGCCGCCCCATTTCTCCACGCCGCCAAAACCGTACTCGCACAGGCTGAAGACAATTGGACGTCCCGACTTTACCAGAGCTTCACCCATTTTTTGATATACCGGCTGCAACTGCTCGTTCTTGTACACATACTCCGCGCTGCACCAGTCGTATTTCAAGTAGTCGACACCCCAGCTTGCAAACGATTTCGCATCCTGGTCTTCATGGCCGTAGCTGGCCGGATAACCTTCGCAGGTTCGCGGTCCCGGCGACGAATAGATTCCCAGCTTCAATCCTTTGGAATGCACATAGTCGGCGAGCGCCTTCATGTCGGGAAACTTGTGGTTCGGCTGCAAGTTTCCCTGCGCATCGCGCACGCCTTCCCACGTGTCATCAATGGTCAGGTAGATATAGCCCGCATCTTTCATACCGCTCGTAACCAGGGCGTCGGCCATGGTGCGCACGGTCTGGTCGTCAATCTTGCCGGCAAAAAGATTCCAGCTATTCCACCCCATCGGCGGCGTCTTTGCCAGTCCGTTGTAGGCCACGTTGTGCAGCGGCGGAGGCTCAATGTACGCCACCGTGGGCAAATCGTTCGCAGCGGTGGCTGGTTTTTCGTCGATCGTGTGCCCGTCAGAATCCTTGAGATGCAACTCTCCGTTAACCAAGTCGCCCTCAGCCGACGGGCTCGTGGGCGGACCCATGACCGAATAAAGCACAAAGTGATTTCCATTCACCGTGCCCTTCAGTTGGTCGATATATCCGGAAGTCTTCAACTCTCCAGTGAGCTGATTGCCCTCCTGCTTCAATTCGAGAACCGACTGTTGCGGATCGCCGTTCTCCAACGTCTTGATCGGAGCCGCCCATCGCCCGGTAAGGCTCTGCTGTTTGCATCCGGCCACCGCCAGCAACGCCACACAAAAGAGCAACCCAGTTCGTCTCGCCCAGACAGCCGTTGTACTGATTTGTTCCATCCAGTTTTCGTGCATTTTCTTCGTACTCCATTTCTTCGAAGCCACACGAACTCAAAAATCGCGGCGGATGCCCCATCCATGAATCGCTCTTGGATTCATGGGGGGGAAAGCACGAACCTCCTGCGAGCGAACAGCGAGCGTCTGCCCCACCGCAGGTGGTGGGAAAGCACGCCCCTCAACTTACTTGCTCACCCGCAGCAGCAACACGCCGTGCGAAGGCACCGTCGCCGCATACGCTCCATCGGCAAACTTCACATCCGCATGTGCCCACAGATCACGCGCGCTCTTCACGCTGCTCAAGCCCAGATCGCTGGCCTTCACCGTAGCCTGCGCCGCCGCCGCGCCAAGATTCACCACGCCCACAGCCACGCTTCCATCGGCCAGCGGCTTCACCCAGGTTTCGAGATCGCCATTCTTCACAGGCGAAGCCTGCTTGCCCAGGGAATCCTGGTCGACAGCAATCACTTCTTTGTTCATCAGAATCGCCTTGGTCGCGTCGGTCATCGAGCGAACATCGTTGCCCGCGAGCAGCGGCGATGCCACCAGTGCCCAAAGGCTCATATGCGTCCGATACTCATCGTCGGTCATGTGACTGTTGCCGATCTCCAGCATGTCAGGATCGTTCCAGTGTCCCGGCCCTGCATACTGCGCCGTCGGCACCTGCTTCTCGACGTTGCCGATCATGCTGTCCCAGGAGTCGCGAATGTCTCCGGTGGTGCGCCACAAATTGCCGCCCACTGCCGGGCCCCACTTCTCCACTTCGCCCCACCCGTACTCGCAGAGGCTGTAGACCATCGGTCGCCCCGTCGCTTCGAGCGCCGCGCCCATCTTCTGGTACACCGGTTGCAGCGCGTCGTTCTTGTAGATGTTGCGTGCGCTGCACCAGTCGTACTTCAGGTAATCCACGCCCCATGCAGCCCATGTCTTCGCATCCTGCTCTTCGTGCCCATAGCTTGCCGGATATCCGGCGCACGTTCGCGGTCCTGGCCCCGAATAAATGCCGAGTTTCAACCCCTTCGAGTGCACATAATCCGCAAGTGCCTTCATGTCTGGGAATTTGTGGTTCGACTGCAGATTCCCCTGCGCATCGCGCACGCCTTCCCACGTGTCGTCGATGTTCACGTAGACGTAGCCGGCGTCGCGCATGCCGCTCGACACCATCGCATCGGCCATCGTCCGCACGGTCTGATCGTCGATCTTGCCCGCAAACAAATTCCAGCTGTTCCAGCCCATCGGCGGCGTCTTCGCCAGGCCGTTATCCGGCACTGTCTTCAGAGCAGGAGGATCAATGTAGCTCACAGTCGGAATATCGTCCGCCGCAGTTCCCGCTTTCGCGGTCACCGGGCGGCGTCCGCGCTCCAGGCCATGCAATTCGCCATTCACCAGATAACCGGTGAAGTACGGCGTCCCCGGCTGCCACGCCGCGAATAGTTCGAAATGCGTTCCGGTCGCCGTCCCTTTCAGTTCCACACCGTAATCAAGGCTCTTGAGCGTTCCGGTCAGATCGCTGCCATTCTGTTTCAAGACGAGCACCCACTTCTGCTGCTCGCCGTTATCCAGCGTTCGTCCGGGCTGAACCCAAATCCCTGCCAACCCCTGCGCCAGGCAGGAAATCGCCGCGACCACGACACACAGCACCACTCCAGCAACCCGCGCGCGCATCGCGCCGAACACACGCATACCACTCCACTCGTTTCGCATTCCGTCGCTCTCCATTCCGCAGGGAAATACCGCTCCGCTGGTCGCAACGAACCGTACCCAAGGCCCGCCGAGTGTCCTCCGGCTGCGCCCCAAATTGTAAACGATTACTTCACGGTGCGCGATTGGATTCAAGTTGGGCTGCGTTTACTGCACCTAAGGCGCGCTCACGCTGCGCGACACGGCGCTGGACTCGGCCTTTGCCGAAGCACTGATCGAGTCGGAGACCACCCATGCAGCGCCGGCCAGGGCGATGCTGATCGCGTTTCCGGCCCAGTTGAAATGACTGCTCGGCGCAGCGTGGAGATTGGGAATCCAGAAGAGCAACTCGAAGATCACGATCTCCGCGGTGAGCAGTCGCGAGGCCAGCGGTGCAAAAATGCCCGTGAGGATCGAGATTGCGGCCGCAAAAAAGCCCAGCGTAGTGGCGTAAGCCCAGAACATTTTGGACGGCGGCAGCCAGCCTGGGATTGGGCTCAGGAGACCGGGCATATCCACGATATGAACGATGCCAAACGAGATCGGGCAAATGCCGAATAGGAGCACGAAGAAGGCCCGATGTCGCGCAAGGTAGGAGCCAGGAGGAGAATAGGCAGCGCAGAGGACGAGGCCGGCGGCGACCAGGGCGAACTCTTCGAAAACATTGCCGATGGGGTCGTAATTGCCGAGATTCACCAGGGCCTTGGGCACCCAGACAAGCGTAAAGATTGAATAGAGGACGGTGAGGGCGAAGGCGCCGGCTCGCGCCGTACGGGGCAAAAGGAGGGCAATGCCCGCGATGAGTTCGAGGCCCGCGGTGAGGTAAGCGAGCGGTACGCGTAAGGGAACATTCGGGCCCACATGCTGCCAGGTGGTGGCAAAGTCGCCGCTTACCAGTCCAAGGACGCCGAGAAACATGGCGCCTGCCGCGTAGACATAGAGCCCGAGATTCGATGCAACTGAGGGTTGTTTGACCATGGGGAACCGGAGAATGCAGTGTATTGCGGTGCGGTACAGAGAGCAATAGGCGCTTTGCGCATTTCGAATCGAGCGCGACGCGCGCCTAGCTCATGTTCTCCTGCTTCCCGAAGTGAACTTTTACATAGCGGGCATTGTCAGGATTTTAAAGGCGACGGACCGATCCACTGCATGTCGTAGCGGTTCATGTAGGAATTTGAAATCCTTCTTTGGAAAAGTTATGGGAGCGGAACTTCGCTGATGAATTCAGGACTGATCTTTCAGGTTCACCACAATCTTGCGAGCATCACCGCCAGCCGAACTGATGATGATTTCACCGGTGGCTTTTTTCTTGATGCTTTTGAACTTCTCCCCCCACTCCACAAGCACCAGCGCATCCTGGGTCAAGAGTTCGTCGAGGCCCAGCGTTTCCAGTTGCCGCTCACCCTCGAGACGATAGACATCGAGATGAAACAGCTTGACGGGCTTGCCATGGTGCGTGCCTTCATACTCGTGAACCAGTGTAAAGGTCGGGCTCGTGACCTCCTCGGCTTCGGCGGCATCGAGAGCCTCGGCGATTCCTTTCACGAGGGTTGTCTTTCCGGTGCCAAGGTCGCCGCGCAGGATGAGCAGTTGGGGCGGTTTCAGAAGCTTCACCAGCTTGCGGCCTACCTCAATCGTGTCCGCGCCGTTCTTCGTGGTGAACTCGTGCGTGCGCACTGCCTCAGGTGGAACCGCAGGGGCGGGAGCAGCAGCGTTCGTCATCAGGCAGCCTCGGGTGGGCACACGCTCGGTATAGAGTTCACCGGGAGGCCCTGCAACCAAACATACCCGTTCTCCCCACGCAAATCAAAACGAAAAGCCCGAGAAAATTGGCGAAGGCAATCCGTCGCAAGCAAAGTGTGTTCGTCGCCTTCTGCCACAGCAAGGTCGGCGGCCAACCCATGCAGACAGACCGCGGCTTCGACTGCCCGTGCAGCATCTTCGGCATTCGCTGAGGGCGGATGCTGCGCCAACAGACCCGCGATGACCCCCGTGAGCAAGTCGCCGCTTCCGCCCTTGGCCATTCCTGGATTGCCGCTTGTGTTCACCGCGACGCGTCCATCAGGATGCGCGATCAGTGTCCGCGCTCCTTTCAGTACGAGGGTGACGCCCAGACTTTGCGCAAAGGCGCGCGCGACATTGAGCCGATTGCCCTGTACCTCGGCGACTGAGATGCCCGCCAGACGTGCCATCTCTCCGGGATGCGGCGTCATGACCACCATTCTGCCCGCCGCAACTTTCTCGAGCAACCGTGGCTGAGCCGCAAGAATGTTCAGCGCATCCGCATCAATGACAACGGGAATCCTGGTCGCCGTAAGAAGACGCGTCACGAACTCGGCGGTTCCGGCGGCCTGGCCCAGGCCGGGCCCGATCGCCAACAGGGTCTTACCCTCCATCAATTCCGCGAGCGACTCCTCATCCAGGCCATCGCCTGAAATGCCTCCCGATGGGCTTGCGGCGAGGGGCCAGGTCATCAGTTCCGGCGTCGCTGCGGCCACCAGGCCCTGGACGGTGGCTGGAACCGCGGCCGTAACCAGTCCCGCCCCGGAGCGCAGCGCGCCAAGGGCGGTCATCGAAGGCGCGCCCGAGCGGCCCACTGAGCCACCCACCACCAGGACATGTCCGAAGTTACCCTTGTTGGCCTCGGCGGCGCGCGGCCTGCGCACAAGGTCCAGCGCCCCACCTGCCCACTCCAGGCCCAGATTCGAAACGATCACCTCCGGCGGTGACCCGATGGGCGCTACTACCACCGGCTGATCCCAGCGGCGCGTTAATTGTCCGAAAAGATGCGCGGGCTTCGGTGCTGTAAAAGTAACGACGGCGTCGGCCGGGAACACTGGCACTTCGGACGAGGCCGTTCGCAAATCTGCCGCCCAACCGGATGGAAGGTCGACAGCCACGACAGGCGCCGCGCTTTCCTTCACCCACGCAAGTGCCGATGCTGCGAGGCCATGCAGAGGGGGAGTAAATCCAGTGCCTACTAGCGCGTCCAGGAACAGGTCTGGGCGCAGTGCTTCAGCGTGCGCTGCCAGGGACTCTGCGGACAGCACGACATGTGCAGTGCTCGGTGCAGATTGCTTCAACAAATCTTGCCAGGCCGCTCCGGCATCGGCGGATAGCCGTTCCGGATCTCCCAAAAGAAGCGTGGTGACTTCGAATCCCGCATTTGTCAGCAGGTGCGCTGCGATCATTCCGTCGCCGCCGTTGTTGCCCCGGCCGCAAAGAGCGGTTACGCGTTGCGCTCGCGGAAAGACCTGCTGCACAAGTTGCGCCACTGCGGCGCCGGCTGAACGCATCAGTTGCAGGGACGGGATACCATGCTGTTCCGTGGTGGCTCGGTCGCAGGCCTGCAATTCTGCAGCAGAAAGAACAAGCATGGGATTCATGGTATTGCATGGGAGGGTAATTCTCTGCAAAGCGCTCGGTGGTTTGTGACGACCGGAGAGCGGATGAAAGCCGTTATCTCAGCATGAGCACGAGAAACCAGGCATTGAACCCGGCGATCAACGCGGCGACAGTCCATGCGAGGCTTTGCGTGAATGGACCGTTGACGAACGTTCCCATTCTCTTCCTGCTGCCGGTAAAGATCACCAGAGGAACCACAGCGAAACTCAGTTGCAGTGAGAGAATCACCTGGCTCAATAGCAAGAGCTTTTCGGTTCCGCGCTCTCCTGTCAAGGCAACCACGATGATGGTGGGGATGATCGCGAGAGACCGGGTGATCAGCCGGCGTAGCCAGGGAGCGAGCTTGATGTGGATGAATCCTTCCATCACAACCTGTCCGGCAAGCGTGCCGGTGATGGAGGAGTTCTGTCCGCTTGCCAAAAGCGCAATGGCAAACAGCGTGCTGGCGCCGGCGGCGCCGACCAGTGGGCTGAGCAGCTTGTAAGCGTCCTCAATTGCGGCCACTTCGTAATGGCCGCTGCGGTAAAACACAGCCGCAGCCACCACGACAATGGCGGCATTCACAAAGAGCGCTACGGTGAGAGCCAGAGCGGAGTCAACGTTGGCCATGAAGATGGCTTCTCTTTTGCCTTCGGTCGTGCGCTCGTATTTGCGACTTTGCACAATGGAGGAGTGCAGATAGAGATTGTGCGGCATTACCGTGGCGCCCAGCATGCCAATTGCGATGTACAGCATGGCTGGGTTAGTCAGGATGGAGCCGGATGGAACGATGAGGTCATGGAGGGCAACGCCATACTCGGGTCGCGAAAAGAGCAACTGAGCGCCGAACATGGCGATGATGGTTCCGATGAGGGTGATCACGAGAGCTTCAACCACGCGAAAACCCCATCGTTGCAGTAGCAGGATGAGGAGGACGTCTAGGCCGGTGATGAGAACGCCGTAGAAGAGCGGGATGTGAAAGAGCAGGTTCAGGGCGATTGCCGATCCGATGACCTCGGCCAGGTCGCATGCGGCAATCGCGATCTCCGCGCCGATCCATAGCGCGAAGCTCGCCCAGGGACCGAAGGCCTCGCGGCAGAGCTGCGCAAGGTCGCGCTCCGTGGCAACCCCCAGTTTCAAGCTCAGGCTCTGCAGCAAAATGGCCATCAAGTTGGAAATCATGATGACCGAAAGCAGCGTATAGGCGAATCGCGAGCCGCCGGCGATATCGGTGGCCCAGTTGCCTGGATCCATGTAACCGACTGAAATCAGGAAGCCAGGGCCGAGGAATCCAACGAGCCGCCGCCAGAAGACCGGGGAGCGAGAGACGTGCACGCTGGAATGCACCTCCGGCAAGGAGGGCTCGCGCGACTCGGGAAGAAATCCGGATTCTGTAGCCATTGTTGACGAAAGTGAGAGCTGGAGGTGCTCCAGGGTTCAGTATGCCACACACGCGTTAATCATAGTTAATCTATTTCATTATGTGAAATTATCGTTCTCGCTTGGCTTCCAGCCTCAACCAAACGGCTTCTGCCGCGGGTCTGCCGAGAATCGACGTCTTCGAATTGAGTTCGATGGAGACCGTCTGATCGTAATTCTGGCTTAGAACTTTGAGGTTTTTGCCGGGACCCAAGCCGGTTCTGTGGAGGAAAAGCAGCAGTTTGGAATCTCGCTCCTGAAGACTGGTTACGGTGTAGCGTTTTCCTTCCGCAGCTTCGGAGAGTGGGGTCTCGCCGCCACGCTTCCGCTCTGCCGGGCTGACGGGCAAGACCGCGTTGCCGTGCGGACAGGCTCCCTTTTCTCCCAGCTTTTCTTTCAGCTTCGATTCAAAGGCAGGAGAAACGGCATGCTCGAGCCGCTCCGCTTCTTCGTGGATCTCGTACCATTCCATGCCGAAGATCTCACTGAGCATGCGTTCAATGAGGTGGTGCCGCAAGGCGGTCTGGTAGGCGATGTTTCGTCCCGGCCTGGTAAGCCGGACAATTCCGTCCTCGCCGACCTCGACGAGGACGTCGCGCTTAAGACGCTTCAGGGCCATGGTGACGGCGGGGGCTGACACCTCAAGCCAATGCGCGAGCAGGGCCGGGATTACGAGGTGTCCCTCGGCCTGGGCTTCAAGAATGGCCTTGAGGTAGTTCTCCTTGGATACGTGAATCGCGTCTTTCATGGGCTGTGCTGCATTCAATGTAAATCGTTGGAGACGGCGCTTTGGAGGATTCGGCTACGCAAGAGTCGAAAGCGGAAGAATAGGTCGGCGTGCGGCTGACACGATACCCTTGAGAGAGATAGAGGAAAAACGTCGCCTATGTTCATGAAATTCTCCTGGACCATGCCAAAACAGATCTTCTGGGTATTTAGTTTCTCTGCTTTGCTTCTGATTGCGGCGCAGGGTCATTCGCAACAACCGACGGCATCGCCATGGCAACCAAGAATTCACTTTTCGGCGCCACCCGACTGGATCAACGATCCGAACGGGCCAATTCTCCTGCATGGGCAATACAACCTCTATTTTCAGTTCAACCCCTCGGGAGACCAATGGGGACACATGAGTTGGGGACACGCCGTTTCGACTGACCTGGTGCATTGGAAGCAGTTGCCTGTGGCCATTCCTGAAGGCGACGGGGTGATGATCTTCAGCGGATCGACGGTCGAGGACCGAGATAACACGAGCGGGTTGTGCGGCGAGGCCGGGCATAAGACGCCGGATTGCGTGATCGCGATTTACGCAGGGCATACGGAGACGAAGCAGACGCAGAATCTTGCGGTGAGCCGCGACGGTGGGCAGACTTTTACCAAGTTTCAGGGCAATCCGGTGATCGATGCGGGGCTGAAGGATTTCCGGGATCCGAAGGTTTTCTGGTATCAGCGGACGCAGAGTTGGATTATGGTGGTGGCTTTGCCTGACCAGCACAAGGTGCGGTTTTATCGATCGAAGAACCTGCGGCAGTGGGAGCAGACAGGCGAGTTTGGACCGGCGGGAGCGGTGTCTGGGGTTTGGGAATGCCCGGATCTGATGGAGCTGCCGGTGCGGGTGCCGGCGGGCAAGCATGACGCCATGGGCAAGGTGGATGGAAGCCGATGGGTGCTGAACGTGAATTTGAACCCCGGCGGTCCGCAGGGTGGATCGGCGGACCAGTATTTCGTGGGGCAGTTCGATGGGATGAAGTTTACAGAGGACCATCCAGGCGCCGGAGCTCATTGGGTGGACTGGGGCAAGGACTTCTACGCTTCGACCTCGTTTTCGAACACAGCTGCGGGACAGAACCGCATATGGATTGCGTGGATGAGCAACTGGAACTACGCGAGCAAGCTTCCGGCGCTTCCGGGACGGGGAGAGATGACGGTTCCACGGTTCGTTTATTTGCGCGAACCATCGGGCCGCAGCGCCAGCACTTCATCTCAGGAGCCGTTGCAACTGGTGCAGGAGCCGATACTCTCAACTCCGTCGTTTCAGCCGTCGCAGGCCTTGTTTGGGGCGTCGCCTTACCAGTCCATTGTGCAAGTCAACGAGCAGCTGGCGGCGAAGAAGGTTGCGGGCAGCGCGTATCTGCTGCGGGTGACGCTCGATCCGGGTGACGCGGCCGAGGCGGGAATCCGGTTGCGAAGGAACACGCTCGATCCCAACCGGGCGGCAACGGAAGAGACGATTGTGGGCATCGATCACGCCAGCGGGCGCGTCTTTGTGGATCGGACGCACTCGGGAAGGACGGATTGGTCGCCGGAGTTTGCGGCGCGGATCTCGGCTCCGCTGAAATATCCGCAGGACAATTCTGTCCGGTTAGAGATTGTGGTGGATCACAACTCGATTGAGGTATTCGCCGAGAATGGCGAAACGGTGCTGACCAACCTTGTGTACCCGGCAGCGGAGAGTACGGGAATTTCGTTCTACTCGACGCCGACGCCGCCCGGCGTGGGGCCGGCGCTGGTACGCGGGGTGGAGTTTATTCCGCTGAATTAGCGGGCTGGCGGCGATTGGTGTGGATGCAAAGGTTCGAGCTTTCCTCGCCGATCCGCGATGGGTAGAGGGCTGGTTGTTTCAGAAAAGAAGTCCTGTTTTTCTTCCACGGAAAAAAGAAAAAAGGGGGTTTCTGTAAAGAAATTCCCTGTTTTCATAGAGATAGAAGGAGTCGATCCTTCCAAATTCTAGATAACAAAAGAGTTATTTGCAGAATCTAGACAACAAAGGAGTTACGGGAGTGATTTTGCCACTTTGGAGGCAGAATCCCGTTCCGGGGCCGAATTTGAGGCGTGATCGGTTGCGCGGTTGAATCGGCCAGAGGCTGATGAAAGTTGGACATAAATCCATTGTGCGCGTTTTGCGTTAATTGCATGCAATTCGAAAGTGAGAAGACGAGGAGGGAGGGATCCGTGTTTTCCCATGTCTCCAAAGCGAGACATGGGGCACCCGGTTCAGGGGCGGGTGAAGGGTGTTTTTGCAGGTAGTGCTGGTTACAATCGAATGCCCCCACTCAATACACTGTTATGCCCCCGCATGCTCTGGGCTGGGGCCGACGCCGTCCCCGGATAACGGTACAATGGAACTCCGCCGGGCCGAATGTTTACTGATATATAACTTCCGAGTGGGCAACAATACACCAACAACGAGGATGGCAACCCGCAAACTTCCCAGCGCACTGTCATCCTGAACGCAGTGAAGGATCCGCGGTTGCTTTTTGGAGCTCAATGTGGCGATACTTCCGAGTTGCCGACAAACCGACCGCAATCCACCTGGAGCCCGCTCGATATTGAGAACGTGCGCTAAGATGGTCCAAAATCAAAAGTTGGACTGGATGGAACCGAATGGATTATACGCACACCATGATGTGTGGTTTGCTAGGAGCTGGCCCGGCACTCGCCATCTTCTTTCTCCTCCACGCGAAACGCAGGGCATGGATTCCGCCTCTTGCGTGGTGGCTCTTTCTAGCCTTGGGAACCGTTGTTTTCTTCTATGGGCTGTCTCACTCGACAGTACCATCGTTCTCGCGCCGGATTACGGAGGTGGGCAAGGCTTATGACCATGTGGACCGGGAAATTCATAACGGCTACCATCACAGCACTGTACACGGCTTTCGTTTTGTGCCTGACGGAGGAAACCCCATTAACCTTGAAACTCAAATCATCTTTCCATATTGGAACACTCCCGCAATTTTCGATGGACAATCTTTCCGCGTTGTGTATCTCGACGATGATCAAAGGGCCTTCAAAAACGAAGCGATAGACGTTGAAATCCTATCGGGGAAGTTTGCGGGGTTTCATGACTCTTTCGATGCGCGGCCAGTTGGGAAGTGGCTGGGGATTCCATTTGGTGCTGCTTTGGCTGTCTTTGGATTCGCCGGTCTTAAATACATGAAGGATGATGCCATCGCTGCGGCATCGGACGACGATGATGCGCCCTCGACATGAAAAAATCGTGGGTTACTCCTGTATCACCGGCAACCCGGAAGTAACCCCTCCCTAAAGGAGTAAGGTACGGATTGGCGACCACACTCCCGGAATGTCACTGTAAGAGCCTGTGAGACGCTTGGCGGACTGCAGATGAAGCGCATAAAGGCGAAGTTGGGCAGCAAGAAGAGGTGCACTCTTCAATCGGATGCATCCTCTGTGTCGTGCACCTTTCGGATCCACGGCTCCCCGGGCCTGCTCCGCTCCGCGTACCAGCCCAAGGGCAAGTCTGCCAATTCGCTCAGGCTTCGGTCGTCATCGATTGGATGATGAAAGCAAGAGATAACCGGGCCACCTCCATCGGACATACTGTCGCCAAGGAACTGCCATGCTCCGTCATCGGCGTCGTGAGATACGTATGTGACCGGCTCGGTGCCCTCATGGACTGTCTTCGATAGGTACACACGTGTATGAGGAGGGTCGAGAAACTTCCAATCGAATAGGCTGCTCTTCGGATCTGTTGAGGCCCAAAAATCACTCTCCACGGTGGTCATTTGAGAGTTCGGCTGCATCAAGGGCTGCTGAAATGCTGAATCAAATCCTTCATCCTCGGGAAACCGATTCTTGAGGTCTGGATAGACAGCTTGCAGCACGGGAAAATCAGCGCCCTCGTAATACCAGACTGCCCAGCCCATCAGGTGTTTCGCCCATTTCGAATCCACTGGACGGAACTCGCACTCGACGTCCCCAAGCATATTGCTATGGCGTCCTTGAGTCAGATCGACGCCAGATCGCAAACTGTTTGCGGCTTCGTTCACCAGAACTAAAGCAACATCCTCCTGCAATCCAACCGTGATAATCTCCGGCTTCCCGGACGTGTCAAAGACTCCCACAGAGTACGACCAGCCAGGGCCGGATATAGTGCTTTTGACCTGGACCACCTCGCAGCCGAACTTCTCAATTCGGCCAATTGTTTGTTTGTCAGCCTTGCCGAGTTTCATCGCTCGAAACCGCTGGATACGTACTGTCTCGTATTTCGGGCTTGCTGGACGCATTGTTGGATCTTCTCCTCATGCCTCCCGTAGTTAAGCACAGTTCTGCTGTCAGCCCGCGCCTCTAGATTCACTATCTGACGTAACGCCTGTGTCACCGGCCACTCGTAAATTACTCATGAGTAAACATTCCGGACGCCTCCGGCGTGGATGATGCTGTTCCTTCGCAGATTCATCCACTGGCGGAATTCCGTTGTAGTCGGTGGTGGCATAACTTTACATTGACTGGCGGCATCTCGGTGTATCGGGTGGGGGGGGATTGATTGTATTCGGCAGCTAGTTTGGGTTCATGGTTTCCCACCTTTCCGCGATGAAGCTGCGGAAGGATGGGGCACCCCGATTCGGAGATAACATCGGAGGGATTGGGGGAAACCCCGGTCCTAGATGACGTTCAGAGGGGTTTGTGCTTTCCCATGTCTCCAAAGCGAGACATGGGGCGCCCAGTTCAAGGGCGGGTGAAGGGTGTTTTTCCTGCTGGTTTGGGTTCATGGTTTCCCACCCTTCCGCGATAAGGCTGCGGAAGGATGGGGCACCCAGATTCGGGGATGACATCCGAGAGGGTCGTGCTTTCCCAGCCTCCTCTATGACATCCGCCAGGATAAGGGCCGCTTACTCCTTGACGCGGACCTTTGGCTCAACGGACAAGCCGGGGCGCAGCAGGTGGCTGGGGTCTTCGTGCGCGAGGTCGCTGAAGTCAATGCGCACGGGTACGCGCTGCACCACTTTGACGTAGTTGCCCGTGGCGTTTTCAGGCGGGAAGAGGCTGAGGACTGAGCCGGTGGCTCCGCCGATCTGCGTGAC
>PLTV01000330.1 GCA_003164635.1 Acidobacteriaceae bacterium
GACCCGCCGACCAACGGTCATGTCGATCTCATCCAGCGCGGGGCCAAGCTCTTTGAACACCTCACCGTCGCCATTCTGAACAATCCCGTCAAAAACCCGCTCTTCACCGTGGAAGAACGCCTGGAGATGCTGAAGGAAGCCACGAGCGCTCTCGGCAACGTCTCCATTGCCATGTTCGATGGCCTCATGGTCGAATTCGCGCGACAGCAGGGAGCTACCGCCGTGCTCCGCGGCATTCGCGCCATCTCCGACTACGAGCACGAATTTCAAATGGCGCTGATGAACCGCCGCCTAGCCCCCGAAATCGAAACAGTGTTCCTGCAGCCGGCCGGCCGTTATTCCTTTGTCAGCTCCCGCATGGTGAAGGAAGTGTTCAGTTTCGGTGGCGATGTGACGGGTCTGGTGCCACCCAATGTGCTCAAACGTCTGCGCGCGCGCATCAACCACAACTGATCTCGCGCGTCGCGAACGGCTCCAGAAACCTTCAGCCGGCAAGGCCGAATCGATCAACGTTTTGCGGTTGGCGCGAAATCTGCAAAAATAGGTGTGTCATGACCGTCCTATCTCCTGCAAAAGTCTTTGCCGACCGCATCGGCCGCATTGAAGTTTCCGCAACCATGGCTGTGGCCGCCGAGGCCGCCAAACTCCGCGCGCAAGGCGCAAACCTGGTCGACTTTGGCGCAGGGGAACCGCATTTCCCGACCCCGCGGCACATCAAGGACGCGGCGATCGCGGCCATTGACGCCAACTTCACCCGCTATACCGTCGTTCCCGGCATTCCCGACGTGCGCAGGGCCATTGTTGAACGTCATGCCACCGATTTTGGCTCCGACTACACGATCGACGAAGCCATCTTCACCACCGGCGAGAAGCATGCTCTCTTCAACGCCGTGCAGATCCTGGTGGACCACGGCGACGAGGTCATTCTGCCTGTTCCCTACTGGGTCAGCTTCAAAGACATCATTCAGTACGCCGGCGGCAAGGTGGTGTTCCTCGAGACCAGCGAAGCAGAAAGCTTCCGCATCACGGCAGATGCGATTGAAAAAGCCATCACCCCGCGCACCAAGGCGATCATTCTCAATTCGCCTTCGAACCCCGCGGGCAGCGTCGTTAGCGCCGAAGACCTCGAGCGGATTGTCCATCTCGCCCACGATCGCGGCATCTTCCTGCTGCTCGACGAGTGCTACGTCTACCTCAACTACGAGGGCAAGCCGGTTTCGGCAGGCTCGTTTACCTGGGCCAAGGAGCACATGGTGGTGCTGGGCTCGTTGTCAAAGACCTACGCGATGACGGGGTGGCGCGCAGGATTTGCGCTGGCCCCGAAGGCCATTATCGCCAACCTGAGCAAACTGCAGTCGCAGCAGACATCGAACGCGACCAGCATCGTGCAGAAGGCCGCCATCGCGGCGCTCAGCGGCTCGCAGGAGTGTGTCTGCGAGTTCCGCGCCGAGTTTATTGAGCTGCGCGACTACATGCTGGCCAA
The DNA here is from genome assembly GCA_003164635.1 of Acidobacteriaceae bacterium. Lineage (GTDB taxonomy): Bacteria > Acidobacteriota > Terriglobia > Terriglobales > Acidobacteriaceae > Telmatobacter. Next base: position 1,484 of record PLTV01000330.1, read on the forward strand.
GCTGCTCCAGATTCCGGGTGTGACCTGCACCAAGCCGGAAGGCGCCTTCTATGTTTACCCCAACATTTCCGCGTTTCTCGGCAAGGGCGGCATCAAGTCGGCAACGGAACTGGCGACGAGGCTTCTCCATGAGGCCCACGTTGTGACTGTTCCCGGCGAAGCCTTCGGCACGGCAGAGCATATTCGCATCTCCTATCCAGTGACCAAGCAGAACATCGACGAAGGCGTTCGCCGCATGGCTGAATTCCTCACTGCTCTTGCATAGATAATCCCGCCTGGAAGCCGGCGGCGAGTGCTTCCTCGCCGTCGAACGTTGGTTGCGCAACGTGCGTCTCATCACGGCAGCATGACCTCTGTGCCAAAAAGTGACATACTGCACTGTGCAAACATGCCGCTGGTCCGGTAGGATGTCTCTTCAATGTCGAAGTCAATCGATTTTCGCCCTGTGATTCTGGCTGGTGGTAGCGGTACCCGTTTTTGGCCTCGCTCACGCCGCGCACGCGCCAAACAGGTGCTTGCGCTTGACGGAGAACGCTCCATGATCCAGCAGACGGTGGAGCGGCTCAAGCCTCTGGCCGGTCTGGATAAAACCTGGGTTATCACCAACGATCTTCTGGCCCAGGAGATTGCCGATCAGCTGCGCGGTATTCCCGCAACGCAGATTGTTCAGGAGCCCGTTGCCCGCAACACAGCGCCCGCCTGCGCCCTGGCCGCATTTCTCATCGAGAGGCAGAATCCTAGCGCCGTTCTGGGAGTTTTCCCATCGGACCACGTTATTGCCGACGAGCCGCGTTTTTTGAAGGCGCTGCAAAAGGGCATCGCTCTGGCCGCCATTGGCGACAACATGGTCGTCCTCGGAATTGAGCCCACGCGCGCCGAGACCGGTTACGGCTACATTGAGACGGGCGACCTCACCAAGGACGACACAGCTTTGCATGTGCGCCGCTTCATTGAAAAGCCCAACCAGAACAAGGCTGAAGAATTCGTCTCAGCGGGGTATTATTTCTGGAACTCGGGCATGTTCCTCTGGTCGGCACGCACCCTTGCCAATGCTGTGCGCGAGCACCTTCCGGAGTCTGCGCCGCTGCTTGAGGCCATTGCCGCCGCCTACGGCACCCCCGAGTTTGACGAAGTCTTCCGCAATCTTTATCCCAAGTGCGAAAACATCTCAGTGGATTACGCCGTCCTCGAGCCCCGTTCGGCCAAGGGCGAGCATCTTTCGCATCTCTACTGCGTACCGGCTGAATTCAGCTGGAACGATCTCGGCTCATGGGCATCGCTCTACGAGTACCAGCTCGATACGCGCCTGCGTGGGGACCCAGAGGGCAACGTGGCCGAAAGCGAAGGCCATTTGACCATCGATGCCGGCAACAACTACATCTACAGTCCCAAGAAATTTGTGGCCCTTGTCGGCGTCGAGAATCTCGTCATCGTCGATACAGAAGATGCGCTCCTGATCGCCCACCGCGACCACTCGCAAGATGTCGGCAAGATCGTGAAGGAACTCGGCCTTTCGGGGCGCACCGAGCTCATCTAGCCTAAATCCCGCTCCCTTCCATGAACTGGAACGGCAGTCGACCGTCTAACAGCACGGGGGCGGTTCTCTGTTTACACTGGAAACAGGAAACTAAAAAAGGCTTTCGCTCGCCTCACAGGCGAGCACGGCGCCGAAAGAGGGCGCGGTGGGATTTCTGAGGTTCTCACCGTTGCCAGCCGTCACTGCGGCGATTTGTTCGTCCCCCCAACGAATCCACTTGTACGAGCCATGCAGAGCAGAATGCTGCACAAGGAGATTCCGGTTGAACGCGACAAAAAAGAATACCCTCCCTCTGCGATCGAGGATGGTTGACGGTTTTTTTTACATTTTTGCGGTGCCGGCGGCCTTCATTCTCCGGGCTTACCGGCGACGCGGCAGTGCCAACTTTCCCTTGACCACGCCTGCGCTCAAAAGAATCGGCCTCTTTCCTGTAATTGCCCACTATTATCAGCCGCTGTTCGACGATTCCACCCTGACCAAGCCTCTCTCCGACGACCGCGATCTTCCCGGAATCGATCTCAATATTCCTGGCCAGCTCGATCTGCTGCGCACACTTACCTACAGCGCCGAAATCATCGAGCTCAAATGGGAGGGTCCTGCAATCGACGTGAGCGACTTTTCACTGCGCAACCCTACGTTCGGCTCGGGCGATGCCGAATTCCTTTACCAATTCGTCAGGGCCATCAAGCCCCGCAAGATTGTCGAGGTCGGAAGCGGAAATTCAACAAAGATCGCACGGCTCGCCCTCCTCCAAAATCAGGCCGAAACGGGTTTGCAGGCCACGCACACCTGCATCGAGCCCTATGAGATGAGCTGGCTTGAAAAGGTCGACGGAATCACCGTTGTCCGCAAGCGCGTTGAAGACTGCGGCCTCGACTGGTCTTACGAACTACGCGCGGGAGACATCCTGTTCGTCGACTCGTCGCACATGATCCGGCCGCAGGGTGACGTGCTGAAGGAATATCTGGAAATCTTTCCGCGCCTCGCTTCCGGCGTCTACATTCACATTCACGACATCTTCACGCCCAAGGATTACCCTTCAATCTGGGTCGTCGATGAGGTCCAGTTCTGGAACGAGCAATACCTTCTTGAAGCCTTACTTTCCAATACCGACCGCTATGAAGTGGTCGCCGCGTTGAATCACCTCAAACACCATCAATATGAAGCGTTTCGCGCCGTCTGCCCGTACCTGACACCAGAGCAGGAACCCGGCTCCTTCTATCTCCGCGTACGGTGACGAGAGAACTTGCTCCCAGAGAAAAATCGGTAGCCTTTCTCGCCCGTTCGTGATAATCTTCACCCGCTCGATGAAAAGAGAGTCTCCCCCTTAGCAGTTCCTGCTTCACTTTGCTGTTGCTTTGGTGACCCATATGACTTCTCGCAGTTCTGCTTTCTGGGCAGGCTTTTTCTGTGTTGTTTCTGCGCTTGTTTGCGGATGCGGTGGTAACTCCAATCAAACAACTCAGCAGACCGCGCCCTCGGCGCTTTCGTACGCCCAGCCGTCCATTGCGGCAGTGGTCGGCGAGGCTATTAGCGCCGACACGCCAACGGTTACCGGAACGGTGACCGCGTACAGCGTAAATCCCGCGCTTCCCTCAGGGTTCACGCTCAATAGCACCAGTGGAACGATCGCCGGAACGCCGTCAGCGGTGACGGCGACAGCCACCTATACTGTGACCGCTTCGAATGCAGCGGGATCAACCACCGCTGCCCTGAAGATTGCCGTTGCGGCAGCTGCTGTGCAGCCACCCAGCGGGCTGACCTACCCCCAAACGACAATCAGCGCAACCGTGGGGCAGGCGATCACAGCGGATACGCCCACTGTTACGGGAACAGTGACTTCCTATGCAGTGAACCCTGGGCTCCCCGCTGGACTGGCAATCGACGCAACCGCAGGAACGATCTCCGGGGCGCCAACGGCGGCGTCAGCTTCGGCTGCGTATGTAGTCACCGCTTCGAATGCATCGGGATCGACAACGGCGACGATTCAGATCGCGGTCGCTGCAGCAGCGCCGCCGCCGGCCACATTCCAATATGTTTACGGTTCTCTGCAAGGACAAGCAGACGCAGCGATCCAAACCGACATACCAAGCGGCAGCTATACCTTTACAGCCACCACGTTCACGGTCAGTCCGGCGCTTCCGGCTGGGCTACTGATGAGTAATAGTACGGGTGAAATCTACGGTACACCTACTGCAGCGTCTTCCGCGACCAGTTACACCGTTACCGCAACTAATTCGAGCGGAGTGGCAACCGCAACTGTTCAGATCACGATCATTGCGGAGCTTGTACCAAGCCTTCAGTATCATCAGACGACTATTGGAGCTTATGTCGGCCAGTCGATCGCGCCTGACAGCGTCTATGAATCCGGATACGGAGGCCCCGTCTCCTCGTGGAGCGTTTCGCCGGCACTCCCTGCGGGCTTGAATCTGAGCCAGACAACGGGAACGATTGCAGGCACACCGCTCACTGTGACGCCTTCGGCTACCTACACAGTGACCGCATCCAACGCAGTTGGCTCCGCGAGCCTCCCCGTGCAGATTTCGGTAGGAGCACTGCAAGCACCCACAGCAATCGTGTATCCGCAGACTTCGATCGCAACCTACACAGGCCAGGCAATCACACCGGATATTCCCGGCATATCGGGCGGTCCGGTCGCGTCGTATTCGATCTCGCCTGCGCTTCCCGCGGGATTGAACTTCAACCAATCCACCGGGATTATCTCCGGAACTCCGACCGGAACTTCTGCACAGGCAAGCTACGTGGTCACGGTAACAAATACCGCCGGAAGCATTGCCTCCGCGCCGGTGACCATCACGATTACAGCCAAGCCTATTGTCTTGATGCAGGTTGGGTTTTCAAGCGGGCCGCTCGCATTCGCCAATGGCAGTGTGCTCAGCGGCGGCGGCTATTCGAGTTCCGCCGACGACAGCTTCTCGCCCTGGACGTTGTGGAACTACCAGACAGGCGCGATGCTTGCGACCGGCGATGCCGGTCTCGGCGGTAAGTCAATCAGTGCCGGCGGCAACTTCGGCCAATATGACCAGATGGCCGGTCCCACTGCCGCAATTCAACTTCCGGGTGGAATCGAGGTTCTCTCCTCGAGCGACGGTCACCTGCTCGGAATCATCGCCGCACCGGATTACATGTATGGGTTACCGCCAAACGCGCCGCCACCGAATCCGCCAACCACCGTTGGCCTGAATCAGAATGACCTGTGGCAGCTTGCTTCCGACGGCAGCTACATCGCGATGGAGACAGGCGCCGGGCTTTATATCTATGCGCCGAGTGGCCAGCTCCTCTACCAAAAGGCCGGCGATTACTACGAGCCGGCGGCCAACGTCCTTGTACCGTATAACGTTTCGACANNTACCAGGGGCAGTTCTATCAGTGGTTCGGAGACGGTGCTCACTTCTTCAGCGAATATGGCTATGACCAGGATGGAGGATCACAGGCTCCTCTTCCCGACGCTACGGTTTACGTCTACTCCAGTTCCAGCATGCAGGTGGCTCAGACTCAGCCGGCGAACCTCTGCCTTGGCGGATGGGGAAACTGGATATGGAACAGCTGTCCAAGCGATAACGCTTACGGTTTGACCATCTCTGCAATCGGAAGTTCCACACCGGCACTCACCTATCCGTACCTGGATTGCAAGTTCGCTCTGAGCTCAGGGCCGACAGTTGCCATTCTTCCCGACGGCAATCAACAACAAGTAACGACGGTCATCGATCTGTCGGGTTCGACGCCGGTTGCCACAAACTACACGCTTCCACCGTTCACCGACAACGACTGTAATGGGTACTCCTCCGCGACCTACGCGGCGCAGTCCGGCAGCCAGTGGGTGCTGGATCTATTTAACAATGGTTTCCTTGACGGGGCCTCGCTGCAGTCGGGTACGCCCCGCTTCATTGGAAGCGGATTAATTACAAGCATTGCCGGGGGCGCAAACCGTACAGCGATCGCCACTGGAGGCGAGCAGGTCACGTGGTTCAATCCTTCGAACACCACTCCACAGGGGTCGGAGACCTCCGCGAGCGGGTACACCGATCTCTCGACGGATGGGACGGTGATGGCTGCCGCATCCCTTGACGGCACCTTGCTTAACTTCTATTCACTGCCGTCGGGGACGGTCACCAACAGCTCTTCCGATCCAAGCGCCGCAGGCCAGAACTTCAGTCTCAGCTTATCGGGCTCGGGAACAACTTATGGGACAGTTGTTGGCTATGTAGATAAAAATGGGGGTAGTTACACGGTGCGGGTGGCGCCCGTTTCCGGCGGTGCAAATATCCTCTCGATTACGCAACCTCAGTTGCAACCACCTGTGGCGATTTCGCCGGATGGAACTTTGGTGGCCTTCTGCTGCGATGCGGCTAATCCGGCGAACTCCTTGATTTACAAAAACGGGTCGCAGGTCGCGTCAGTTCCCGGGCTAGCCACCGGCTGGATCGATAACAATAGGTTACTCGCCTGGCTGCCGAGTACGCCTAACTACATACCGGGCTCAGTGTACGTAATCTACAGCCCCAGCGGCACGGTTCTCGCCAACCCACCTCTCCCCTACTTCTGGCTTCCGTTCCAAACCGTGACGTCCGATACGATTTACCTATCGGAACTGAACGGGATTTATTCATTGACCACCGGCCAACCCACTTGGACGAGCCCCTACCACGCGGATGGTGATTCCACGCAGTGGGGACCGGGTGCGGTGACCGGAAACTACGTAGTCTTCGAGTCCGAAGGAAATGTACTTGCGGTTCCCTGGCAATAGCCGCCATGCTCGTTGGGAGCGAGGAAAGCATTCTCTTGGCTCGTGCAACTTCGGGTACTAAAGTCCAATTCGTCACCATTCCTCGTTGCGCTCCGTTACCCTTATAGGATCAAGGGAGCGCACGAGACCCCGCTATGCCTCATCCACAAATCAAGTTTGGAACCGACGGGTGGCGCGGCGTTATTGCCGACGACTTTACCTTTGCCAATGTTCGGACCGCCGCGCTGGCCATTGCCGCCTATATTCACGCCAAGGAAGAGCCGGCCAAGGGCCTCTGCATCGGCTACGACACACGTTTCGGCTCCAAAGCCTTCGCCCGTGCGTGTGCGGACGTGATCGCCTCCACGGGGATTCCGGTGGCCTTTGCCAGCGACATCACACCCACTCCTGCCTTGAGCTACGGCGTGCGCGGACGCAAAGCCGCGGGCGGCATCATGATCACCTCGTCGCACAACCCGGCGCAGTGGAACGGCGTGAAGTACAAGGCGTGGTACGGAGGATCGGGTAAGCCCTCGATCATCGCAGAAATCGAATCGTACCTGGGGCAGGCGACGCCACTCGCCGCATCCGCAGCAACAATCGAGGAAGTCGACTTCCTTCCCCCTTATCTCGCGGCCATTGAGAGCTTTGCCGATCTCGATCTGATCGCCAAATCGGGCAAGAAATTCGGCATCGACTCGATGTTTGGAGCGGGGCGAACGATTCTTTCCACGATCTTCGAACGCATTGGCGTGGAACACGTGCAGATTCGCGGAAACGTCGACCCGCTTTTTCCAGGAATCAACCCGGAGCCGATTGAGCCGCACATCCGAGCACTGGGCGAAGCCGTTGTCGCCAACCATTGCGACGCCGGGCTCTGCACAGACGGCGATGCCGATCGCATTGGCGCAACGGACGAGCACGGCAACTTTGTGGACCCGCACAAGATTTTCTCGGTGCTGCTGAGCTGGGTGCTGCGGCGCAAAGGCTGGCCCGGCGCGGTTACCCGCGCCTTCAACACCACCAAGATGCTCGACCGCATCTGCGCCAAACATGGGCGCGAGCTGATCGAGCATGGCATCGNNCGCGCTGCTGCTGGCCAATGTGATGGCCGAGGAAAACAAGACACTGGGCCAGCTCGTCGCCGATCTGCAGGCCGAGTACGGTGAGCATCAGTACGGTCGCATCGATCTGCACATCGCTGACGACGTGAAGAACGGAGCCATAGCCCGCGCGCGCGCGCTGCAAACCGGCGATGCAGTCTTTGCCGGAATGAGGATCCTGCGCCAGGAAAATCTCGACGGGGTGAAGTTCTACCTCGACAATCCCGAAGCTGCGACCAAACCCAACGCCGCGGAGACCTGGCTCCTGCTGCGCGCCAGCGGGACGGAGCCGCTGATGCGCATCTATACCGAGTCGTGTTCGAAAGAGTCAGTGACGAAGCTCTTGAATTCAGCGCGCGCTTTTGCACTCGGAGGCTAAGCTCGGCTGCTATCCCGCTGTCTTCTGAAACATACGCGCGTCGAAGACGAAGCGTTGAACGGGCTCGATGCTCAGCTCGCTTATGCGGGGATGCAGCGGATTCAGCAGGACATTCCACTCGGAACGAATGGGCACCGATGGTACCCGCATGGCCAACGATTCGCGTCCTGCGATCCACGCATCGCCGAGTTGACGGGTCGTAGGAACTCCACGTGGAGGCTCGTCCGTCCACCAACCCTCGGGCAATTCGTCCGGTTCCAGCGTTCGCGCAGGCTCACCCTCAGGCAGCTCGGCGGATACATACACAAGATCATCCGGCGCCAGCCCAGGCTCGAGGTGAATGAAAAGCTCAATTGCCGCCAGCGAAAGCGATGTCGAAGAGTAGACCATGGGCACACCGCGCGAGTTCCACCGCCCACCGAAGCGCCGCGCGCCCTCGCCGGAAAATGCCTGTGCCGCAAAAGGTTCGCGGCACAGGCGCCAGATTCTCATCAGGAATAAACGCCGTAGGCGATGCGGCCCAGCACGTCCTCCACTTCGCGAACGCCGGGGTCGGTATCCAGTTGATCGAGCGGCCGTCCGCCGCGCAGGGCGCGATTCGGAGTCTTCAGCCACTGCGTGGCCTTGTCGGGATCCCCCAGCGTTTCGGTCGCGGTTGCGAAAACCTGGGCCAGCCGCACCGTGCGGTCCGACTCGGCAGGAGTGAGCCTGGAGTGCTGCGCAAGCCGCCGCGTAAGGGTGCGTTGCGGAATGCCGATTTTCTCTGAGATTTCAGCCTGTCGAATGTCGAGCCGCTCGGCCAGAAGGAACAGCGCCTTCACCGGCAAGCCTTCGCGCACCAGTTTGGCCATCGCCCCGCCGTGGGTGACAGAGCGGCCCAGAACCAACTCTCCGCCGAGAACTTCGGGAACCGTGCGGCTTGTCATGGACTC
>PLTV01000347.1:0-8300 GCA_003164635.1 Acidobacteriaceae bacterium
TACTTTCAGATCGCCCGCTGCTTCCGCGACGAGGACCTTCGCGCCGACCGCCAGCTTGAGTTCACGCAGGTCGACCTGGAGATGAGCTTCCCGCGCCAGGAATCCGTCTTCGCCGTCGTCGAGAACTTTCTGAAGGCCGCCTTTGCTGCCGCCGGCGTCACCCTACCCACGCCGTTCCCCAAGATCACGTACGACGATTCCATGCGCCGCTTTGGCTCCGACAAGCCCGATCTGCGCCTCCCCGGCCTCACCGACGTCCGTCCAGCATTCGCTGACGCTGCCCTCGCCACGCTTCAGATCGATCCGGCCCTGCCCGTTGTTGCCTTCCGCATTCCCAATGTCGGCGAACTCAGCCGCAAAGAGCGAGAAGACAACCACCCCATGTTCGACACCAAGAAAGGCGCCAAGTTCATTGACGACTTCAAGCGCCTGGCCAAAAGCTTTCCTGACAGCGCCGCCAAGGTGCGCGAACTTACCGGCGCTGCTGAGGCTGACTTCGTCATCGTCGTTGCCGGCGACCCCGCGCACCCCGTAAAAGCAAGCGATACCAAGTTTGAAGGGCGCCTCTCCGAGCGCGAAATCAACGTCTTCTCCGCCGCCGGCAACTTCCGCACCGAGCTCGCGAAGAAGTATGCCGATCGCCACAAGGCTTTCCACGTCACCGAGAAGGTTGTCGTAGAGGCCCACCCGCACGGCGTCTCAGATCCCATCGACGGCAGTACCGCCTTCCATCCCATCTGGATCGTCGATTTCCCCATGTTCGAGTACGATTTGCCGTCAGGCAAATGGATGCCGGCGCATCACCCCTTCACCGCGCCGCACGAGCACGACATGGCCAATCTCGTGTCTGATCCAGCGAGCGTGCGCGCCAACTGCTACGACCTCGCCATGAACGGCCTCGAGCTCGGTTCAGGCTCCATCCGTATCCATCGCAAAGATATTCAGCAGCAGATCTTCGCCTCGCTCGGCATCAGCGACGAAGAAGCCAGGGCACGCTTCGGCTTCTTCCTCGACGCGCTCGAATACGGCACGCCTCCGCACGGCGGCATTGCCCTCGGTCTAGACCGCATCGTCATGCTGCTCGCCGGCACTGCCAGCCTGCGCGAAATCATCGCCTTCCCCAAGACGGCGAAAGCCATCGACCTGATGGCCGAAGCACCGACGAATGTAAGCGACCAGCAACTGAAGGAACTCCACATCCGCGTCGCCCTCAAAAGTTAGCTGCGAAGACCGCGATTGCAAAGAGCGTACCGATTTCTCCGTGGCGCCGCCTCCCTTTTATTGGGGAAGCGAGTCCAACACTCACGGTCCACCTGCAGGATTCTGCCCTTGATCGTTAGGGAGGTCTTTCCTTTGTCGATTCGCCGCGATTGGCTTCTACTCATCCTGCTTCTTGTTTCTACCGCAAGCGTTTTTAGCCAGGCCGCATCCTCTACCGAGTCCCGGCAGGGCAATCAGCTCTTCGTCGGCTACAGCTTCTTCTCCAACTCTTTCAATGGCCATGCCTCCGCAACGTCGCACACCCCGCTGAACGGCTGGGAAGCCTCGTTCACGCACCCATTGTCGGGCGCCCTGAGGTTGAAATTTGACGCAAGCGGCTATTACGGAACAAGCCTCTCCAGTCCGCAACATCCTCTTTTCTTTCTTGGCGGAGTCGAGTATGTCCGGCCGCTCGGAAAGGCGTCCTTTTTCCTTGAGGGGCTCGGCGGCTATGGCCACCTGAACAGCGACTGGTGGGGTGGCGAAGGTCCAGCCACCACAAGCTCATTCACCGCCGTGGGGGGTGGCGGCATTGACACGCGGATGAGCGCGCGCCTCGCCTTTCGCGTACAGGCCGACCTTCAATACGCCAACTTCACCATCCCGACCAACGACCAGATTCACTCTCTGCCCAACTACTTTGCCCGGATCTCAGCAGGACCCGTGTTCCGCTTTTGAAGCGTCAGCCATTTCCTGATCAATTCTCCTTAGGGACCTCAACGAATCCCGGGAGAATCTTCGTTGTCGAGCCGAAGATGTGGAATTTCTCGAAGCTCATTTCGTTGAGAAGTGTCTCGAACGGCGCGTAGACTTCAAAGCTCTCACCCCACTCAACGATTTGCCTCGTCCTGCGCTGCCTCGAAATGGATACGCTCCTTGAGGGACAAATGAAGGTTCTTCCGCCTTGCTCAATGGGAACGTACTCCACCACGGTGTCCGAGCGGTTCATCGGTAGCCTCCATGCGAGGTCAGCCTGAATCGTCAAGCGCAGGATTGAGCCGGTCGACGGATCGATGGCGATCTCGCCGTGAAAGGGTGCGTGCTCCTTGAACGGAAGGCCACGATACTCATCGGTCATGCAGCAGAATCCGGTTTCGAACAAACGTGTCTCCTGCGGTACGCGATAGTGAAATACCGCGAGGTTTCCGGTTTCTCCCTTCTCCCAATGAGACCAGGTCAGTTCGCTGCCCGAAGATGTAGCCGCGGTCATAACGGTGGCAAGGATCGGGCCGAAGGTGCCAATGGTGTTCAGCTTCTCAACGCCCGGCTCGCTTGGCGCGTTCTTAACGGACTTCTGTTCCAACAACTCCTTACCATCGTGGAACCGAATACTGTCGGTTGTCGTTTCGCCCCGATGTAGCGACGGATCTTCAGAAGCGGTCTTCCACGTCTGGTTCGGTTTGGGCAGATTCTCTTGATATTGCACCAGTGTGCGCGTCGCAAAAACATCGGGCAGCCGTGGAATGGTCGAGTTGATGTATGAAACGGCAGCCGCAAGGATCTCGCGTTGTTGTGCACTTTCCGGTGGCGCCGTCGTTGGCATTTCATCCGCAGGCGGTGCAAGGAATAACGATTCGTCAGCGACAACGCTGAAGGCATCCCGCGCCTTCGCGCCGTGCACTTGCTTTTCAAGCCTGTCTCGGTTGCCGCGGTTCAGCTGCTCCGACAACTTCGAACCATTGAGCTGTCGTACCTGATCGGATTCTGAAGCGTTCTTTGCACTCTCGATCAAGCCCTCGAATTGCTTCTCGGTCAAGAGCTGTTTGTTTGGCGGCTGATCGTAAAAGACGGGCTGATCGAAATAGACTTCGAAGACATTTGCTTTCTGTCCCGGTTTGTCTATCTGCATACTCAGGTGGTGCCGCTCGTCGACAGTTTCAGTGCGTGGTGGGTCGAAGGTGATCGAATAGAACGGATCGCCATTCTTCACGCATTCGCTCATCTTCGCGGCCAGGTTATGCGAAACCAGGAGCACGCTGCCTCCGCTTTGTCTCGCCATGACGGGCAAAGACAGATAGGCGAAGTCAGTGGAATTCGACTTCAGCCCTTCCAGATATTGCTTGTACACATAGTCTTTGACGGGGACAGCGTTTCCATAAATGTCGTACAAAGGCCACTCTGAAAGGCCCCACAGGCTGATTTGCGCTTCGCGCATACGCGTGAGGAGCTCGGTGGAAAGATCGGACAGCCCCTCGGCACGTCGATCCTCAATCTGCCACCCGTTGCCGATCCAGAAGAGATTCTTCCTTCCAGGTCTGCGGCGTTCCTCAATGGCGATGGTCCCAAGGGCCAACAGCGAGTGGGTGATCTTCCAGCTCACCTTTCCGCCGTTGTTGATGTGCTTGATATCGTCGCCCAGGGAGCCTTGTGACCAGATTTCGCGTTGGTTCAGCGGGTGATCAAGTTCTTCCGCAAGCGCATTGCCATCCTTCGTGGCATTGAACGTCGCGAAGAGGCGATCCGCCGTCAACCGGTAGAGGATGGTGGGGTTTTGCAGGGCCCCGCCGTTGGCGCGAAGGAAAGTCTGCGCTTCGTGATCCGCTTCGGAGAGCTGCCTTTCTCCATTTCGCACTGCCGGCAGCATATTCATCTCGTCAATGAGCAGAATGACTTCAGGCGCGCGATTATCCCGGGCGCCAGCGTCTTCTGAAGACTGAAAAGTCACGATCTTCTGCGGCTTATCGTTGTCGAGGAGTGCGAAGTCCTCTTCCGAGAGGCCGGAGACCGGTTTTCCTGACGCGTCGTTCACCGCGACATCCACGCGAATGAGCCCCTGCGCGGGATCGGGCATACGGGCACGGACCTGATCTTGCGGCGCGCCAAGATCCGGCGCTGGAAAAGCTGCCTCCGGCTGAGGTGCGGGAGTCGGGACCAGTTGCGGCGACCCTATTGCCGGAACAAAGAACGCTAACGCAGCACAGCTCCGGAATGCTGCCACCAGATTTACGCGCACCTTCGCCATACTACAGCGCCCGGCGCGAAGCCAGTGCACTGTCTCCTTCCCAACAGCGTTCTTGCAATTTGAATTCCCAAAGAGCAATGATTTGACCCGAACATCCTCACGCGGTTACGTCTCGAGCACGACAATTCTCCCTGTCTCGCTGCCGAGCCATTGCTGCTGATTGCGCCACAACTTCCGCGTCGCCTGCACCTTGGCCTGGTATCTCTCAGGAATCCTTCCCGCCTAAGCGCTGAGGCCCGAGCCGACGAGTCTTTCGAACAGACGTTGCATCTCCTCTGCCTGCGCTTTTTCGCGACTGCAGTTCAGCGAGTGTGCTGCCACGCCGAGCAGCACCGAGATAACAAAGCGCTTCATGAGCAACTCGGGGATTGTGCCATCGATGCTCTTCGAAGCATCCATCATCGCGCCATCCAGGTGCCGTTCAAGAGTCTCGCGTATGACACGCGCGCCCCTTTGCTGGCGCCCGCCCAGGAGTGCTTTGTAAATGTGCGGTGCGGTCCGTATGTGCTCGAAGAAGATGCGGCAATCCAGCAGGAAAGGCTTCTCGGGCTGTAACTTCAACATCGGCAGAACTACCCGCTGCATCTGCGAGCGCAGAAGCTCGTCCTTTGATTGAAAATGCGCGTAGAACGTTGCGCGTCCAACGCCCGCCTTCCTGGTGATATCGCTGACGCACATCCTCTCGAACGAACGATGGTGCAGCAGAGCGACAAAAGCGCTGTCGATCTGCGCACGTGTCCGCACCGCGCGGCTATCTGCTCCTTTCGCAGCGCTGCCGCGTCGGTCTCCCGGTTTGGATACACTTTGCGATTTGTGTTTGGCAACGCTCAAGCGCGGCTCTTTTCGATTGCAATCATCGTTCCTGCCGTACCACCATAAACCCCATGACAGACAATCCACCACTCAGCCGCAATGTGAGCGCAGTCGCGATGTTTCTATTCCCGCTGTTATTCATTGCGGTATTCGTCATGCACTTTCGACATCCTGGCGACTTCTTCCACTTCCGATTGCAGTATGTTCCGCGCGATCCAGCGACCGTGGTCACCAACCTGGTGCGGGCGCAGAACCGCTGGCCCCTTTTCCGCGATCCACATATGCTCGGCTATCTCGGGCTTCCGCTGCTGCCTCTCTGCGCCTATGCACTGTATACGCTTGGCCGCACGGTGCGTCCGCTGCTCAGCGGGATTGCGCTGTTTACTACGGTCTCAGGCACCATCTTTCTGGGCGGGATCTTCGGCATGTGGACAGCTTTCTATCGTGGCTTGGGGAATGTCGATCTACAGCACACCGCCGGCGCGATTGCAACTTTTCAAGGCATGACCGCGCCGCACGGAGCGTTCCTGGTCACCACAACGTTGGGCAAACTTGCGTTTGTGGGTCTGTCCCTGCAGGCCCTTGCGCTGCTCGCTGTCCGCGGCTTTCCGAAGTGGGCCGTGGCTTGCGTGGTCCTCGGCTCAACACTCTTTCTTCTCTTCTGGGACCTCGATAACTGGATGCTCATCGGCATGGCGCTGATCATGACAGGGTTCTTTCCGGCGTTTCGCATGGTCCGCGACCTCAACCGTGAAGACGACTCGCCTCCTTCCTGAAGAGGAAGGATCGCGGTTGTCCCCCGCTGCGAATTGTGCCGGAAAAAGGGCTGACGGCTAACTCGCTGGCCTGCTGACTCGCTGCCCCACCAATTCCCCCGCCAGAATCAGGAGGCCGCCCAGCACCCACAAATAGTGGCCCACCAGCGGCACCATCGGCGCCTGCGCAAAGAACACCCAGGTCGCCACGTAGCAAAGCACAATCGCCACCGCGAATACGCGCCGGATCACCACCATCCGGCGCCAGAGCGAGCACGTCAGATAGAAAAAGACGAGTGGATTCACCCATCCGCTAAGAATCAGGCAGATCGAACCCACCACTTCTTTCGTCGACTGGGCAGTGTTCCAGTGCAGTATCGTTCCAGTCGATGCCGCTGCGAACAATGCGCACGACCACCCCAGCAGCGGCCGTGAGCCCGGCCCGGGAACACTTCCAGGATCTCGTACCGCAGGCAGAAAGAAAGCCGCGACGAAAACCAAAATTCCCACAACTCGAATCACCGTGACAACGTTAGCTTTCTTCATTCGTTCGTTCTCCGCGCAGCGCGAATCACGCCGCGAGAGTTCCTAACCGCTCCGTAATGAGCCGCGAAGAACCACGCCCGCAAGTAATAGCCTTGATAGAGGATCCTTTGATTGCGCGAGTCGCTTCTCACCCCGGTTTCAGCGATCTCGCAAGGGTGCATCCGTTCGGGCAGAGAAGGCTCACTACTCCGTATCCGACTCCGACGCGTTCTCCGCTTCGCCCTCGACCGAGATCCGCAGCGATTTTAAAAAGTGCAGATCGTGCTGTGTGAACGTTCCATCGGTTACTTCTTCGCCCGAAGAGGACTTCTCACTCCCCTTGTCCTTGTCGGCGGTGACTTCGTTCAACCCGATCGTCGCTTCCAGCATCAGCAGCACGTCGAACCCGTGCTTCCTGATGTCCTGCACGACACCCGCAATCTGATCGCTCTCAACGACAGACTCGTGGATGGCCTCGCCCAGTTGCTGAATCAGTTCGCGCAGTCGCGATGTCACAGGTTCCTCCTCGAGCGGCGGCCGCGCCGGACAAATTGGCGCCGGAAGCTGCGTGCAGATTCCTTTACCTTACTTCCAACGCTCGATCTGAGCAACCTGCGTTCAGGCCGTTCGCAGAGAAACCAAACTCCGCGCGCGCTGTTACCATCAAATCGAAATGAAGCCGCAATCCATCGGGCGCGCTTTGGGCATCGGGCTCCGCGTTGTTGGACGCGCCGCAGGCCAACGCATCGCTTCCGCTTCCGCGCCATCCGCCGGCGACCCTTCGGCTGCGCAAGCGGCCGCGGCGCGCAGCCGCGCTACGGGCCAGGTTGCCGGACAAACCACACGCAACCTGGGCAAAGGCGTGCGCGGTTTTGTGCGCCCATTCACACGCGTCGGCGGAATTCTGTGGCTTGAGGTTACAGGTGTTTTTTTTCTGCTTCCCGTGGTAGTTTTCGGGCCCACGGCGTGGAGAACGCGTTTCAGTTGGGCCCACGGACCCGATCACCGCACGTTTCTCGTCACCATGGTCATCGTCGTGATCTTTCTCTACCTGAGCGTTACGTCTTTCCTGCGGGCGCGCAGCCGCTAAGGCGTGTTATCGATCGGTGCCCGGTCCACGATAGGGTGTCGCAACCGTCCAGGCTACAAGCGCCACCATCACGAGTCCAAGGACAAGAAGCGCAAAACCGCCGCCCCCGCCGCGTCCCCCGAAGCGGATCAATGTCATCCCCACCAGCGCCAGAGTATTCGCAAGCGTGATCATCCGTTCCTCCTCCGCGATGCGGGGCAAGGATTGCCCCTCGCATTGGTACGGACACGGCTTTTGCAAACAAGTTGCCGTNNGGCTTTATGCCGCGTTCAGCGGATAATTTTCAGCGCCGCCCGGAAGAGGCCGTCAAAGTCGCCGGCCAGCGCTTTGTCTTTCTCAACACTTTGTTCGATTGCCTTTTCCGCGGCAGGCCGCTGGTAGCCGAGGTTGACCAGCGCGCTGAGTACATCGTCCACTGCCGCGCCCTGCACGCCCGCGCGCAGTACCGGCGCAACGGCAAAGTCGTCGAGCTTGTCTTTCAGTTCCACTACCAGCCGCTCGGCCAGCTTTTTGCCGACGCCGGGAATGCGCACCAGCTGCGNNTGCGCATGATCCTGCCCGCGAATCGCCTGCACTGTTCTTTCCGACGACAGTCCGCTCAGCATCTTTATGGCCAGCTTCGGCCCCACACCGCTTACCGTAATCAATCGCTCAAACAGCCGCTTCTCTTCCCNNTCTGGTCCTCGCTCACCTGCGTGTGGATGTGCAGCGAAACTTCAGCGCCCACACTCCCGAGCGCAGTAAACGTGGGTACCGAAATGACAACGTCGTAGCCGACACCCGCAGCCTCGACAATGGCCTGACCGGGTTCTTTGAAGATGAGCCTTCCACGCAAATGAGCGATCATCGTTTCTCTTTCAATGAAGAGTAACTGGGTGCCCCAGGTTTCGATTTT
>PLTV01000347.1:8347-8545 GCA_003164635.1 Acidobacteriaceae bacterium
CCGGCACGGTCGGAAACGCAATCCCTGTTCCCAGCACGCCCTCATCGAACAGCGCCCGTGAAAACTCCATCGTCTGCCGCCCATCGCCGATGATCAAAGGGGTAATCGGCGTTTCCGTGGCCGGTGTCGTCACTCCGCCCACGTTGAAACCCGCTCCACGCAATTCCGTCTGGAAATACCGCGTGTTCTCCCACAGCC
>PLTV01000052.1 GCA_003164635.1 Acidobacteriaceae bacterium
CTGAGTCAAATGGATACCCAGTTCTATCAGTAACAAGCTGATCAACACACTTGAAGCCTTCGGTGACGTTGATGCTTCTTATGCTCCCGATTGGGCCGGCCAGGCCTTTACACGCCCACAGGAAACGGCTTGGGGCTTGATTCGTCATCGGTATTCGCCGTGCCGGTGCGCCAGTGCTCGAACCGCCCTTGCAGCAAGCTCATCAACCCTGTGTACCAGTACCCAATCACAAACAGAATCAGGAACGGCGCCGTGAAGTAGTTGTGGTTCGTGAAGGTGTAAAGAATTGCGGCGAGGAAGTAAGTCCCGAGGAGCAGCTCGATCCACGGCGCCAGGACCAGCCGCTTGCGGTATTTGGCTGCCTGCGACTTCTCGCCCTTCTTCGCGACGCGGTATTTCGGCGTGCGCGCAAACGCGCTCTTGATGCCGAATAGCGCCTCCATCACCGCCTTGGTGTTGGTGACGGTCAGCCCAATCCCCAGCGCCATCAGAAACGGCAGGTAGAGAAAAGTCTTCATCCACGTCTTGGGGAACAACTCCCGCTGGCTCATTACGTAGAAGACCGCAATCGAAAAGCTGGATGCCGTGAAGAGCGGAAAATCGATCAGCAACATCTGAAACCAGCCCTGGTAAAAGCGGCAAATCATGGCCGGGAGCAGCAGAGCCGACATCGCCACCATGAGTGGATAGCTCAAGTTCGCCGTCAGGTGGTACACCGCCTCAACCTTGATGCGCCGCGGCACATTGGACTTGAAGATCTTCGGCAGCACCTTGATGCTTGTCTGAATCAGTCCTTTGGCCCAACGCGCCTGCTGCGTCTTGAATGCCGTCATTTCTATGGGGAGTTCGGCCGGGCACTCGATATGTGGCAGATATTTAAACTTCCATCCCGCCATCTGCGAGCGGTAGCTCAGGTCGGTGTCTTCGGTCAGGGTGTCGTGTTGCCAGCCGCCGCCATCGCGGATTGCCTGAATGCGCCACATGCCAGCGGTGCCGTTGAAGTTGAAGAAGTCGCCCGACCGGTAGCGCGCGCCGTGCTCCAGCACGAAATGTCCGTCCAGCAGAATTGCCTCAATCTGCGTCAACAGGCTGTAGTCGCGGTTCAGGTGCGTCCACCGCGTCTGAACCATCCCGATTTGCGGCTCGCCAAAGTGATGGATCACATTCATCAGCCAGTCCGGAGGCGGCACGAAATCTGCGTCGAAGATGGCCACAAACTCGCCTTTTGCCACGTTCAGACCGGCATCCAGCGCTCCGGCCTTGTACCCGTACCGGTTGGTGCGGTGAATATATACGATCGGATAGCCCAGCGCCGCATAGCGCGCCACAATGTCCGCCGCGACCTGCTGGGTCTCGTCCGTCGAGTCGTCCAGCACCTGAATCTCGAGCTTTTCGCGCGGATACTCCATCGCGCAAACTGCCTCGATCAGACGGTCGATCACAAATTGCTCGTTGAAAATCGGCAGCTGCACGGTGACACGCGGCAATTCCTCAAAATGCCGCGGAGCTATCGGCTGGTCGTTCTTCTTGTATTTGAAGTAGAGGTAGCAAAGCTGGTAGCGGTGCACGCCATAGATCGCCAGGACGATCATCACCAGGAAGTAGGGAATCAGCAGTGCCGCGTCAAACGCATTCCAGTGGTAAAGCCCTTTGAACGTCTGATCCGTCGACCGCATGGCCTTCAAATAGTGGATGACCCCGTTTTGCGGGGCGAAAGCCAGATACGCTGCTGCGTGCGCCTGCAACCCATATCCCAGGTTGGCGACAGAATTCAATCGGCTTACAAGCGCTGCGTACAGTGCGATCCTCCACCACCTGGTTACCCTTCATTGTATGCGAGTGGAAACACATACTGTTGCGCATCGAGTGAATGGGCAATGGACTCAAACTCAAATTGAATAGGCATTCAGACCCCCGGATCTCTCGGCTCAAAATCCCGGCTTATGCGCGAGACGAGCAAACTTGAATTCCTCAGATTTGCCCACTGTCTCCATCCTGGCGTAGTGTTTTCTTGCAGTTGGAGATGTTCTATGCCTGTGCTTTCATCATCCCCCGTCGCAGCCGCTTCTGGTGGCAGTTTCCTTCTGGAATCGCGCACCGTTGCCGAAGTCTTCACCCCCGAAGACCTGACCGAAGAGCAGCGCCAGATTGCCTCGACCGCCGCGCAATTCGCCCGCGAAGAAATCCTTCCCGCCACTGACGCGATTGAAGCGAAGCAGACCGGCGTGCTCCGCTCCAAGCTCGTCAAAGCCGCCCAGCTCGGGTTTACCTCTGTCGACATCCCCGAGGTCTACGGCGGCGTCGGCCTCGACAAAGTTTCCTCCACCGTCATCACTGACCAGATCTCCATTCTGGCCAGCTTTTCGACTGCCTTCGGAGCGCAGACGGGCATCGGCACCCTCCCGCTCGTTTGGTACGGCAACGACGACCAGAAGCAGCGCTACCTTCCCAAGCTCGCCGCCGGTGAATGGATCGCCGCCTACTCGCTTTCTGAGGCCACTTCCGGCTCCGACGCTATGAACGTCCGCTGCCGAGCCACGCTCTCGCCTGACGGCCAGCACTACGTCCTCAACGGCGAAAAAATGTGGACCACCAACTGCGGCATCGCCGACCTCTTTACCGTCTTCGCCAAAATTGATGGGGAAAAATTCACGGCTTTCCTGGTCGAGCGTACTTCGCCCGGCCTCACCGTCGGCGCTGAAGAGCACAAGCTCGGCATTCGCGGATCATCCACCTGCCCCCTCGTTTTTTCCGATTGCAAGATACCCGCTGCGAATCTTCTCGGCGAGGCCGGCAAAGGCCACCACATCGCCTTCAACGTACTCAATATGGGCCGCTTCAAGCTGGGCGTCGCCTGCATCGGAGGCGCGCGCCACGCCCTCGCGCATATGACTCGCTACGCCAAGGAGCGTAAGGCCTTTGGCAAGCCCATCGCCGACTTCGGCCTCATCCGTCGCAAAATCGCCGTCAGCGCCACGCGCCTTTACGCCGCGGAAAGCATGGCCTACCGAACCGCCGGCATGATCGACGCCAGCCTCGCGCAGCTTAGCGAAGAGCTCGCCCATTCCCCGCGCGAGATTCAGCGCCGCATTGAGGAGTACGCCGTCGAATGCTCCATCCTCAAGGTCTATGGCTCTGAAATGCTCTCCACCGTTACTGACGAGCTGGTCGCGACTATGGGTGGTTACGGCTATGTCGAGGAGTATCCCGCCGAGCGCTACTACCGCGACGCGCGCATTAACCGCATCTTCGAGGGCACAAACGAAATCAATCGCCTCATCATTACTGGATGGTTGATGAAGCGCGCACTCGCCGGCAAACTCCCGCTTCTTCCCGCCATCAAGCAGCTCATGGATGACGTGATGCAGCCGCCGTCGTTCGAGACGAGCGACGCTACAAGCGAACCACTCGCGCGCGAAGCGGAACTGCTTGCCGCGACGAAGAAGATCGCGCTCTTCGCCGCCGGCGTGGCCAGCCAGCGTTTCATGGCCGCACTACAGGATCAGCAGGAAATCATGGCTGACCTGGCCGACATCATCGCCCAGGTCTACGCACTCGAGTCTGCACTCATCCGCGCGCGCAAGCTTGCCGGGAAATCATCCTTTGAAGCGGCCGCCGCCATGACTGGACTGCTCGCTGAAGAGTCCATGGCGCTCGCGGAGCAGTCCGCACGCCGCGTCCTCGCCGCCAGCGCAGAAGGCGACATGCTGCGCACGCAATTAGCCATCCTCCGCCGCCTCGCCCGCTACACGCCCGCAGACACCGTCGCCCTTAGCCACACAGTCGCAAAGGTCGCCCTTCAACTCGAGCGCTACCCGGTCTAAGAACAGCGTTCAGAGACCAGGAAAAGTCTGTCGGCGCGTTGTGGGGGCTGATCTTGAAAACTGGCAACTGGCTACTTTGTTGGTGGTGACAGGGACCTACGCCGGAGCGAGCAGCATTCCCGTTGCTCGCTGTTTCTCTGCTTGATACACTAAGGCCCCTCGAGGACACCCATCCCGCTGCCCNNTTAGGAACCTTCAGGAAATTTGCGGTCCTCTTCCTTGGATCCGCAATTGCCCTCGCAGGAGCAATCGCCCTGTCGCAGGAAGCGCCAGAGTCCGTGCTACCAGCCGCAGCCGCTGCCGACGCCAATCTGGTGACCATCTGGTCCGCTACAAGCCCCAGCTATCAAGTCTGCGGCTGGTTGCCGAAGAAAAGCACGACCGAGGCGAACTCCGTATGCTCTGCGAGTGTCACACTTGTGGGACCGTTGCCTGGAGGAGGCTTTGATCCCGTAACAAAGCCCATGATGGGGCCGAGATCCTATCCCAACAGCCACACTGTCGATACCTATGTTTACCTGCTGGATGTTCCCGCCACAGGCTCTCCCATGCTGCTCAGCTACATCAAGAAGGATGTCGTCGCTTCGACGGGTATCACGTCGACGATCACGCCGGTCAAGGGCTCACCCTTTTCTTTACCGTGGCTCTCCCCAGACGCTGAATGCTGGCTGATACCCGTTATCGGCTCTTCCAATTTGCTCGTAATTACCAATCTAGATATCAGGGCGGTTCTGGTGAACCCAACCAAACCGGCCCTGTTGGCGTTGCTTGATTTGCCTGACAGATCGCGCCCCACCACCGTTACCACAGACACCCTGGGGCATATTGCTTTGGGGTGGACAGATGGTACCGTCTCTTTCTATAACTCTTCGGGCGTTGCGTTGCCGCTCAACCTGACCGCGCCCACCAGCACCGGGTATTTGGCCGACGGTACTCGTGAGTCGTACATACAGGGCCAGACGGGATGGGACATAAATCCCAATCAACCCATCGCTATTGAATGACCGCGGTGAACTTTGCCGCCGAGTCTTCTCACTATCGGCTCCACGCCAATCACATCCCCGAACAAGAGGCACGCTGACATGTGTGCCTCTTGTTCTTTGTGTAGGCCTCGCTTCCCGGCGCTCTTGAGTCCGCGAACCGGATGCCCCACCCTCACTGCAGCCGGTCAGTCCTCTCGCAGCGCCGTCATCGGTTCCACAGCCATGGCTCGCCGCGCCGGAAAATAACACGACCCCAGCGCCGCAAACGCCAACACGGCACCCACAGCCACAAAGGTCACAGGATCCCAGACATCCACCACGACAAAGCTGCCGACAGTCCGCGCGGCCCCCAGCGCAAGGACCAGTCCGACCCCGAGTCCCGCCCCAACGATAATCATGGACTGACGGTAGATCATTCTGAAGACCGAACCGCGGCTCGCCCCCAGAGCCATACGCAGGCCGATTTCGTGTACCCGCCGGCTCACCGCGTAAGAGACCACTCCATACAAGCCAATCACCGCCAGCGTTAATCCCAGCCCGCCCATCGCCGTAGCCAGCGACGCGCCGATCTGAAACAGCAGCAGTCCATTCAGCGTATAGAGGCCCTGCCTCATACTTTGCACCTCGAACAGTGGAAGATTCGGGGCCAATCCGTGGATCGATTTCTCCACGGCTTCTGCCATCGCCAGCGGATCGCCCTTGGTCTTCAGTTGAACGACCATCAGGCTGTTGCCCGCAACGTGCTGCGCATACGGAAGGTAAAGGAATGGCCGAGTCTTGCCGCCACCGAAAAGTTGAAACTCAGCGTCGCGTGCAATACCGACCACTTCCAGTTTGCGATCCTTCTCGGCAACCTTCCTGAACGTGTGTCCCATTGGATCCTGGTTCGGCCAGTACTTCCTCGCCATGCTTTCGCTGATTACGGCCACATCCCGTCCCTGTTCATTGTCAGCATCTGTGAATGCGCGGCCCCGCATCAAATCGATGCCCATGGTCTGAAAATACTCCGGCGACACCACGTTATAGCCGACACCAAAATCCGTCGGATTGGCCGGCGCCGCAGCCCCGTCGATCACAACCGAATCGCCACCAACCCCGAAGTAGCCCATCGGCACCGCACTCGCATGGCTCACCGCCTCAACTCCCACCACCTGGTGCAGACGGTCAAGCAGATTCGACACTAAAGTGCGTGTCTGCGCATCACTCATTCCGATCTCCGCGGGATCCAGAGACAGGTTCAACACATGGTCCGGCTTGAACCCAAAATCCATTGTCTGCATGGCCGAAAGGCTGCGCACAAAAAGCGCGGCCACCACCAGCAGCACCAGCGATCCAGCCATCTGCAGCGCCACAAGCGAATCGCGAAACCAGTGCCGCCCGCTGGTAACGCCGCGGCTCCCTTCGCGCAATACGCCGTTCACATTCGCTTTCGCTACGCGCAGGGCAGGCACAATTCCCACCACAACCCCCGCCGCCAGAGCGATCGCAAAGGAATAAATGAAGATGCGCCAATCGAATCCGAATGACAGGATGACGGGAATGTCGGCGTGCACGTTCAAATGTCCCAGTGCGGCGCTCGCCCACATCCCCAGAAACACGCCCGCGCACCCACCGATCACCGCAAGCAAGACGCTCTCGGTAATCATCTGGCGCAACAGGCGCATGCGGCGTGCCCCAAGCGCTGTCCGAATCGCCATCTCGCGCTCCCGCACCGTGGACCGAACCAGCACCAGGTTGGCCACGTTCACGCACGCAAGCAACAGCACCATCACGGCCAGCGACAGAAAAAGCCCAGCCATTAAATAAATCGTGTTTGGGTCACCGGTCGAAATGCGCAGACTCTGCTCGGGAAGAGCGCTCAACGCCACTTCTTTTTCAGCCTCAGGCTGCTGGCGCGTCATCTCCCTGGCAATCACGCCCAGGTCTGCGGATGCCTGCTGCATGCTCACTCCAGGCAGCAGGCGTGCATACAGGTTCAATCCCCGATTGTCCCACTTATTCAACACATCGGCGGGAGTGCCCTCGATCGTCTTCTCCGACATCGGTAAGAACGCCGCTACGGATACAAAGCTCTGCACGCCGTGAAAACCCTTCGGCGCCACGCCCACGATCGTAAAGGGGTGACCGTCCACCGCAACCGGCCGCCCGACCACGTTCGGGTCGCCATTGAATTTCTCCATCCAGTAGTCGTACTCGAGCACAATCACTGGATCTTTGCCCAGGACTTCTCCCTCGCTGGGCAGAAACAGCCGTCCCGCAGCAGGCTTCAACCCAAGCATTGAAAAGAAATTGCCGCTCACAAAGGAAGTCAGGATGCGTTGCGGCTGCTGGCCTTGCGTTGCTATCCCATCCAGGCTCAGGCCGTTCGCGATCACGTCGCTGAACGACCCCTTGCTCTGCGCGCGAATCTGCCGGAACTCCTGCCACGATAGGAAAGGCAGCACCGGTCCGTGACTCTGGCTCGCTGCCAGCCCGGCAATCTGCTGGGGATTCTCCACGGGCAGCGGCTTAAGTACCAGCGAATTCACCAGACTGAAAATCGCCGTGTTGGCGCCAATGCCCAGCGCAAGAGTTAGCACAGCGGTAATCGTAAAACTCGGCGTCCTGCCGAGTTGCCGCAACGCAAATCGAAGATCCTGCAACAGGGTGCCCATCGAAGCCTCCGAGCATGGCTGTGGTTTGGTTCGTGCATTAAAGGCAGCATACGCCCGACCAATCGCTCAAGAAGCCAAATGTTGTTTCTTCAGGAAGAAAGTGCAGTTGCGTCGCGATGCGGCGGAGCCGGCCCTGTGCAGAATCGCAACTCGCCGTCCGAAACCGCACGATTCCTGACCACTCATCCCTTGTCTCAGATCACAAAAAACCACCCCGGCAGCGCAAGCGCCGCAGGGGTGGTAGGAAGGCCGCATCGAGACACTGCGGCTGTCTGCAACGAGGAGCCGCTGCAGGAACGTTGATCACTTGTACGAAAAGTTAGAGAACGGAGTTCAGTGCTGAACGAAGACCGTCAGCGTCATCTCAGCCGCGACGGGCTGTTTGTCGAGCGTTGCGGGGCTGAAACGGAACTTCCGCACTGCGGCGGCAACTGGGGCATCGAGGCCGCTGTTTGGGGACTTCACCACTTCGACATCCTGTGGCGAGCCCGCAGGGTCAACATTCATGTGGAGAACGAACTCCGCATCCGTGGGGATCACTGCATCGGCGGGGAAATTGATGTTGGTTGAGTAAATAACGTGGGCAGGTTTTACGCCTGTGCTGAGCGCGCGCGACGTGGCGTTGGTGACATCGTCGGTTACCGGTGGGACTGCAAATGCCGCGGCGGAGAGGAGCAGCGGCGATACGAGTGCGCTTGCAATGAAGATACGACGCATATGAAACCTCCTTGGCGCTAATAGTACCCACCACCATTATGATCCGAAAGAAGGACGGTTGTCAAAGAAACATTCTGGAATAATAAAAATAAACGAGTTATGGTTCACAAAATTAATCAAATTGCAATAGGAAAAAGAAAAATAGCGGCGCGAGCGTCCACGCTTCACCAGAAAGCGCACCGGGCCCAGGGCGAAGAGTTTTCATGCAAAGATCGCGCTAGACGCGCGCTGATCCTCAAGCGCGAGAGCCGAAATACGGGCTGCCGCCAGCGGACCAAACCAGCCGAGATTCGCTCTATTCGCCCAGCGCGATCGCCGGCTTGCCTGCCAGGCGTTCGCTGATGTGCTGCCCCACCCGATCAGCAAAGCTGCCCTTTTGCCCGAGCGTTGTATTCAACAGCACAACTGCTGCGTAGTTCCCCTTGGGATTAAAGAACGCGTACGAGCTGTATCCGCCCGTCCCGCCGTTGTGCCAGTAATTTCCTGTCTCTGCTTCGAACAACCACGCCAGCGCGATCCGTGTTCCCGGCATCGCATCCGCGCGCAACTCGTGCTGCTGTATCAGCGCCGCTGCCAGCGTCTTTGCCGCCGCCGAATCGCCTTCCGGCTTCACGCCTTCCGGATGCAGGTTCGCCTCGAGATAGACGAGCATGTCGGCCGCCGTCGATCGAATCGCCCCCGCGCCAGCCATAGCATTAAGATCCCACGCATGCGCAGGCTTGTGGTCAGCGCTATGACCTGGAATAAACCGCGCCAGCTGTTCGGCCGTCAACGCAACCGTTGTGTCTCCAAGGCCCAGGGGCCCGGTAACTTCCTTTTTCAACAATTCGGGATAAGGCATTCCAGCCCGCACCGCGAGCGCTTGCCCAAGCAAACCGAATCCAAGGTTGCTGTAGAGAAAGCCCGCATTCGCCGGCTTCGCCACGGTTTGCTTGGCGAGAAACGCGTAGAGATTCGCAGCTCCGTAGTCGGCGTAAGGATTGGCTTGATCGGCTGGTTTGAAGTTATCCGGCATCCGCGGAAGTCCGGAATGCTGCGTGGCAAGATCCAGCAGAGTGATCTCCTCTCCCGCGGGCTTTGCGACTGTATTGGGTGGCAGTAACTCACGCACCGGCTCATCCAACTTGATCTTGTCCTGCTCCACTAACTGCGAAAGGATAAGTCCGGTAAAGGTCTTGGTGATCGAACCAATCTCAAAGATTGAGTCAGGCTTGGCTGCGCCATAACTGAAGACGCGGCTCACCCCGTGCTCGACAACAGCGATCGATACGCCCGCGCCGGTTGAAGCAGCAAGCTCACCGGTCTTCAACGCATCGGCCAGGTCCTTGTCCATCACCGCTTGCAAATCGGCGGCTGAGACCGCGGGTATTGCAGCATCGTACTGGGGCGGCGCAATGGGTGCGGCGGTTAGCTCCTTAGTCTGCCGGGTAAAGTTCAATGCCATCGGCTGTCCCTGGGACCATGTTCCCGCAAGAGTGTTCCCGTCCGCGGAAAGCCTTCCATTCCAGCTCCCATGAACAATCGGAACCTCGAATGAAAAATCCGGCGCCGCAAAAGCGACCTTTGCGCACTCCAAACCCATCGCACCCTGGTCGAGGCTGTCGTTGGTGCAGAATTCGCGCCCGACAGCGTCGCTCTTGACATGCAGTTGTATGCGCAGCGTATTACCGCCCGCAGCGAGCGTGCCCAGCCAGATACCGTCTACCGCAGAAGGCTTCGACGCTGCAACAAAGGGTTTCTCAGTTGCACCGGATTGATCGCGTGTAAAGTTCAGCGGCTGTGGAGTGCCCTGGTCCCAGGTACCGGCAAGTCCGTCGGCAGTCACGGTGCCCTTCCAGGTGCCGTGCACAGCCGGCACGCTGAACGTGAGAGCCTGGCCATCGAGATGAAAGTCGGCACAAGGAATGCCTATTGCACCCTGGTCGGTGCTGTCGAGTGTGCCGGTAATCGTGCCGGAAGCATCGGCCTTGATGTGCAGCTTCACGTGCAGCGCGCCTCCCAGAACTCCGGCATAATCCCCGCCGATCGCAGCGCTCGCTTGCGCCCGTGCATGAAGACTTGCGAGGCCAACCAACCCAACCACGAGAAAGCAGGCCATTCTCGAGACTCTCAGGACATTGAAATTGCATGCATGCGAATTCATTACGAGTATCACTTTCTGGCCCATGGCCTTTGAATCATGGTTCCAACTATACGAGCATCAGCGATGAACCTGGTGCCGCCAGAACCTCAAATAGCGAAGTTAGCCTGGCGGATATCTCAGTGCATCGAGTGCGCCGATCTGTTCTTGCAGCTTTCGCGCCGCTCGCTTATTCAGCCATCCCAGAAGAATGAACACGCCGGCACAAGCCGCGAACACGATGCCATAGCCAATGGCCATGCTGCCGAGATGCTGCCGCGCGCCCGGTCTGGAAAGGGCGATCTGCGTCAGGCCGATGAGAAACACCACGAGTCCGGGTGTAAAGGGCAACAGGTACCACGACCAGACGGTGGCAAGCAGATCGTGCTGCCGCATCAGCTCAGAACGGTGAAAATCGATGCAACTCTGCCCGTCGATTTCGTCCTTCATCTTTGCAGCAGAACCCTTCTTGTAAATCCGGTAAGTGACCCACAGAGCCGCGGCAATCACCATCACTGACCCGATACGGACCGTCAGATTATGGAACTTCGCGATGTAATAGCTGTAGCCGGCAACCACGATCACGGCAGCGACATATTCCCGGATATTACGCAGAAAGACTTTCCGGCTGAACTTCGCAGATGCCATGCGAAGCTCATCTATGGGCAGCGCGGGGCTGCTCGTATCCTGGCGCTGCCATACACTGCGGAGGTCGCGAGAAGAGTTATCGCTGTTCATGATTCCCTCCATTGTTGAACCGGTCGGCGAGGATGGCTTTGATGCGATGAACCTTGGTTGAGACGTAATTCGGAGAGATGCCTGTAACTTCCCCAATCGAAGCCGCGTCTTCGCCTTCGAGATAAAGAAGGATAATCTGCCGATCGATTGCGTTGAGACGATGGATCAGCGCGAAGAGCCGGTCGAGTACCTGGACCTGCTGCAATGCGGAATGAGTTTCGTGCCAGGAAGCGATATCGCCGGGGTCATCGATCTCTTCAAGGCTGACCAGCGTCGTGCTCTTCGCCCGCTTGCTGCGCAGCGCATGCGAGGTTGCCGCATTGTGCGCGACGCGGTATACCCAGGTGCGCACGCTGCATCGGTTGTCGAAGGTGGACATGCTGCGCCACAAGGCGAGATGGATTTCCTGCAGCAGGTCTTGACGAAAATCCTGATCGGCCTCGTAAGCGCGAGACAGACGATCTAGCGCGGTCCCGTAGGCCTCGATGGCTTGCCGATAAAGCTGGTCCTGTCTATTTTCCACGTCGCGCATGTGCTCAAAGGTCGACTCTATTGAAGGTAGTCGCTGCGCATGGCGATTTCTTACAACATGATTTTTATGTAGAAGTGTTTGATGATCGGTAAATCAGAAAGAAGGTACTGAGGAAGAGAGCGAGATCCGCCCCTCAATCTGCGGAAAGAGATGAAGAGCGGGCCGCGCTGTTTCCTTCACTTCGATTGCTGCCGGCGCTTCCGGCTTGTCTTCAGGCGCTCACCATCTGGTGCACATGGTGCGCAACTGCCTCGATCAACGCCTTGTTGAATGCCGGAAGATCCTCCGGCTTGCGGCTTGTGATGAAAGGCCCATCCGTCACAACTTCCTTATCTACCCACTTCGCTCCGGCATTCTTCAAATCGGTCTTGAGCGATGGCCACGAGGTAACGGTCCTGCCATTCAGTGCGCCCGTCTCCAGCAAAGTCCATGCCCCATGGCAAATGGCGGCTACCGTCTTTCCGTTGGAGACGAATTGTTGTACAAAGCTTACCGCTCTGGGATCCATGCGCAGGTGGTCGGGGTTCGCAACCCCGCCCGGCAACACAAGCGCATCGTACTCCTCCGCATTGGCGCTCCCCAGAGTCTTGTCCACTTTTACCGTCTCGCCCCAATCGGTGTGGTTCCAGCCCTTGATCTTTCCACTGTTTGGGGAGATCACTTCGATTTGCGCTCCCGCTTCCTGGAGCGCCTTCCGCGGTTCAAGGAGTTCCGATTGCTCGAAACCATCGGTTGCCAGAATTGCAATTTTCTTCCCCTTTAAGTTTGAAGCCATTGTTAACCCCTCCTATGGGATTTGTCGTACTGCCATAGGACGCGATAAATGCCCTGCGCGTTTGCTGGATCTCTTCCTTCGCGTTGATTGCGAGAAAGTGAATTGAGCACGCGCGCGCTCAATCTGTTCAGCATGCACGTCTTGAAGGGGATTGAACTCAGCGCAAGTTTCCTCTCATCAAAGCGATAGGTAAAATTCAAGTTGGGACCTTCTGATGAGGCCCGATAATTCATCGTGCGTTCACGAAAGACACGCCGCAAAAGAAACCGGGGTGGAGTTCCGCAGAAGGCCCGTCGTGCCTTTTGCGGAGCTCACACCCCGATTGTTTATCGATTGCAGCGAAAGAGAATTCGCGGACGAGCTTAGCCCTGCTGCGGTTCGCTCTCTTCCTTCTTCTTGTCGATGAAATTGGTGATGGCTTCAGTGCCTTCAAAGCCGGCGACAGCGGCAATACCTTCGGTCAGAATGCCGGCATTGGGATCGAGTTTCTTCGCGCCTTCAACCGCTGCAAATGCGCCTGCTGCTTCTTCAAGAATTCCCATAATGTTCTCCTCGCGTCGTTTTGTTTTTTTCGATTCGATTGGTGCCCATGGGGTGACGTGCGTTTCAGCATAGCACGGCGAACGAGGCAGCCGAAAGACCGCTGCCCTAGGAAAATTGCGCAAAAAAATCCGGCCCACGTCCTTTTCGGAGGCGGGCCGGTGAATTCTTGCTGCAGTGATTTACGCTTTTGCCGTCGTCAATGCGCCCAGGTCCGCAGCCAGCTTCTCTGTCGAGAAGGCTTCGATGAGATCGCCTTCTTTGAGATCGTTGAAGTTGCCGAGACCGATACCGCATTCCATGCCGTTGGTCACTTCGCGCACATCGTCTTTCACGCGCTTCAGCGAACTGATCTTGCCCTTGAAGATCTGCAGTCCGTCGCGAAGCACCTTCACCTCGGCATCGCGGCGAATCGATCCATCCTGCACACGGCAGCCGGCAATGGTGCCGACCTTGGGAATGCGGAAGATCTGCAGAACCTCGGCGCGACCCGCGTAGTTCTCCTTGAAGGTCGGATCGAGCAGTCCCAGCATGGCCAGGCGCATCTCGTCCTGCAATTCGTAAATGATCGAGTGCAGGCGAATCTCCACGTCTTCCTGCTGTGCCAGCTCAGCGGCCTTGCGCTCCGGGCGCACGTTAAAACCGATGATGATCGCGTTTGAAGCGGTCGCCAGCAGCACGTCCGACTCGGTGATCGATCCTACGCCCGAGTGAATCACCTTCACGCGCACCTTTTCGGTAGACATGCGCACCAGCGAATCCGCCAGCACCTCAACCGATCCGGTGACGTCGCCCTTGATGATCAGCGGCAGATCCTTCACGCCGGCCAGCCGAATCTGCTCGGCGAGGCCTTCGAGAGAAACGCGCGAGCTCTTGGCTAGCTGCGCATCGCGTTCCTTCATCTTGCGGTATTGCGCAATGCCCTTGGCCTTGTCGCGATCAGCAACCACAAGAAACGTGTCGCCCGAATCCGGCATCGCTTCGAGACCGAGCACTTCAACCGGCGTCGATGGGCCGGCTTCTTCAATCGCCCGTCCGCGATCGTCAAACATGGCG
>PLTV01000019.1:0-3963 GCA_003164635.1 Acidobacteriaceae bacterium
GAAGGTCACAAACGAAAGATTCACGGCGTTCAGCATCAGCTCAATCGACATGAACACAGTGATCAGATTGCGCTTGATCAGAAAACCCACAATGCCCAGCGCAAACAGCGCCGCGCTCAGCAGCAAATACCACGACAGCGGAACCTCCTGCGCAAAAAAGGAATTCACTTTGCTCCATTCCTTTCCCTGCGTGGTTCGTCGTCACCATGTCCCTGGCGGGCCAGCGCAACCGCACCAAGAATAGCGATCAGGATAAGGACCGAAGTCACCTCGAACGGCAAAAGAAGCTCATGAAAGAGCACGCGGCTCAGGTCTTCCGTCGTTGTGATGCCGTCCTTCAACCCCGCCGTCCCGAGGCCCCGCGCGCTCAGAATCACCGTGGCAATCACACCTAGAATCGCTACTCCCGCCGGAAATCCAACCACGCGATACACCCTGCTGCCCATGGTGCGCTCCTCGCGCCCCGCATTCAGCAGCATCACCACAAAGGTGAAAAGCACCATGATCGCGCCAGCATACACAATCACCTGAGCCGCGGCCAGAAATTCAGCGCCCAAAAGAAGGTAAAGCACCGCCAGCGACGTCATCACCACAATCAGCGACAGCGCGCTGTTGATCGGGTGGCTCTGCAGCAGGAGATTGATCGCTCCAGCCAGGCAGAATGCGGCAAAAAGGACAAAAAGGATGAGTTGCATCGTACCCTGAATCGCAGACAAGGCCGGCAATAAAGAGCCGGGCAGTTAAGGGAAGGACGGTGTTGCAGTTCGAGCGCCAGTCAGGGCTCGCGAAAATCCTTCCCGATTGTAAATCAGTGGTAGGCGAGCCAAAGGCTCGTGGCCACAATGTTCAGCATGGCCAGCGGCATCAGATAACGCCAGCCGAAGGTCATCAATTGGTCGTAGCGGAAGCGTGGCAACGTGCCGCGCACCCACACGTAAAGAAACAGGAAACAGAAAACCTTGAACACAAACCAGAAAATCGGAAACAGCGCGTGCACAAGGATGTTGTTCGGCGGCGGAATCAAGTCGCCGAAGGGGCTCGTCCATCCGCCCAGAAACAACAACGTCGCCACGCACCCAACCATGATCATGTTGGCGTACTCGGCCATNNGCGAACTTCATCGAGCTGTACTCGGTGTGATACCCGCCCGTCAGTTCGCTTTCCGCCTCCGGCAAATCGAAAGGCGAACGATTCGTCTCCGCATACGCCGCCATCAGGTAGATAAAAAACGCAACAAACTGGAAGCCGCCGAAAATATTCCAGGTCGCAATGCCCTTGGTCGCCTGCTGCTCCACAATCACGCGCAAATTCAGCGAGCCCGCGCGCAGCACGACGCCCACCAGCGAGAGCCCAAGCGCCAGCTCGTAACTGATCAGTTGCGCCGACGACCGCAGTGATCCCAGCAGAGAGTACTTGTTATTCGAAGACCAACCCGCCAGCGCAATTCCGTACACGCCAATCGACGTTACGCCCAGAATCACCAGCAGGCCGATATTGAGATTCGAAATCTCAAACAGGTCCATCCCATGCGGCCCGATATGCGGCTCGCCAAAAGGAACCACCGCAATCGACAGCAGCGCACAGCCCAGCGAAATGATCGGCGCCAGCAGATAGAGCGGCTTGTACACGCCAGTGGGGATGATGTCTTCTTTCAAAAACGACTTCGCCCCATCCACCAGCGGCTGCAACAAGCCGAAAGGCCCCACGCGGTTCGGCCCCCAGCGATTCTGAATCCGTCCCACGAGCTTCCGCTCCAGCAGCACCGTGTAGGCGACGCCCATCAGCAGCACCACCGTTACCACGGCGACCTTTGCCACGCTCCACAAAAAGAATTCCAGTAACGTCACGTGCCTCTAACCTTTCAACAATTCCGCTGTCATCCTGAGCGAAAGGGGCCCCAAGCGTTTTTCAGCTTGGGGGTGGTGAGTCGAAGGACCTGCGGTTGCATTTTTCATCGCGATGCCGCTAATCCGCCGCCGTCTCCGCCATCTCGTGCGCCTGATGCTCTCCCAATTCCAACAACCCCTTGCTGTACCGCCCCAAGCTTCCCGAAGTAAACAACGTGTCATGCGCAGGCGTAATCGTTCCGCCCGCCAGGGTCAACGCGGACACCGGCACAAACCCCGGCTCCGTCCGCACATCGTTTCCACCAAACAAATTCATCCGATCCAGCGCATAACTCGGAACAAGCCGTTCAATCTCGTCCAGCACCGCCAGCGGATCGAATGGGCTCAGCTTCGGCTCAAGGCCATTCGAAGCGAGCCACACCCCGTGCCGATCCGCCTCGCCCGACTGTGCGCCGCGCGACTGGCCCAGGTCCGCCGTGACGCCACCCTTGCCGAACGGCACTAGCGTCTTCACATCCACGCCCATGCTGCCCGCGAGCCGTACCAGGATCTCGAAGTCCGGCTTAACACCCGCGTGATCCGCGGCTTTCCGCGCCAACTGCACATCGCCGTAGGTGTTCGTCACCGTCCCGGCTTTTTCATAGAGACTCGCCGCCGGCAGCACCACATCCGCCAACGCCGCCGTCTCCGTCAGAAAAATGTCCTGCGCAATCACAAACGTTTTCTTCAGCGCCGCCGCATCCACCTGCTGCGTGCCTACAGGATTTGCACCCACAACGAGCAGTGCGCCCAGGTCACCCTTCTGCGAAGCCGTCAGCATCTCGCCGTAGCTTTTGCCCGCGGCCTGCGGCAAGCCCACATACTCCGCGAATGCGCCTGGTTCGCTCACCGGTAAATATCCCGGCAACAGGTCAGGGAAGAGCCCCATATCTGCCGCCCCGCGCGAGTTCGCATGATCTCCCAGGTACGCGAATTTGACGTTGCCCTTTGCCAATCCCCACGCCACCAGATCTTCCAATGCCGCGCCGCGGAACTCCTGCCCGAAGACGATAACCAGTGACTCCTCCGCCATTACACCCTTGGCAAAGTCCGTGTCGTTGTGATCGAGAATCGTGGTCAGATCCTTGTAGCCATTCGGCGGCAGCCCCTGCACCGCACGCGCCTGCCGCTCCAATTTGATCGACTTTGAATTTGCGATGAACAGCCGCGCCTTGTTCAGCCGCACATTGGTCCGCAACTGCCACGCCAGCAGCGGATGCTCTTCCGTCGGATCGCCGCCGATCAGCAGAATCGCCGGCACATTGCCAATCTCGCGCAGCGTCACCGCCTTATCTTTGTGGCCCGCGAGCGCCCGCGCAAACGCGGCGTAATCCGTCGTCCGCTCGTGATCAATGTTGTTTGTGTTCAGAACCGTTCGCGCAAACTTCTGCAGCAGGTAATTCTCTTCGTTGGTGGTGCGGTTCGAACCAATGACGCCGATCGCTGCACCGCCGCGCGTGTCGCGCACTTCCTTCAGCTTCGCGCCCGCAACGCGCAGCGCGTGCTCCCACGTCGTCGGCTCAAGTTTCCCCGCCGCATTGCGCACCAGCGGCTTTGTCAGCCTCTCCGCGCTCTCCACAAAGTCGAAACCGAACCGCCCCTTGGCGCACAAAAAATCGTTATTGATGCCGCTCTTGTCGCGATTGTCGGCGCGCACAATTTCGGAACCATCATCCACCTGCCGCACGCCCAGCGTCACCTTGCAGCCATCGCCGCAATGCGTGCAGACCGTAGACACGTGCTTCATCTCCCACGGCCGCGTCTTGTACCGATAGCTCCCGCTCGTCAACGCGCCCACCGGGCACACATCGATGCACATGCCGCACTGCTCGCAATCAAGCTGGCCGGTTTGGCCGTCGGCGGAGACGGAGTTGGGAGCGATCACGGAGCTTGCGCCGCGGTTCTGCACGCCGAGCGCCCATACGTCCATGCCTTCGCCGCACATGCGGATGCAGCGATAACAGAGGATGCAGCGCGGGCGATCGTAGTAGACGGCAGGGGACCACTGCTGCTCGTCGCGGTGGTGCTTGGCCTCGGTGTAGAGGCTTTCGCCTGCGCCGTACTTGAAGGTCATGTC
>PLTV01000019.1:3980-5549 GCA_003164635.1 Acidobacteriaceae bacterium
AGGCTGCCTGGAGGCTGAGGCCGGGGTAGTAACAAAACGCGGGAATCTCGATGCCGGATTTGCGGCAGGCTTCGATGAGCAGCGTCCCCGCGGGAGCCGTCAGCTTCTTTCCATCGACTGTGAAGGTTACGTCTGGCATTGGTTTGACCCGGTCATTTCTTGAATTGCCGAAACTTCTTGCTTAGAGACAGGAACATCAATCTCCAATCGCTCAACGATCCAGTGTTGCACGTCAGATGGTTGCATAGGCTTGGGACATTGAACGATGTGTGCCACTGAATTTGGAACCTCATTGCCCTGTGCAACCGGCATCCCTACATAAGTCTCAACAACCTCAAGCATATTCTTGCGTATCTCTTCATGAGTGCCACCGGCAGAGATGCATCCCGGCAAATCCGGCACATATCCCGAATAGCTGCCGTTCGTGAATTCGTAAACCACCATGAATCCCCGTTTCATAAGTTTTCTCCTGCCGTCAACAGTTTTCCAACTAGGTCTTTGAAGAAGTCCCGATGTTTGTCAATTTCTCCGGGAGGAAGCTCGAATTGGTATCCGCCGTAGTAGGGCTTGTAGTTGGCATCAAATCCGGCATCTTGGCAGAGCTTATCGATGTCAGGATTTGACTTCAGAGTAACCCATAGCTTCAATTGCTTCTTTTGAGGCTCAAGGTAAATGAAGACCCTCCCCGCACCCCCCAATCGCATAGTGATATAGTTCTTCGCGAATTTGAACTCAAATCCGTGATTCAGTTCCTTTGCGATCTTAAGTAACTGGTCGGCAATCGCCATCGTGGTGGGAGAGGCCCACTTCTCCCAGTCCTGGCGAGTTGTAATTTGGTTATCATCTTCCGTCTCAAGACTCTTTGGCTGATAATCAAGTATCTTGGTGAAGAGAATTCCGAATTGGTCCCCCAGCTTGAACGCAACAACCTTCAACGCAATCAAGGGTATTTGCTGATTGAAAAGGCTAATAACGTTGAAAAACCGACCATTTATTTCTTCCGCGACTATGACGGCAGTGTGACGAATATCAGGGTATCGACGCCGTTCACGATCCCAGTACTCGATGGTGCGGATAATGTGGGTCTCATCGGTAGCTCCTAGCTGAATCTCAACTTCGTACCAGGATCGGTCCTCACTGTCCTCTAGGAGGATGTCCAGCCTTCCACCGGATGGCTGGGTGCGCTCCTTATCTTTCAAAGTAAGTTTTCCTAGCCTCAGAACAGATGGATCTTCAGCAATCAGATCTTGAATGAGCCGCTCGCTTCCGTTTGGAAGATTTCTTATTGAAATAACCTGAGCCTTTTCAAGAGTCGCCAAATCGTCTCCCCTTTCCTTAAATCACGGCCATTTCCACATGTTTGGCGAACGGGCACTGCTTGCCGTTCAGGTGGTCTTCAAATTCTTTGCGGAACTTTTTCACAAAGCCAAGCGTGGGCATAGCCGCTGCATCGCCTAGCGGGCAGAAGGTGCGGCCCATCATGATCTCGGCCAGGTATTGAATGTAGTCAATGTCCTTGGCCTCGCCAAAGCCGGCGTGGAAGCGGGTGAGCGATTTCTTCAACCAGTC
>PLTV01000207.1:0-13584 GCA_003164635.1 Acidobacteriaceae bacterium
GAAGGACGGGGTTGTTTCGGAAGGCGTTGCCTTTGCGGCGGTCTTTCTGGTCAGCCTGCTGATGGCGTTCATCGAGCGACGGCGCGTGACCGTTTATGGGTTGGGCGGGGAGCGTTCGCTGGCGCGCTTTTTTGTAGGCGCATGTTGGGGTCTGGCTGCGCTGTCGCTGCTGATTGGGATTCTGCGAGCGCTGCACCTGGTGAGTTTCGACGCGCAACTCGATCACGGGTGGTCAGTAATTGGCTACGGCGCACTTGCGCTGCTGGGCTTTCTGTTAGTCGGGCTTCTTGAAGAGTATCTTTTCCGCGGCTACCTGCAATTCACGCTGACACGCGGATTGGTTGGGCTGGGCAATCGCATCTCGCCTGTCCATGGCCGGTCGATCGCTTTCTGGATGGCGACGCTCATTACTTCGGCACTTTTCTTTCTTGCGCACACGAGCAACAACGGCGAAGACCTGGTGGGACTCGCGCTTGTTTTTGTAGCCGGCGTAGCCTTCGTGGTGGCGCTGTGGCGCACGGGATCGCTGTGGTGGGCGATCGGATTCCACATGGCCTGGGACTGGGCGCAATCGTTCTTGTACGGAGTACCCGACAGTGGAATGTTGATGAAGGAACGGATGTTCGCGACCCATGCGTCGGGCAATCCTGTTTTGTCCGGCGGGACGGTGGGACCGGAAGGCAGCGTGCTGTGCATTCCAGTTCTGGCGCTGATGATCGTGGTGCTGCTGTTCACGCGCAAGTCGCCCGGGCCCCCGCTGGAGCAAGAAGCGCGTCCCGTTTCCGCGGAACCGGTGGCCGCTACACTGGAAGCATGATCCGCATTTTTCGCCCGATCCCTGTGGAGCGGCTCAAGCTTCTGGTGTTCGATCTCGACGGCACGCTGATCGACTCGGCGCAGGACTTATGCAATAGCGTCAATGCGACGCTGGCGCACTTTGGCCACCCTCCGCTGACCGATGAAACGATTGCGAACTTCATTGGCGACGGAGCACTGATGCTGATGCGGCGCGCCATGACGGAAGCCTACGGCAGGCCGGTTGACGAAGCCTTTCTCGAGTCCGCTTTCCTGTTTTTTCTGGACTATTATCGGGAGCACAAACTCGACTTCACCCATGCGTATGAGGGAGTGCTTGAGTCACTCGAAGCGTTGAAGGTGCTGCATCATCTGCCGCGCAAGATGGCGGTGCTGACAAACAAGCCGGTGCGGCCGGCGCGCGATATCTGCGCGTCGCTGGGGCTGGCGCCTTATTTTATAGAGATCTTCGGCGGCAACAGCTTTGCTACGAAGAAACCGAATCCCGAAGGATTGCTGGCGCTGATGGCCGAAGCTGGGGCCACGGCGGAAGAGACGGTTGTGATCGGCGACAGCCAGGTGGATGTGCTGACAGCGCGCAACGCGGATGCATGGTCGATTGGCTGCACGTTTGGCCTGGCGCCCGATAGCCTGACGGCAACCGAGCCAGACGTACTGGTGGATTCGCCGCGGGAGTGGATCGAGGTGCTGATTCCGCAAGGATCAGACCTTGCGACGGGCCGCGGTGAGCCGGGACTATAATTAATCTCAGGCGGGATGGGACAATGCTCCGGCATTGCCGGCGCGCTTCAACCAGGGTGCGCAACCTCCGCCGAGAGATTCTGCCGACAGCAGATTGAAGCGGAACCATCGCCGGTGCGGGTTTCGACTTCACCGGTCGTCCTGGACAAGTCCAGGAATCAAAAGCATTTCCGCCGTTTTGATGGCATTTCGCCGGTTGTCGACTCGATTCAAAGCAGAAATTTTTTACATTTCGCACTCGACAAGGCAGAATTTTGCCCGATAATGGTATCGATACCTTTTTTGTTTCAAGCACGATCTTTTGCCCGTTCGATGAGGCAAATCTCACTGCCTGGAGATCTGTGTGATGCGCCTGCTTGCCCTTTCCCTGCTTTTGATGCCCGTCGCTGGTTTTGCCGGCAGCCCCACGTCCACTGTTCCGCCCTCAGCCCCTGCGGTACACGGCGTCGTCGCTGATGCGACAGGCGCAATCGTGCCGAATGCCGAAGTCGATCTGCTCGACCCCAACGGCGGCGTCGCGGTGACGATCCACTCCGATGATGAAGGAAATTTCCAGCTAGCCGCGCCTCATGCCGGCAATTACACATTGGTTGTTTCCGAACCGGGATTCGAAACCGTACGCACGCCGATCGTGGTTGCCCCTGTGAATCTGAAGGCAGCAGGAGCGCCAGCCTCGGCGGTTCTGCCGGCGCTGGCTCCGGTTCACATTGTGCTACCGATCGCGGCCGTGGCTTCAACCGTGCGCGTGA
Organism: Acidobacteriaceae bacterium; assembly: GCA_003164635.1. GTDB lineage: Bacteria > Acidobacteriota > Terriglobia > Terriglobales > Acidobacteriaceae > Telmatobacter. The sequence goes on from PLTV01000207.1 coordinate 2,307, forward strand.
ACGGAGACAGCGAAGACCTGACCGCGCCCGATGCGAATCATGATTCGTCGGTGATGACCGCGGGTGATTTGAAGGCACTGCCAATCTTCGACAACGACTACGCGTCGGCAATGGGCGCGTTTCTCGATCAGAACGTGAGCGACTCGGGCGGCACGGGGCTGATGGTCGACGGTGTTGAGGCCAACCGCGCCACGGTTTCGGCTTCGGCGGTGGAGCAAATCCGCATCAATCAGGATCCGTATTCGGCGCAGTATTACTGGCCCGGGCGCGGACAGATGGAAATCATCACCAAGTCGACAGCGGACCGTTATCACGGCCAGTTCAATTTTCTTTTCCGCGATTCAGACCTGAACGCGCAGAATGCCCTGGCACCGACGAAGCCGTTTGAAGAGCGCCAGACCTACGAAGGCCACGTGACCGGGCCGATTCCGCACTCGCCGAAGACAAGCTTTCTGGGCTCGTTCAATCGCGTTCTCTACGATCAGGACTCGGTAATCAGCGCAACGATTGTTCCCACAGCGGAGGATCCTTCTGGCGCGTATCAAGCAAACGTTTACACACCTTCGCGCGACACAGAGTTCAGCACACGCATTGCGCACAAGTTCAGCGATGGCACGTCGGGCTACGCGCAATACAGCTACCAGGATGCGACCGCGCAGAATCAGGGCGTGGGCGGACAATCACTGGCCAGCGCCGGCTATGCCAACGATTTTCGAGAAGACGATTTTGTGGCGCACCTCGACCAGACTCTCTCGGCATTCATGCTGAACCAGGTTTCCGTCGTTGGCGAGCGCGACACGGTGCATAACAGCAACGTGGTTGAAGCTCCGCAAATCAGCGTGGCCGGTGACTTTGTTTCCGGCTCGGCGCAGACAGACTCAATTGCGACCGAATATAACGTCCGCCTCTACGACATGCTCACGTGGACTCGTGGCCGCAACCTGCTCAAGATCGGCGCGGGGACGCCGCACATCGATCGCCGCGCCTACGACGACAACACCAACCAGCTCGGGACCTATACCTTCGGTCCGACGCTTGCCGCCGACGGCGTTACGGTGCTGCAGACGGCGCTCCAGAACTACCAGAACAACCTCCCCTCTGGATTCAGCCAGAACACCGGCGACGTGCACTTTGTCTATCACCAGCAGGAGATGGGAGCATTTATTCAGGATCAGTTCAAAGTCAATGACCGTTTCAGCATCACGCCGGGACTGCGCTATGACTGGCAGAATTTTCTGGCGACGCGCCGCCTCGGATTCTCGCCGCGCGTGAGCTTTGCGTGGCTGCTGAGTGAAAAGTCGAAGACCGTTGTTCGCGGCGGAGGCGGCATCTACTACGACCGCGTCGGGTCGGGGCCACTGCTCGACCTGGCCCGCTACGGCGATGCGAGGCGGCGAGCGCTAGTGCTCTCGCTCAATCCCGCGACGCTGCCGTCGACAGGATGCGTGCCCATTACCAACTGCTTCGCACTCACGGCGCAGCCGCCCTCGCTGGTGCAGCTTGAGCCGAACGCCAAGCTTCCCTATCAGGTGCAATACGGTGTCTCGATCGAGCGCCAGCTCGGCGAGAAGGCGACCGGCGTGGTGAGCGTGTATTCGGCGCGCGGCATCGACAGCTTCCGCTCAGTGGATGTGAACGCGCCCACGCCTGAATCGGGCTACACCGTGCGGCCTGACCCCGCTTATGGACGCATCCGGGAGATGCAGTCTGAGGCCTACTGGGAAGGCGACGGGATGGACATCTCGTACCGCGGCCGCCTGAACAAGTACTTCAGCGGATTCGGGCGCTACACCTGGTCCCATTACGACTCAAACACCGGCGGCATTGGCTGGTTCCCGCAAAACCAGTACGACCCCAACGACGAATGGTCGCGCACCAACTGGGATCGGCGCAATCGCCTGGGGATGTATGCCATGTTCCAGCCGGAGAGCGTCTTCAATCTTTCTGCCGGCATCTTCGCCAACCAGGGCACGCCTTGGACGGTGCTGACCGGCACGGATGCTTATGGCGACGACCTCTTCAACACGCGCCCCGAGGGCGTAGCGCGCAACTCGGAGACCATGCCGTCGTATGTCGACCTCGACCTGCGCTGGGGCCACGACTTCGCCATCACCCCCAATAAAGATGAAGAAGCGCCACGCGTGGGCTTCTCTGCCGGTGCGTTCAATGTGCTGAATCACCCCAATGCAACGAGTGTGGACACGGTGGAGAGCTCCCCGCAGTTCGGCGAAGTTACCGCTGTCGCTCCACCGCGGCGGATTCAGCTCGGCATGCGCTTCCAGTTCTAGGGCAGTCCTTTCCCACCCATCCGCGATAAAACTGCGGATGGATGGGGCACCCGCATTCTGCGATATTTGGACTCCGACCCAGCCGGATGCACCGCAGGTGCCTGCCGCATCGCCAGGTGGTCAGTCCGCTATTGCGCCGATGGAGTGCAACCAGGTTTCTACCAGTTGCGTCCAGGCTGTCGCCGGATACTTTGTTTTGCGAAGCCCAAAGGCGTGGCCACCTTCTGCATAGGAGTGGAATTCGACCGGCACCTTCGCCTTGAGCAGCGCTGCATAGTAGCTCACGGAATCCCAGATGGTGTCGACGCTATCGTTTTCGTTTTGCAGCAAAAACGTCGGCGGAGTTTGGGCGGAAATACGACTGGCGATGTCGGGGTTGAGAGCCAGGGTTCCTTCCCTTCTTGAGAGATGGCCGGGATAAAGAGCCACCGCAAAGTCGGGGCGGCAGCTCTCCTGATCGGCGCCGTCAACAGCAGCATAAAGACGCTTATCGAAGTGGACGCTTACAGCCACCGCGAGATGGCCGCCGGCGGAGAACCCGAGAACGCCAATCTTGTGTGGATCGATGTGCCATTCCGCAGCGCGCGATCGCACGAGACTTATGGTTCTTTGCGCATCTTCGAGAGCGATGGGCGACTGCGGATAGGCGCCCCAATTGGGAGCCGAACGAGGCGCCGGGACACGATACTTCAGCAGAATGCACGTCACGCCGATGGGCGCGAGCCAATCGCAGACCTCGCTGCCCTCAAGATCGATGGCGAGAATCTCGTAGCCGCCACCCGGAAACACAATGACCGCCGCGCCGGTGTTCTTGCCTTGCGCGGGATATACCGTCAACGTGGGTATGGCAACCTGCTCCACAGACAGCCACGGCTTGCCTGCCACGTAATCCTGCGCACCCGTACTCTTGACCGTCTCCGGCCTGTTGCTTGGCCGTGCATCCGGAATAGCTCCAGGCCAAATCGGAATTTGTGTGTGGCCCGCGGATGGCTGCCAGACAGTTTGGGCATAAACAGCGCTCGTTATGCAAAGTAGACAAGCTGCCGTCAGAAACTTCATTGGGTTCATTTTCGACATTCGCATATCGCGCCGGTGTTTGCAGACTAACCGTTCGCGTCACAAGTTTCGGAGTCGGCGGGAGTATCGATTTCGGTTCCTGCCGAACAACCCTTAAGTCGGGTTACAGCATGTCCTCAGGGGCGGCATATTTAGTTCTGAACTTGCTCCGATGTCCAAAAGCGAGGCACCGGGGGCACCAAGGGCTTTTTAGCGCTTCGGGGAACTTTTCCAGGGCATGTGGCGTACCCTTGAGAGTGGAGCCTCCAATGACCCCGCGCTTGCTTTCCCTGCTTCTTCTTGGCGTCGGTCTGGCGACTGCGTCGGTACCGGCGCGCGCAGACCAGGATGCCGTCCAATTCTTCTCCAACATCAACGTCTCCCAGGGATCCACTGTCCACGACGCAGTCTGCTTCTTCTGCAGCGTCAACCTGGAAGGCAAGGCCACGGGCGATGTTGTCGTGTTTTTCGGCAACACCCATGTATCGAGCGAGTCGCAACATGACGTGGTGAACTTTTTCGGCAACGTTACAGCCGACGACAATGCCAACATCGGCAACAACGTGGTGAGCATCTTCGGCAATGTGCGCCTGGGCGAGAACGTTCACGTGGGTGAAGACCTGGTCTCGATGTTCGGCGTCTTGCACACAGGTCAAGGTGTTTCAGTCGATGGAGACCGCGTGGTGCAACCGGCGATTGTCTTCTTCGGCCCCTTCATCTTCCTTGTCGCGGTGATCATTCTTGTGGTGCGCGAATACCGCGCGTATCGCCGCAGGCTTTTTCTCCGCGGATACCAGTTCCCTCCCCGTCTGTAGAAACATCCGTCGCTTCCATCCCGAGGCAACTTCCCCAACCTCGGTTTCCTCAGCCTCTTGAAATATTTTGAACATGTTCATTTTTGTCTTGCAATCGACCCCGGAGTCGTCTTACTCTATTTTTGAACATGTTCAACATTGCGATTGGAGGACCCATGTACCTGGCTCACTACTACATCGTCTACTCCGTTCTCTGCATGGCGCTCATCGTCTTCCTGGCGGTGGTCCTGCACCGCGCCGGCAACCACTTCCTCCCCGACACGTTTCCCGGCCATCCGGAACTGGTCCGTGGCGTCTCCCACATGCTGTACATTGGCTTTTACCTCGTGTCTTTCGGGTACGTAACCCTCACGATGCAGACGTTCATGCCTATGGACACAATTGCGCAGGTTGCTTATGTCATCACTTACAAGGCGGGGAGTTTTCTGCTCCTGCTGGGCTGCCTGCACTTCTTCAACCTGTTTCTGCTGTTGTTGGTTCGGCGTCGCGGCGCGGCTTTGGCTACGCCGGCGGCATCGTGAAGGCCATGGCCCGCCCATCAGTCAAATCCGAAGCTACGCGCGCGCGCATCCTCGAGGCGGCTCTGGGCGTGTTTCGCGAGAGCGGTTTCCATGCAGCGACCATGCGTGAAATTGCAGCCGCCGCTGGAGTCGCTTTGGGCGCCGCGTACTACTATTTCGATTCAAAGAACGCCATCGTGCTGGCCTTTTACCAGAAAGCACAAGACGAGATGGCTCCAGGATTAGACCGCGACCTGGCCTCTGCGCGCACTCTGGAAACGCGCCTGCGCCGCGTAATTCAGCGGAAGTTTGAAACCTTCGCTCCGAACCGCGCCCTGCTTGGCGCCTTGTCCACGAATATCGATCCGGATCATCCGCTTTCGCCGTTCAGCAAGGCAACAGCGGACATCCGGGATCGGGATATTGACTTCTTTGAACGCGCTGTTCGCGAGTCCGCGGTGCGGCTTCCATCGTCGGTCGGGCCCTATCTTCCGCGCTTGCTCTGGCTTTACCAGATGGGGCTGATGCTTTTCTGGGTCTACGACAAATCGCCCGCCCAGGCGCGCACTGCGTTGCTCTTCGACAAGACACTGGGAATGATCCTGCTCGCGCTCAAACTTTCCGAACTGCCTTTCTTGCGGCCGTTTTACCGGCCCGCCGGCGAGTTGCTCAAAGCGCTCTACGGGGAAGCCTGATGGTGAGCACGCGTGTGTTACGCATTGTCATCCCCGGAGGCAGCGGCCAGGTTGGTACGGTGCTGGCACGATACTTCCAGGAGCGCGGGCATTTTGTCAGCGTGTTGACGCGCAGTCCCTATTCCGCGCCCTGGCAGACAGTGCATTGGGACGGCCAGACCGAAGGGCCGTGGACGGAGACGCTCGACGGCGCAGACGTCTGCATCAATCTCTCCGGACGCAGCGTAAACTGCCGCTACACACCCGGCAACTGCGCCGACATCTACAACTCCCGCATTGGTACCACGCGGCTGCTGAATCATGTAATTGCCCGGCTCAACGCGCCGCCCACCGTATGGCTCAACGCATCGACGGCCACCATCTACAGGCATGCGCTGGACCGCGCCATGGATGAAGCGACGGGGGAGTTGGGCGGCTACGAAATGATTGCGAAGAAGCGGCGCGCGCCGGAGACGTGGAATTTCTCGATCCAGGTGGCGAAGGATTGGGAAGCGGAGTTCTTTGGCACCCCCACACCGCGAACGCGCAAGGTCGCCATGCGCTCGGCCATTATCTTTAGCCCTGCTTCGGGCAACGCGTTCACGATCATGAGTAACCTGGTGCGATTCGGTCTTGGCGGAAAGCAAGGCAGCGGCCGCCAGTTTGTGAGCTGGATTCACGAAGACGATTTTGCGCGCGCGGTTGAGTTCCTCATGGACCATGAAGAGCTCGAAGGGCCGGTGAATATCGCCTCGCCACATCCTTTGCCCAACCGCGCATTTATGGAAGCGCTGCGCGATGCGTGGGGCGTTCCGAATGGGGTGCCGATTCCGGCTTTTGCGCTTGAGATCGGCGCATTTTTCCTGCGCTCGGAGTCGGAGCTGGTGCTGAAAAGCCGACGCGTCGTTCCCGTCAGGCTGCTCGAAGCGGGCTTCAATTTCGAGTTTCTCAACTGGCCGGAAGCCGCCGACGACCTCGCACGGCAGTGGAGAAACAGAGATTAGGGCTTTCCCCGGTCCCCAACGGCGAGGGACCGGGGGCACCCAGATCTCCAATCAATTTCGAGTTCCCGAACTGGACCGATGCCGCAGAAGACCAGATCTCCACAAATTTCTCAGCCTCAGTCCCTTAGTCCCTGTTTCTTTAGTCCCTGTCCCTGCTTTTCTCACTTCGGCGTGATGTCTGTAACCGGCAAATCCCAGTGCGAGAGCAGGATCTCGAAACGGCGCTGCTCTTCTTTCTGGTAGGTCGTCTGATCGGGCCAGAGTTGTTTGATCAAAGCTTCTTCGTCGGGATTGGCGGTCGTCGCAAGGGTCGAGTTTTTATAGCGGATGGTCACGCGGTAGTCCCATCGGCCGTCTTCAGTAGTGTGGTAGGCGGGCGACTCGATCTTCAGCGCGAGAATGCGGCCGGTGGCTTCAATCTTCTTCAGCAATGGCCAATGGTTCTTGAGAAACAGGTCGTGAAACTCCTGCTGATGGCCCCACTGNNAGTAGTACTCGACGGTATAGGGCTGATCGGCCCCTCCTTGCGGCGGGGCACCTTGAGCGCGAGCGGGAATAGCGATTAGAAATGCAAAGACGAATGCGAGTGCAGTGAGAAGGACCTTGCGCATAAAGCCTCCGGCGGGATTTGTCTCGATGATTGAGACTCATTGTACGCGGAGGGATGGCGGCTATTCGGTCAGCGTGCTGCCATAGCAATCGGGTTCAGGCGCGCTGCCGCGAACCTGGTCAATGAACCGGGGAACTTCGCGTTCGAGCAAGTCGGGGCGATCGATCTGGATGGCGTGCGAGCTTCCCCTGGCAATGATGCGGCAACTGCGCGTGGAGAGCTTTTTGAGATTCTCCTGCATCTGGTTCCAGGCGATCTCCATTGCGGCTAGCGCTTGCGGGGGATGCTTCTGGGCCAGGACGCGGGCCGGATCCTGAGAGAAGATGAGCACGGGAAGCGAGCCGAAAGAGTTGAGGGGCGCCGTCTCCTCGCCTGATTTGTGGAAGCTGTCGAGTTCGTGCTCGATGGTGAAAAACGGTGGATGGCAGAGGTCTTCAGCCAGAGCGCGTCCTGCCTGCGGATCGAAGCCCTGGATGGGGCGGGCGCACGAACCGGCCAGACGATTGATGCCGGCAACGGCGGCAGCGCGCACCACCAGAATTGAGGCGCGTTGGGCGAGGCCTGTTTCGCCTGCGGCGGCGAGGGCGGGATTCTCGTCCTGGAGCGGCGTTGAACCATCGACGAAGATGAGGCCGGCTACATCTTGCGGGTAGCGGGCAGCGTAATCGCGAATGTAAAGGCCGGCGATGGAGTGGCCCATGAGTACAAGGGGGCCATGGACGCCGGCGGTTTGAAGAAGCTGGTGCAAATCCGCGGTTATGTGGTCGGCGTCCCGCGGGCCGGGCTGGGTGTCGCTCCATCCATAGCCTGCGCGGTCGTAGGAACAGACACGCGTGGTCTCGGCGAGATGCGGCTGGACGCGTCCCCAGATCAGCGCGTCACTTCCCAGCCCGGAATCCAGAATCAGCGTGGGCGATCCGCTGCCGGTGCAGTTCAAGTGCATGGTGCGCCCATTCACGGCGTAGAGTTCGCCGGGCGAAGGGTGCTGCGCTCGAAACCGCGCCAGGTCGACTGCATTGAATGTCGCGGTTGTGGCAAAGGCAACGGCGACGCCGGAGATTGAGCCGACTATGAGCCGGTCGAGGAGCTGCGGCCATTGGCGGGTGTAGCGCGTGGAGAGCGTGGCAAGATGACGAAGTCCGCACCAGATGACGAGCGCCGCGGCGAGCAGCAGAATGGCAGGCGCCGCGAAGTATTCGAAATCCATCCCCAACCCTCAGGCAAAAAGCGCTCGGTGAGTCAAATATCCGCAGGGAAACCGGCTCGGTCCGATGCGTCAGTGACACCAGTGGGGCCGGGCTCCGGGTAAGAAGCCGGCAAGTGCCCCTATCTAAAAAAGGCCGGCCGCGGAGTTCCCGTGACCGGCTTGGTTGCAAAATGGTGCAGCTACTGCACGCGTTGCGATGTGCGCTCTCCCGTGCCGGCTTGCGCCAGCAAGGTGCCGCGCAGTGCGCGGCGCGCTTTGTGCAACTGCGACTTCGAGTTGCCGCAGGTGCAATCCTGCATCTCGGCGATTTCGAAATGATTGAATCCCTCGACGTCGTGCAACTGGTAGATCATGCGATAGCCAGGAGCGAGAGTGGCCAAAGCGCGATCGATGGTGAGGCGATCGATGACGCCGGCCTGAGCCAGGTCGCGGGTTCCGAAGTCGCGCGCAACACGTTCTTCAGGAACATCAGACATCAGGTCATCAAGGGAGACGACGGAGAGAACGCGCTTGCGGAGATGCATCAACACGGTGTTTACCGCCAGGCGATGCAGCCATGTTGTGAAGTCAGAGTCGCCGCGGAAGGACGCGAGCTTGCGGTGAACCTGAAGGAAGGTTTCCTGGGTAAGGTCTTCAGCCAGGGAGAAGTCCCGGACGATGCGCATGCAGACGGAAAAGACGCGCTTCTGGTGACGTTCGTAAATCTCAGAGAATGCCTCATGATCGCCGGCTTGGGCACGAGCTACCAGCTCAGCCTGGTATTGCTTGGGTGAACCGGTGAAAGCAGCAACACGAGAGGATTCAAGCAACGAAGTGGGAAAAGTTGCAGCGGACATATGCCTCCGAAACAGCCTGGGAAACCCCAGACTGAGAAATGCTTGTGTCTGCTCGTTCTCTGACAGGGAGAGGTTAAGCAGCAGGGTTGAAGAACCTAAGGCAGTGGTACAAAGCTTCGGTGGTGCAAACAAACTTGCGATTCTTGCGAAAGCCGGGAAGTTTGGTTTGTCTTCCCTGGCTTTCTTTCTCCCATGGTGTAGTTCGGGAGAGCTTGAGTATGGCAAACAGGCAACCAAATGAAAATACTCAAATGGTACCCACCCCAAAAGGTACCCGGTCAGGGCTTTCAAGTTACTGTGGAATGGGCTGAATACCTGGGGCACAGCTTAGGGTTCTGTTGGCTGTCTTGCGTGTATCTGACTTGTTCTGACGCACGGCGCGGATTTTCGTCAGGCTGGCTATGCCAACCGTGATTTGCGACGTATTCGATTCTGTTGACCGCAAAGATGCGTCAAAGTTGCTGCGCTTGGAAAAAACACACAGACAGCAAGCCGAGAAAGCCGGTCTTCGTGAAAAATCCGCTCGGAAGAAAGCCCACGGCGAAGGCCGCAATTGGTGCCGGAAACGGTCCGCTTTTCCATGTTGCCGGGGAAGCAACAACTGCTCGGAAAAGGGACTGCCTTTCGAGAATGTGAAGTGATCGTACCGCATATTCAGCCGCGACTGCAACAGGAAATCCCCACCCCAAATCACCTTTCACACTGGAATCGTTTCCACGGAGCAAACTTCGTTTCGGAGCGTCTTCGCGGGCCGTTTCGGTTCATTCTGCCGATTTGAAAATCTGGGCCGTAGACAGTGCTGCCCGAAGCGCCGAGACAGGCACCTACCAGGTAGAGCCAGAAGAAACCGCGATTCCACAACTGCTGCTTCTGAGCCACGACAGGTTTGAAAATCTGAAGCTCTTTTACTTTAACTTTGGCGGTGGTGCAGTCATCGGGTTTCCTCGTCTTTCTGATGTAAAGAACCATAACTTTAACGACGTAACATCAAAGTAACGCTTTGATGTTACTTTGCAAGTTTCCGATCTTCATAACTCGAACGTCCAGTTGAAATCCGAGTTTCCCTGCATCTTCAACGCGCGTTGATGAATCTGTGGGACATTGCGCGTTTCGCGCATTTGAAGGAGACAGGGCTGATGGCTCAGAAAATCGCTTTTATTACCGGCGGCAATCGCGGAATCGGATTCCAAACCGCACTTGAATTGAAGGACCACGGGGTGAAAACCGTGATCGGCTCACGCGATCGTTCGCAGGGCGAACAGGCAGTGGAGAAGTTGCGCGCTGCGGGCGCGGACGCTGAGGTTCTTGAGTTCGATATTACGAAGCCAGGAGACGCGAAGAAGGCCTATGAGTACTTTGACTCGCGATATGGGCACCTCGACATTCTCGTGAACAACGCCGGTGTCGCGGGCGGAACGTTTCCGGGCACGGGGCCTGCGCACTCGGCCGCGGAGGTACCCGCCGAGCTCCTGCACCGCGTGTTCGAGACAAATTTCTTCGCCACGGTGGCGCTCACCGATGCGCTGCTGCCGCTGATCCGCAAGAGCGAGGCGGGAAGAATCGTCAATCTGTCGAGCATTCTTGGCTCGCTCAAACTTCAGGCCGACCCGAATTCGCCCATCTATCACGCCAAGTCGTTTGCCTATGACGCCTCGAAGACGGCTTTGAACGCCTTTACGATTCACCTGGCGTATGAACTGCGCGAGAGCAAAATCAAGGTCAACTCAGCACACCCCGGCTGGGTAAAGACGGACATGGGCGGCGATCAGGCGCCCATGGAATTGAGCGAAGGCGCCAAAACCAGCGTGGCGCTGGCGACACTGGCGGACGACGGGCCAACAGGCGGGTACTTCCACTTGGGCAAGCCGCTACCCTGGTAGCCACCTGCGGTGGGGCAGACCTCCTTCGGTGGGGCAGACGCTCGCTTTTCGCTCGCTGAAGGTTCGTGCTTTCCCAGCTCTCGAAAGCAAGACCTGGGACACCCAAAACCAGTTGGTCCTGTACTGCGGCTATTTTTCGCTTTTCATTCGCCTTTAAGCTATACTAATTCCCATGGATTTTCAGCTTGTCACCAGCTATAAGCCGCGCGGAGATCAGCCCCGGGCCATTGCCGAGCTCATGGAAGGGCTGGCTGCGGGGGAAAAGCACCAGGTGCTGCTCGGCGTGACCGGATCGGGCAAGACCTTCACGATGGCCAAGATCATCGAGCAGTCGCAGCGGCCGGCATTGATTATGGCGCATAACAAGACCCTGGCTGCCCAGCTTTATCACGAGTTCAAGCAGTTCTT
>PLTV01000207.1:13716-16746 GCA_003164635.1 Acidobacteriaceae bacterium
GAGAAGGGCCAGCACATCAGCCGCAAGGACATTACGCGACGGCTGGTTGAGATCCTTTACGAACGTAACGACGTGGATTTTCGCCGCGGAACGTTCCGCGTGCGCGGCGACGTGATCGAAGTCTTCCCCACTTACGACGAGTCAGCCTATCGCATTGAAATGTTCGGCGACGAGATCGAGTCGCTAAGCCAGATCGACCCGCTCTTCGGCACGGTGAAACAGAAGTATTCGCGGTTACCCATCTATCCCAAGAGCCATTATGTCGTGCAGCCCGAGCGCAAGACACAGGCCATCGATTCCATCCTGAATGAGCTGAACGAGTGGGTGCCGCAGCTTGAGTCCGAAGGACGCATGGTTGAAGCCCAGCGTGTGAATCAGCGCACGCGGTTCGACCTGGAGATGATCAAGTCTATGGGATACTGCCATGGCATTGAGAACTATTCGCGGCACTTTTCGGGGCGCCTGCCCGGAGAACCGCCGCCCACGCTGCTCGACTACTTCCCGCGCGATTTCCTGCTCTTCATCGATGAAAGCCACGCCACTGTTCCGCAAGTGCACGGCATGTGGTACGGCGACCAGAGCCGCAAGCAAAACCTGGTGGACTACGGTTTCCGGCTGCCTTCGGCGCGCGACAACCGGCCTCTGAAGTTCGAGGAATTCGAGAGCCGGATTCATCAGACGATTTATGTGTCGGCTACGCCAGGCCCTTTTGAGCTAACCCGTTCCGCGGGTGTGGTGGTCGAGCAGGTCATCCGGCCAACCGGCCTTGTCGATCCGCAGGTTGAGATTCGGCCCGTCAAAGGCCAGATTGACGATCTGCTGGCGGAGATTCGCGATCGTGCCAAGCGGCACGAACGCGTGCTCGTAACCACGCTTACCAAGCGCATGGCCGAAGACCTGGCGGGCTATTACACCGAGGTTGGGGTGCGCTGCCGCTACATGCACTCGGAAATCGAGACGTTGGAACGGGTGAAGCTGCTGGCGGGTTTGAGAAAAGGCGAATTCGACGTCCTGATCGGCATCAACCTGCTCCGGGAGGGCCTTGACTTGCCCGAAGTTTCGCTGGTGGCGATTCTCGACGCGGATAAGGAGGGATTTCTGCGCTCCTCCGGCTCGTTGATCCAGACCATGGGCCGCGCGGCACGGCATCTGGAAGGAAGGGCCATTCTCTATGCGGACAAAATGACCGACTCCATGCGTCGGGCGATCGACGAAACAGACCGTAGGCGCACGATCCAAAGCGCCTACAACGAGGAGCACGGCATCATACCGCAATCGGTTATCTCAAATATGGACATGGGATTAGCGCAGATTCTTAAAGCTGAATATGGAGATGTGGAGGTGGAAGCAGCGGCCACGATGCCGGAATTCACCAGTCAGGCGGAGCTTGATGCGTTCCTTGCCAAGATGGAAACGGAAATGCGCGAGGCGGCCAAGCGATTCGAATTCGAGAAGGCGGCTAAGTTGCGCGATTCAATCAAAGAACTGAAAGAGAAGGAGCTTCTGTTCGATTAAGCGAGGATTCAGATCCAGGCAACCGAAGGCGGCCCGGCTGGTACAACTCCAAATCGATTTAGCACATCGTATGGTGCAATGGGGGCGTCCGGAGAATTTACGGGCGCGCAGGTTTCAGCTTTCATGTCGACAATTCTCCTGGTGGACAGCGACCCGCTGCACGCGTTTCTGTTCAAATCGATCCTCGAAAAAAAGTATCCCGACGTTCAGCGCGTGAGCGATGCCGCAGAGGCCTTCTGCCTAGTGGAGCAGCCGCTTTTTGCCGGGCGGCTGGGGCTGGTCGTCAGCGGATCGAGCAGGGGAAGCATCGACAGCCCCGCATTCGTGGCCGAATTGCACGAGCGTTTGCCGCATGTGCCGGTCGTAGTGTTAGGAAATTCGACCGAAGCAGGGAGCGACTACCCGCGCGAATATGTCCGATACTTGTCGCGTCCACATGCGAGTGAGAAGATTCTTGAGGCGGCAGAAGAACTGCTCACGCCGCATAACTAGGCTCTCCAGTTAATCCCCAACGATCAGCAACATAAGCATCTTCCGGCTGGATCGATTTGAGCTGTAGAGGCTCCATCTTCAGTGTGACCCAAATCACATGCTAAAGGCCTATGATGGACAGAGAATAGCCTCGTAGTGAGACGGTTCTTCCCCGCCTGCGTGCGAGAATCTTCACGGAGTCATCCTTCATGGCAGCGTTTGGTAGTTTCGCGCTTCTTATCGCCCTTGCCTTAGCCGCCTATAACCTTCTGGCTGGGGCTTTGGCGCTGCGTTTAATCGCCACCGGGCGTCAAGCGGCAATTTCACCGGAGCGTCTGGCCGATACGGCCCGCCGCGCCGGCATCGCCGGTTTCCTGGCAGTCTCGGCCGCTGCATTTGCGCTCATCTGGTCGGCCTTCACCAATGACTTCTCCATCACTTACATCCTCGAGCACTCCAACCGGGCACTTCCGGGCGCATACAAATTTGCCACTCTCTGGAGCGGCCAGGAAGGCTCACTTCTGTTGTGGGCATGGCTCCTGGGAACCTACGGCTTTATTTTGCGGCTCACCCACAAGACCGACGTGAAGCTGTACGCCTATGCGGGCACCATTCTCGCCGGCGTCCAGGTCTTCTTCTTGTCGGTATTGTGCTTTGCCGCGCCGCCGTTTTCGCTCTACCGCGGCGCGATTCCCGACGACGGCAACGGCCTGAATCCGCTGTTGCAATATCCGGAGATGGTGATTCACCCTCCGATGCTGTACCTCGGGTATGTCGGCTTCACCGTGCCCTTCGCCTTCGCATTGGGCGCGCTGATGATGCGCTATCCCGGCGAGAAGTGGATCAAGGTCACGCGCGTCTGGACTCTTGTGACCTGGCTTTTTCTTACTTTCGGTATTTTCCTCGGCATGCACTGGGCCTATGCGGTGCTGGGCTGGGGGGGCTACTGGGGATGGGACCCGGTGGAGAACGCAAGCTTCATGCCCTGGCTGACCGGCACCGCCTTTCTGCACTCCGTAATGATGCAGGAAAAGAAAGGCATGA
>PLTV01000219.1 GCA_003164635.1 Acidobacteriaceae bacterium
CCAGCGTCGGCTACTGGTCCCCGTCAGTTATCTTGTGAAAGCGCAAGCGCCTCCGAGGCGAAGAGTTCCTTCGGGGGCGATTTTTATGCGCCAAGCTCTTTGCGTGACCCTTCTTGCTGCCAGGAATTTGCTTGGCCCTCATTCACCTTGGTGATACCTTGCTTGCAACGCACATCCCCATGCGAGGCTCTCCCCATGAGTTGGCGCGATCGAAGTTTTGCCGAGCCTGTGCGCTACGCACCGGAGCACGCTGAAGAAACACGCGGGTTATTGGAACTGGGAGCGGCCGGGCCTACGCCTTCGGCGGTGCTGGTGTTTCACGGCATGGGCCAGCAGGTTCGCTTTCAGACACTGAGCGACCTGGCTTCGGCAATTCTCGATGAGGCGGAATCGCGCGGCGGAAAAGCCACCGACCTTCATATCGGCCTGGCACCCAAGGCGAGCGCACCGGGACAGTTTCTGGCGCGCGCGGAAATCGCATGGACAGACAAGGCGGGAGAGCGGCACGCCGCGCATGTATATGAGGCCTACTGGGCTCCGCTTACCGAAGGCAGGGTCGGGTATTGGGATACGATCCAGTTCCTGCTGGAGGGAGGATGGAACGGCCTGCGCTGTATCTTCCCGAGCATGAAGTGGAGCTTCAACCGGTGGGTCTTCGGTGAGTTCGCCGCCATGCCGATCACCAAGGGTACGCCCATGGCGTTAATCCTGACGATTCTCATTCTGTTGTTCACCGCGGGCGTTATTGCGATGGCCGGGGCCGCGGTGGCCGACGTGACGAAAAACATTCATTCGCCGAACCCGCTGGGCGCAGTCAAGGCGGTGCTCGATACCATCTACGGGCAGTTCGCGGCAGTATGGAACGGCCTTGTTGCGCTCTGGGCCTGGGTGACGCGAAGCCATGTGGCCGAGGCATCCCGCATGGCAATGCCGAATACGAAAGCTCACGGATTCTGGTGGCAGTATCTACTGGCGCTGGTTGCGTGGGGCGTGTTGATTGGACTGGTATTCGTGATCCGCTATTTTCTTATCAATTATGTGGGAGCGGTCGCGGCGTATCTGGCGCCGTACAAAGACAGCAAGTTTGAAGATTTGCGCGGATCGATCCAGGCCGTCGGCCTCGATGCTGCCCGACTGGTCTTCTATGGGAGCGCACAAACACCCGGCGCCGCGAAGGCCACTGCGGAAGTGGAGAGTGCCTCGTGGGTTCCGAACTATCAGAACATCGTGCTGGTGGCACACTCGCTCGGAACCGTGCTGGCATACGATACGCTGAATTCCATTTTCAACATGGAGAACACGAGCAATCCGCCGAATGTGCCTAACGACGCAGTCGCCCGAACGCGCGCTTTGATTACATTTGGATCGCCACTCGATAAAGCAGCGTTCATTTTCCGCGCACAATTCAATCGCGATACGAAAACGGGCAGAATTCGCGAGATGCTGGCCTGCGCGATTCAACCGCTGATCACCGATTACAAATTTCGTTTCGACCCCGCGGCGACGCCACCCGGGCCGCGCTGGATCAATCTCTGGTCGCCGCTCGACATCATCAGCGGCGACCTGGTTTATTTCGATCACCCCAAAATCGCGCCATCGCCGGAGTCGATGGTGACCAATATCGTGGATCCCGCATGCACGATTCCTCTTGCGGCTCACACGCAGTACTGGTCGGGTAAGCTGCTGCGCACGACGGTCTACGACCAACTAGTCTGATTTGCGAATGCGCTTGGTCAGGCGGTTGCCCGGCGCGCCTCGGCCGCTGCACCCAGGCGCACGCTTACCACCTTTGATACGCCCGGCTCCTGCATGGTGACGCCGTAAATTAAATCGGCGAACTGCATCATGCGCTTGGAGTGGGTAACGACCAGGAACTGCGTGTCGCTGCTGAGGGCGCGCATCAATTCGCCGAAGCGGCCAACGTTGGTTTCGTCCAGCGGGGCATCGACTTCGTCGAGCACGCAGAACGGGCTGGGCTGGAATTGGAAGATGCCGATGAGCAACGACAAGGCGGTGAGCGCCTTTTCGCCGCCTGAAAGCAGCAGAACATTTTGCAGCTTCTTGCCCGGGGGCGAGGCCACAATCTCAAGCCCGCTCTCGGCCTGGTTCTCAACATCGGTCAACCGGAGGAACGCCTGGCCGCCCTGGAAGAGCCGGCTGAACACCTGGGCAAAGTTCTCGTTGATGCGCGCGAACGCCTCGTCGAACTTGATGCGCGAAATCTGGTCGATTTCCTTGATGGTCTCCTGCGTGTTTTCAATTGACTCGATGAGGTCTTTGCGCTGGGTTTCGAGGAACGTGTGCCGCTCCGCGATTTCCTTGTACTCGTCGAGCGCCATCATGTTGACCGGGCCCATCTGCTCGATCCGCTGGCGCAGGGTGCGGCAGGTTTCTTCCTCAGCCGCAAGAGGCTCGTCGGTGAGGCATGCGATGGTCTCATCCGCGCGCAGTACCTGCGCCTCGACGTTGACTTCAGCCAGGCATGCGGCTTCCTGGTATTCGAGATCAGACTGAAGCTTGGCCAGCTGGCTCGCGCGCTGCGACCGGTCGTCGCGCAACTGATCAAGAGCGGTGCGGGAGACTTTCAACTGCGTCTCGATCGCGGCGAGCTGCAGCCGCAATTCGTGCGATTGCGCAGAAAGCCTTTGCGCGAGCGCCATGGCTTCCTGGCGCTGCCCGGCCAGTTCCTGCTGGCGGCTGACGAGCGTTGCGTTCTCGGCAATGCGCTGCTCGCGCTCTGCCTGCGCAGCGCCGCTTTGCTGCTCAATTGTCTGCACCCGCCGATCAAGGTCGGCATGCAGCCGATCGATGCGCTGGAACGAAGCTTCGGCACCCCGGCGGCGCTCTTCAAGACCGGCGAGCTCGGCTGTCACCTGGGCTGCTTCCTGCTGCAAAGCTTCGCGGCTCTGGCGTGAAATCGCAAGGGTGGCCTGAATCTCTTCAAGAGCTGCTTCGGATTGCGCATGTTCGGCTTCAAGACGCGCTGTCTCTTCGCGCTTTTCATCGATCGACGAACGCTTGGCCTCGCGCGCATCTTTGTTGCGAGCGGCCTGTAGCGACCACTCCTGCAAGCGGCGCTCGACCCTTTGCACTTCCGACTCCATCTGCTTCAGCGCCGCGCCCTGGTTGGCGGCTTCGGTTTCAGCCTGACGCCGTTCCGCCCCGCTCCGTTCCAATTGCGCATTCAGTAGCTCAATCGCACGCGTCGTTGCCGCTTCTTCGGTCTCGGCCTGTGCCAAAGCGTTCTCGAGTTTGGCCAGCTTGCCTTCGGCCTCGCGCAGTTCGCGCTTCAGGGCCAGCGGACCTTCGCTCGCAGGCTTGCCGCCGGTCACGGTTGCATTGTGGAAGCACTCCCCATCAACGGTAAGGAAGTAAGCCCAGGAATGTAAGCTGGCCAGTCGTTGCGCTTCGGCCGAATCTTCAACAACGTACCCGTGCCGAAGCTTGGGAAGAATCGATTCAAGCGTCCTGCCGAACCCATTCAAAATGCGAATGGAGTCTTTCAATGGCGTGAGGCCCGGCGCGGAGAGAGGCTCCGGTTCATCGCCAAAGAGCGCCCCTTGCTCGGCGGGATGAACCAGGAATGTCGCTCGCCCATCGACGCCCGACTTCAGTAAGCGCACTCCGTTCTCCGCGGCGTCCCAGCTTTCGACTACGACGTAATTCAGTTCTTCGCGCAGGAACTCGTCAACGACGGCCTCATAGGCGCCGGAGACTTCAACGAAGTCTGCCAACGTGCCAGCGGGGGCCATGCCTCCCGAGAGGGCACCCGGCTTCAACAGCCTCCGCACCGTGTCAGTGGAGTAGCTGTGATTGCGGATGAGGGACTGCAGCGAATCGCGCCTGCCCGAAACCGTGGCCTGATCGGTGCGCAGTTGATTGGCATGCGCGCGCAAGGTTGTTTCCTCGCCGCGCTTGGCCTGCAAAGTTTCGCGCAAGCCAGCAATCTCCGCTTCCAAACGCTGAAGCGCTTCCGCAGCCGATTCGAAACGAAGCCTGGCCTGTCCGCTTTCGGAACCCAGGTTTTCCTGCTCGTTGCGCGCCTGGCCTATCTCCGCGTGCAGGCGTTCCGACTCGCGCTCAAGCGCCGCGAGGCTCTCTTCTGCCTGTGCGGTGTGGTTGCGCGCATTCCCCGCCAATGTGAGCAGGTGCATCGCATGGC
>PLTV01000227.1 GCA_003164635.1 Acidobacteriaceae bacterium
CCATCTGAGCTACGGGGCCACATTGATATGAACAGGATACAGACACAAGCTGATTTATGTGATCACAGTTGATCACTGAAAGGTACGCTGCCCCCCATTCCTCGACGGACGGGAATGGAACGAAATGAGGCAGGCGAAGTCACGATATCAACAGGGTAGCATTCAGAAGCGCACGTACAAAGAAGGCCACTCCTGGCGTGTCCGATGGGATAGCCGAAGCCACAGACGCGGATGGCCATCTCTTTGGATTCGAGCGTGTTCACGAGTTGCTGCGCACAGCCCGTCAACGCTCGATTTGACAACGCCAAATCAAGAGGCTAGCGTCGCAGATGAGGCATATAGAAACAGTCACCTCATTCAGGTTCCCTGAATATAAGTAAGGCCATCTGAAGTACCCCCGCTTACATACAAGACAACCTTAGGAGGTTGATTTTGTACGCACGCAATGTAACGTTCCACATCAAAGCCAATTCGCACTCTGATTACACCCACACCTTTGAAAACCAGATTCTTCCCTTGCTGCAGAAACAGAAGGGCTTTAAGGAAGCAATCACACTCAGCAATGCCGGCTCGCCGGATGCGGTTTCAATCAGCTTGTGGGAGAACAAGAGCAATTCGGACGATTACAACACTCGCGCCTACCCGGAAGTATTGAAGATCCTGGCGAAGGTGATCGAAGGGACGCCGCGGGTTCAGACGTTTGAGTCCGCAGTTTCAACCGTCCACAATGTCCACGCGACCGTGTAAGAGCTACAAGAACGTTGTCCAGAGGGCGGCTCAGGCCGCCCTTCTCGACAGCACGCAAGAGCCAGCGGGCTCCGCTGAGCGGGTACTCGGCAAAGACTAGGCTCGGTCCGAATAGGCAACAAGAACGAAGCCGCAAGCGCCCGTCCGTTTTAAAGGTCTGAAACTGTTAATCACAATGAGTTGTTTGGATTGAAATAGACCAGAACCAGATTCCTCATCTGCGCACCTTTCCTCGTCATCTCGCTTACGACCGCAACAACCCCTTTTTCAGAAGTGACGCGCAGCGCAGACTCGGCGCCTTTGGCTATACAAAATGGTAACAATTTACTGGGCAAAACAACATTTGTTCGGCTAGTAACATCCCGATGGGGGTTAAGGGTCCCACCATCGCGGGATTTATAGCTGATAACTATAGAACTATAGTCCCTAGAGGGAAGGGCGGTAAGACGATGATCTATGTGTTCTACAAGCTTTACGCTAGGCTCTATTTCCTGATTGGCTCCGAAGAGGGTCAGGATTTGGTTGAGTATGCGCTTGTCGTTGCCCTGATTGCCTTTGGTGCAACGGCTGGGATGAAGGCTCTGGCCGGCGGCATCACAAAGGCATTTGAGCAGGTCAGCACTACTCTGGGCAGCTACGTAATCTAGCTCCCCGACTTGGCGGGACGCTGTTTGCCGTGCGTGCGCTGCCATTAGGCCTCACGGCGCTGCATCCCTTCTTTGAGTAAAAATATACTCGACAGAATAGAACGACTTCCTCACAGGCGCACGAAGAACACAGAACCCGGAGCCGAAGTATCGCCCCGCGTCTCGCTTCTTCGGGGGACGGCCCAACGACCGCCTGTGAGTCAAGCGAGAAAGCATTCCTCCGCGTTGGTCACCGATTGCACCTTCACACCCTTCGCCAAGTCAGGCGAGACTGCGGAGGTGTACCGAAAGAGACAGCTTTCTCTAAACGAGAGATGCAACGGTTGTTTGCGAACCTGCACTGCATCGAATCCCCGGTTTGAAGAGAACGAAACTGAAAGGACGTGGAAGCATGCGGCTGCCGCTTTTGATTGTCCACATTCTCGCGGGCACCGTCGGCTTGCTGTCCGGCACATTCGCCATCGCAGTCCGCAAAGGTAGCCGCCTACACCGCGCGTCTGGAAACATCTTCACTATCGCGATGCTTACCCTGGCCTCCAGCGCCCTCTGCCTCGCTATTATGAAGTCACAGCACGGTAACATCGTCGGAAGCATCCTCACCTTCTACATGATCACTACTGCGTGGTTGGCCGGTCGCCGTCGGGGCTTAGGCCGGCTTGACCTCGCCGCACTTCTCGTGGGAGCCGGCGGAGCCGCAGCGATCATTACGCTGGGCGTCTGGACCCTCCACCACCCCGACAAGAATGCCCCCGCTGCCATGTGCTTCTTCATGGCAGCTGTCCTTTTGCTCGCCTGCGGCGGAGACATCCGCATGCTCGCTCGCGGCAGCATTTCCGGCAGACCCCGGATCACTCGTCACCTATGGCGCATGTGCTTTGGACTCTTCATTGCAACGGGATCTTTCTTTCTTGGCCAACAACAGGTCTTTCCGGCCTACCTGCGCGGCTCCGTCGTTCTGACCGTACTTGCCGTCCTGCCGTTCCCTGTGATGATCTATTGGCTAATCCGCGTCCGCTTCAGCAATGCGTACAAACTTGAGCCGAAGCCCATGCCGATCGCCGTAGCCCCTTCAACCCTGACCCCGATATAGGATGCTCACGCTCTTGGACGCAAGAACAACTTGTCTGCAGATTCCGACTGCTGTGGAGAACCTGCCGTCGCCATGTACAGCCTGATCGGAGATGGAGAAGTCACTGCATTCGCTGTCAGCGAAGAGCGAAACCGCAGCTGCCGGATAATCTGCAAGAATCGATAGGCCGCTTCGGATCAGCATCGTGGCAAAATGGAATTTCAAAAAGGGACTGTACCGCACCCATCCCGGGAAGCCGTGCAGACCGGCAAAATTATCGGGAAAGATCTGAGGGGCAGGCGGAATATGAGGGAGTCCAACAAACACTCATCTTAATTAAGGCATCTAATCCATGCGATGAAAAGCGTTTCATTTCCAATCATTACCGATCAAAACGTATACAGATCCCGTTAGTTCGAGAGGTTGAAATTGTTGATCCGGATAGGCTACGACATCCAGTTTCAAATTCCGACCAGAGTCGCAATGGTTGCACTTCTCAGTGTCCACCCTTCTCGCGCGGGCGACCTTCTGGAACCGGATGAATTGAAGACGGAGCCTGAAGTTAAGGTGACCCATTATATCGACACCTTTGGGAATCGTTGCTCGAGGTTTGTCGCGCCGCCAGGCCTGCTGCGCCTTTCATGCTCAACGTTGATTCGAGATTCCGATTCGCCGGACGAAGTGAACCTGTCTGCTCGAGAGATAGCGGTAGGAGACTTACCCGACGAAGTGCTCATGTACCTGTTGAACAGCCGCTACTGTGAGGTGGATCGACTTTCCGGCATTGCTTGTGATTTATTTGGAAATCTCAGTCCGGGATGGGGTCGCGTGCAGGCCATCTGCGACTGGGTTCACAATCATATTGCCTTCGATTACCAGCAGGCGCGGCCAACGAAGACCGCGCTTGATGTCTACGATGAAAAGGTCGGTGTGTGCCGTGACTATCAGCACCTGGCCATTACGTTCTGCAGGGCATTGAATATTCCGGCGCGTTATGCGACCGGGTATCTGGGAGACATCGGGGTGCCCCTTCGCTTGCCGATGGATTTCAGCGCCTGGTTCGAGGTGTACCTCGATGATCGGTGGTGGGCGTTTGATGCACGTAACAATGTGCCGCGGCTGGGCCGAATCCTGATGGCAACGGGAAGGGACGCATCCGATGTTGCCCTGACCACATCAT
Organism: Acidobacteriaceae bacterium; assembly: GCA_003164635.1. Lineage (GTDB taxonomy): Bacteria > Acidobacteriota > Terriglobia > Terriglobales > Acidobacteriaceae > Telmatobacter. The sequence continues at coordinate 3,644 of PLTV01000227.1, forward strand.
TTGGGCAAGCGGATTTGTGGAGTTTCTTCGTTGTGTCTGAGGTAGAGGAAGAAGCTTCGAATGCAGAATGATCGAAGGCAGTCAGGATTCGATCGCTTCTAAATCGACCCCTACTTTAAGCGTATGAGCTCCGCCGCCAAGAATAAGGCCATGAAGAGGACTCACGTCGCTGAAGTCCCGACCCCACGCAATCGTGACGTGACCAGTTGACGGTACGACGTCGTTGGTCGGGTCGACGTCAATCCAGCCCAACCCTGGACAGAAGGCGGACACCCATGCGTGCGAGGCATCGGCCCCCACCATGCGCGGCTGGCCAGGAGGCGGATGTGTGCGCAGATACCCGCTCACATATCGTGCGGGCAGGTTGATTGAGCGGAGACATGCAATTTGAATATGTGCAAAGTCCTGGCAAACGCCCCGTTTCTTGCGAAAGACTTCTTCGATCGGGGTTCTGACCGTGGTTACCTTGGAATCGAAACGAAAATCGCGATGAATGCGTGTCATCAGATCCAGCAGGCTTTCGACAAAGGGCCCACCCGGCTTAAATGACTGTTGTGCATATCTGGCGAACTCCGGCCGGAGCCGAATTCGCGGAGATTCAAACCGAAACTGATTAGCCTCGATGCCTTCAGAGCTCAGATCTTGCGGCAGGCTTCTGACAATTTCTTCCCAGGCAGGAGAAGGTTGATGCAGCTCGGGCGACGTCTCTGCCATGACAACATGACTTCGTGCTTCAACGACGAGCTCGTCGTGCGGCTCTTCAATCGTGAAGAAATACTGGTGGTTCCCGAAGTAGTCGATACGCTCGGTCATGATAGCCGGTTTCGGTACAATCTCGAGTTCGCTGTTCTCCAGCCGGTGGCGAGGTAGAGAGCGCGGCCTCAGGGTTGCGACGTGGCTACCAACCGATACCGGGTATTTGTACTTGTACGTGGTTCGGTGAATGATTCTGTAGATCATAGGCCTATGCTGATCGGTAGTGTGCGAGCGTGGCTGAAGTACCGGCTCGATAAATTGTCTGACCATGAAGGCAGCAGCCGTTCTAACCCTGCCAGGAAGGCTTCGAGACGAACTAAATCTCCTAAAGTCTCGGACCGGGTTCTGGATGAGCGGCTCGGCTGAACATAACTTAGCTCTCGCAAATTGAAGCTGCGCAGCATCGTCAGCGCGCCCCGCATGGCATCGAGGTCATCCGCCATGTGTTTGGGAAGTCTCTGATATTGGTCGACCAGGTGGGCAAGCTGAAAATCCAACGATCTGGGATTGTTCCCATCTGCCATCAGAACGTCGAGCACGGCGATCGGTTGCAGGGTCGTGTAGTAGCGTGTGCGATAGGTCATCGAACTGTCTGCCACTTCAAGTAGGCATTCGAGAAACGGCCAGTCGTGCTCACCCAATGGAAGCGTAATTTGCCGCAGCATGCGAGTCAGGTAGTTGGCGCGCTCGAGGCGCCTGCCGATGCTCATGAATAACCAACCCACACCGCGATTGATATTTTCGCGTTCCATTCCAGAAAATGCCGAGAGAAGTTCCAGGCAGAGAGTGAGCATTGCCGGATATTCAAGAAATTGAGTATCGCTATTCGTGTCGAATGAAGTCCGTAATTGTCCGATGAGAATCATCATGTCGGCTGACAATCGTTCACGAACGCTGTTGCCGACACGGGAGACTTCGGAGAGGATGAAGGCCAGGCTGTCCGTCCTTCTCGGATCGGAGATCACGGACATCAATTCCCGCTCAAATTCGAGCGTCGTTGGGCGCTTCTTTTTCCCCTTGGCGAGTTTGCTCTGCCGTGATTTCAGGCACCCGTGCAGGCGTATCAAGGAACCCAGTTCTCCTGGGTCAGCTCGCTGCACGCGAGAGATCAGGGAGCGCGCGATCCGAGCCGTATTTTCCGCACGCTCGACATATCTTCCCAGCCAGAAGACTTTGTCCGCCACACTACTCGGCACGTCAGGTGAATCTCGACGCAGAACCACTGGCTGGTGGCGCGGATGCAGCAAGCTGAACGTGTCCACCGGGCTCTCTGAAAGCACCCACGCGTCCTTGCTGTGTCCTCCGCGCTGCATCGACACGACCGACCCCTCGGCTTCCGCAACGCGCACAAGTCCTCCGGGGATTGCGGTCCAACCCGTGCCCGTATTGATGACGTAGGTCCTCAACACCATGCTGCGCTGATACATGCGGCCATTTCCCCACACTGGAGAATTGGACAAGGCAATCTGTTCTTGTGCTACAAACTCGTGAGGAAACGCCTTCAATTGTGTGATGAGCTTCCTCTTCTCCGTTTCTTCCAGCTTCGCGGCGAAAATCGGCTCCATGCCGCGGGAGGGAAACGCGGGCTTGAGAACAATCGCATCAAGNNCATGTGTCGGGAAAGGCCGGGAAGGAACGGCATGATTGCTGCGGTCTCGATCACACCGCTTCCCAACGCATTTGCCACTTTCACGCTGCCGGCGACAACGGCGTCGACGAGACCCGGCACTCCAAGAAGGGAGTCGCTGCGCAACTCCAGCGGATCGCAAAAGCTATCGTCGACCCTGCGCAGAATCACATCGACCCGCTCCAATCTATCTACAGTCTTGAGATAGACGCAGCGATCGCGCACGGTAAGGTCTGCTCCCTCGACCAGAGTGAACCCCAGATAGCGTGCGATATACGAGTGCTCAAAGTAGGTTTCGTTGTTTGGGCCAGGGGTGAGCAGTACGATGCGTGGATTGCTCACTCCGGCGAGGGAAGCAAGTGCCTCGCGCTGGGCGCGGAAGAATGGCGCCAACCTCAATACATTCGAGCTGTTGAATTCGTCGGGCAAGACGTCAGAAACAATCGTGCGGTTCTCGAGCGCATAACCGCTACCCGAAGGAGCCTGGGTGCGATCAGACAGCACCCACCATTGGCCGTCGGGCGAACGGGCGAGATCAACCGCGAGCATGTGCAGATAGGAGTGAGAAGGCACTCGCACACCGACCAGCGGGCGCAGAAAGGCAGGGTTGGCGTAGAGAAGCTCTGCAGGAAAGCGTCCGCTCGTTAGCAACGATTGAGATCCATAGAGATCCTCGAGGATCAGACTCAGCAGCTTTGCGCGTTGGATGACTCCCCGCTCGATGTAGCGCCACTCTTCGGCCGCAATGAGGAAAGGAACAATATCGATTTCCCATGGGCGGTTTGCCCCGAGGGGATCGCTATAGATGTTGTAGGTGATTCCGTTCTCGCGGATACGGCGCTCGGCGCGCGTGCACCGCCGTCCCAACTCCTCCGGTCCGATAGCGTGCAAAGACTTGATCAAATGAGCCCAATGAGCACGCGGATTCACGCCATCGGCTGACAGTTCGTCATAGGCTTCGCCGTAGTGCAAGCGGGTTTGATACAGATCGACGGTCATGGCAGCTGCTCCCGGGTCCCAATCGCGACGCGGAGGCTGGGAGGTGGAATGCGGAGGTCCAGGGTCCCAGGAAAGCTCGAATTGGTCTCGTCGCCGGGCACCGGTACTTGGACCACTGAGTCTATCGATTCAAAGCGCTCGAGCCGTCGCGCCAAGGCTTCGGCTGCATTGGCTGGCCGTCCGGCGTAATTGCGGCCCTCGGGTGGCTCGATTCGGTAAATGCATTGTGCAACGGATTGCGCGGTCACACGATCGATCAGAGTGAAGGTGAGCGGCGCATGCACAGGCACCGTGGGATGTAGGGTTGCAGACAACCGGCGAGCTCGAAATCTCACCGCTGCCACCGCAACTCCCGGTTCAGAAGCTGGCTGCAAGGGTACGCGCCGGCCGTTGCACGCCACCACATACCGGGAATCTGCGCTCGGGCTTGAGACTTTGACCTGAATGCGCTCGATGGACGAGTCGACGTTGCGCACGGTGCGGCCGGAACTCGTCTCTTCCGCCAATACGTTCCAAGGTTCGAGCGCGCGACGGAGTTCGAGCTCCACTCCGTGGGCCGAGACGGAACCGATTTTAGGGAAGCGAAATTCCATATGAGAAGCAAACCACTCCGGTTCAAACGCAAACCCGGATTCCTGTAATTGAGCGAGCACCTCCCGCAGATCCTGTTCGATGAAGTAGGGCAGCATGAAGCGGTCGTGCAACACCCCCCCCCATCGAATGAGGCTTCCCCGGAACGGCGCCTTGAAAAACGCGCAAACCAGGGCGCGCACCAGAAGCATCTGCAATAGCCCCATCCTCAAGTTAGGAGGCATTTCGAAGGCTCGCAGTTCGAGTAAGCCAAGTTGAAGACCAAGGCCTTCTGGGGGGAACAACTTGTCTACGCAAAATTCGGCGCGATGGGTATTTCCTGTCACGTCGGCCAGCAGGTTTCGGAAGAGCCCATCGAGGATTTGGGGAGAACATTCGCCCGTTGGAAGATGGCTGAATGCGAGCTCGAGCTCGTACAAGGCATCCATACGCGCTTCATCCACACGCGGATATTGACTCGTAGGTCCTACATACATGCCGGAGAAAAGGTAAGACAACGATGGATGGTTCTGCCAGAAAACGATCATGCTTCGGAGCAGGTCCGGGCGCCGAAGAATGGGACTGTCTTTGACCATCGCACCGCCAATCACAATGTGGCTTCCGCCTCCGGTCGCATCCTGGTTGCCATTGAAGTTGAATTTCTCTGAAACCAGCCCGTTGCGGCGAGCTTCTTCATCGAGCAGCGTCATGATCGTTTCGAGCTGATCCCAATCTTCAGCGGGGGGCAGGTTGATTTCAAGCACACCGGGGTCGGGCGTGACGCTGAACGAACCCAATCTTGGGTCGGCAGCTGGAGCATACCCTTCGACCCAGACGGGCGTACCCAGATATTTGCAGGCGTCCTCGACCGCGGCCACCAGGTCGAGGTAATCCGCGAGGACGGGCGCGTAGGGCAGCGAAACATGAAGCCGGCCATCGCGAACTTGAACGCACAGGAAGGGACGGATGAGTTCCCGCGCTGTTTCGGAGGCGCGAATGACTGCGGGCAGGGAGTCTGCTTCAGGCTCGGTCTCGAACAGATCCATGCGTTGCTGCTTCTCCCGTGACAGCTTAACGCGATCCGCAAACGGGAACTCATCCAAACCATATTCAATCTCGTCAGGCGCGATCCAAGGCGCGGCCTCGGTAGGAATTCTATAGCCGATCGGGGAGTCGCCTTGCAACAGGACAATACGTTCCAGGCTTGGAAACCACCATTGACTGGACCAACGCAGAATTCCGTGGGCCTGGCGGCGACGGATAGGCAGCACGTAGCCGGCAGGTTCAGTTGTTGTCAGCTCGGGATCAAAGGCCGGTAGAACGTTTTCGGTACTCACCTGGAGTCGCCGCGTGAGAGCGCGCATGAATCTCAAAGCATCGGTCGCGTTGAAGCCATAAGGATGATTCTCTCGTGCAATCAGATTTACGTCTTCCCACACCGGAATGCCGTCCAAGCGCCAAAAACAACTGAGCGCCCACCGTGGCAATTGCTCACCGGGATACCATTTCCCCTGACCATAATGAAGGAGTCCGCCTGGCGCCACTCTTTCGCGAAGAGCCTGAATCAGAGCCACGCCGCGGGTACGCTTATCGTCGCCCAAGGCATCAATATTCCATTGCGCGCTTTCCGGCTTCTCAATGCCGACGTATGTAGGCTCACCGCCCTGGGTCAGCCGGACATCGTGCATCGCAAGATCCGCGTCGACCTGGCGCGCGACTCGGCGTATTCGGAGCCACTGCTCTTCGTCATCGTCCTGAAGCCGTGGCCGCGAATCGTTCAAGCGCCGCACGGACATTTCGTAGCTGAATTCGGTGCTTTCCCGCTCGGCGGTTCCCGAGATTGGGGCGGCTTGGGAAGCACTTGAAGTGCAGGCCAGCGGGATATGCCCTTCGCCGGCAAGAAGGCCCGAAGTCGGGTCGAGTCCAATCCATCCTGCACCCGGCAAGAATGCCTCGGCCCAGGCGTGAAGGTCAGCGGAATCGCTCTTGGGGCCGCTCTTCGAATCCGCTGCCTCTGTCTTCCCTTCCCCCAGCTGAATTAGATAACCGGACACGAATCGTGCTGCGATTCCTAAATGCCTGAGACATTCTACGAGCAACAACGCGGAGTCGCGACACGAGCCTGACCGTTTTTGAAGGGTCTCCTCGGACGTTTGTATACCGTGTTCCAAGCGGGCGATGTAGCCGATCTCATCTCTTACCTTACGATTTACAGTCAGTAATAGATCGAGCGTTCCGGTCCGCCGGTCCCGGTAACTTTCGACAAAGGTCCGAAGTAGAGGGCCGGCTGGATCGACAAGCATGTAAGGATGAAGATCCCCGGCAAGGTCAGGGTCGTACTTGAATGGATAATCCTCGACGGCGGGGTCAAGCAGGAACTCGAATGGGTTAATCGGGGAGAGATCCGCAACGAGATTGACTTCGACCGCAAACTCATTCGTCCTGGTCTGAAAAACAAGACGCGCCAGCTGATTTGAGGAAGGATCCAGTTGCCAGTTCAGGGAATGCTGAGAGGGCGTGACTTGAAGGGAGTAGCTGAGAATCGGTGTTCGGCAGTGCAACCCAGGGCGCAGTCGTATGATTTGCGGACCGAGTGCCACCGCCATGCCGTATCGATATACCGTCCGATGCCTCAGTGCAACCTGAATTCCCATCCGCCCTCACGCTTCACCCGCCTGAAGTCGGCAGTCCACATTTGTGTGCACCTGGGCCCCTCGCGGCGCGAAATCAAGGGAGCGTAAGAACACGTTAGCATATCGGTCACCCGCCGGAGATCGATTCCCAGGCCTGAAAATCGGCTTGAAAACATGTCTCCCATGGCGGGCTCGCCAAAGGCAGCGCGGACCCCATTTTAACCTCATGGAATTCTAGGCGGGTGATGTAACAGGGAGATGCAAGCACTGCATTCCTGGATTCGCTCGATAACCCCTAACTGGCGCGGGACCTCGCGCGCACATTCTTTGAGCAGGACAAATCGATCGCCAATTCACGCTAGAATGCGATCGGCTCTTTTCGTCATCGGAGCCAGGATAGGCGGGTCGGAATATATGCCCAACTGAATGTACTTTACATTCGATCTTGAATGTATTTCTCCCTGGGTCGTTGTCCGAGGAGTGCGGACCGATTCCTCCTTTGGAAAGCCTTCAGAGGCCGGCTTTTTGCGGTGATCGCGGATCGTCCCAGGAAATCCGCGGGGCTCACCCTGCGATCTGGACCTCACAATAGGTGATAGTGAATTTCGATCATTGTCTGGTTGGCCAGTTTCCATTCTATTGCGAACTCAATGAAGCTCGTAGACTCCAACGCCGCCGGACCGAAGCATCTTCCGCCCTCTTCACGAGGGTTGATTTTTCGGGAGAAAGCTCAGCTGGCCCAGAGCAGGATGAACACGCCCCAGGGACCTGCTCGAGCGGATGGGGGGTTGAGATCTCGGAACCAGGTTACCGAGGCGCTGGCGAAGCGCGTCGAGTATTTCCCTTCCCTTGTCGGTCGTGGTCGTGAAACGCCGGGGACCATCGTTTTCAGATCTTCGGATCGTCAGCCATCCGGCCTCGACCAATTTCTGTGTCAGCTTGCTAAGCCGCACCTGGCTGATCCTGAGCATGCGGATTAATGCCGACTGGCATCTGCCTTGGCTGGTGTCAGCCAGCGCGAGGATCCGGAGAAGGATTCTTGGGTGCTCATGGAGGAGCCCTTTCGGCACGGCAAGCGACCTGATCTCCCCTCTTGACGTGCGTGCGGAGTGATCCTTGAAGTTTCCACTAGGGTTTTTGGTGGGCACCTGAAGAGTGTCTCTAAGCGGCTTGAGAAGAATGAGCCGCAAGCGTCTGCCCCATCGCAGGTGGAATTAACGCGGCGTACGCCGTCGCTCGAAACTCGGGTGTATCATTGGCGCCGGGGTATTGCGTCAACGCTGAGCCTCATGGGTGCAATACCCACCAGGAGGACTCAATGACAATTACAAATCTCGGTTCGCAAACCATCCCCTGCCTTTGGCCCAAGTTGAGATTTCAACAATCTCTGAAACTCGCCTTTGTTCTCGCTGTTGCCAGTTCCGTTTCCGCCATGGCTTCCAACCCCACCTGGGTAGGGGTCACAAACGCGGGCGGCGACGGTTCGACTGCCGCCTACGCCATCAAAATCGCGCCCAACCATGACCGATACGTCGCCGGCCAGTTCACCGAGAAGGCAAAGTTCTCTTCCACGACGCTTACCTCCCAAGGCGGCACGGACATCTTCCTGGTCAAGTATTCAGCTTCCGGCAAACTGTTATGGGCTCTCCAATGCGGAGGCACCGAAGACGACGAGGCAGTCTCTTTAAGCCTCGACATCGACGGCAACGTCTATGTCACCGGATACTTCACCGACAGCGCCACCTTCAATTCCACCAAACACACGTTGAAGATTGTGTATGGCAACGGGCAAACCGCGTATCTCGCGAAGTACAGCTCGGCCGGAAATCTTCTATGGATTCAGACCGGTGACTCATCCGTGAATGGGGTGAACTTCGGCAGCGCCATTGCCGTCAACTCCGCAGCCAACACCGTCTACGTCACCTTGGGCACGCAAGGCAACACGACTCTCTCTTCCGCCGGCGGAGCCTCCAGCACAATTGACGGACCCTGGACCTGGCACGTCCTCCTCGCCAAATACAACACCGCCGGGGACTTCCAGTGGGCCCAGACCAACGAAGGCTCCCCCAACAGCCTGCCCAGCGGAGTGACCGTCGATGCTCAAGACAATGCCTACTTCGTCGGCTGGATGGAGGACCAAACCACCTTCTCGAGCGCCGACGGCCACGACATCACCGTCGACGGCGTCAGTCCCGCCCAATCCAACACCGACTATCCGGGCGACGCCTTTGTTGCCAAGTACGATAAGAATGGCATTGCCAAATGGGTCAACCATGCCGGCGGCTACAAAGCCATCAGCACCGCCATCGCTGTTCTGGCCAATGGCGAAGTCAGCATCGGCGGCTTCATTGGTAACATCAACTACGGCTCGGCGTCCGACGCCGAGACTATCGTCACTTCGCAGCCACCCGGAGCAAGCATCAACCTCGGCGGCGGCGATTTCACCGATCCGTATAACGATGATGTTTTCGTCGCCACATTCACCTCTGCCGGCGTCTTGGAGCGAGCCTTGCGCTACGGCACCGCCCAGCAGGAAATCGTAACCAGCCTTAAGTACGACGCGGCAGGCTTCGTCTTAATTGCAGGCCTTTCCGGGGCCGCAACAGGAAGCCCAAACGTCTTTGTGCGGAAATACTCGGACGGCAACTTGGTCTGGCAGCAGACAGCGCAAAACGTCGGGCTCTGGTTTGGCTACAGTACTACTCCGGTGCTCGGAGTGGACCCAGCAGGAAAGCTCTTCGTTGCCGGCGGCTACTCCGGCACAGCCGACTTCGGATCCTTCCATTTGACAGCCTCCGGCTCGTCCGACATGTTCTTAGCCGAACTTTCGAAAGAGTAGGCAAACACTGGCATAGCTAAACCGCGGTCGATAAATAAAGAACCATCTGCAGCGGGGGTCCAGGGGTGCCGGATTTGTGCCTTTGCACTCTGCGCGGTTGCATGCTTCAATTCACCTTGACCATGGGCCTATGGCAGCGGAAGGCAACCTGTTCCAGTTTGCTCATCTTTTCAGAGATGCTTCAGGTAATGATGGAACGCAATAGGTCAGAGTGAGTCCGACGAATCGCGTCGGCGCCCTGACCACAGAAGCACTCGCCATGATAGGGTCGAAGCGATAAATGCTGCACGCTCAACGCAAAGGTGTCGCGTATAAAGAAAGAGTGGAACCGATGCTTCCTCCAGGCAAAACACGTGAATTGGCGCGCAGCCTCATTACTTCCGAGGCTGATGCAGCAACGACGGCTCTTCATTCGGAGCCTGCCACTGTCCGGGTGTATGAGAGGCTGCGGCGGCAACTCGGCGCACCTGTAGGAGTTGAAGGGTTTCAGGCGCTCGCTTCCCGTGCCCTGGCCCTTGCCAAGGCGGAATCTCCATGGCTCAGTTCCGTGGAAGTAACGGCCAATGGAGACTTGCGCGGACTCGACAAAGTTGAATCCCGAAGAGGCACAGGTGAGGACCGAGAGAGCGGAATCAATCTCATTGCGCACCTGCTCGGACTGTTTCTTACCTTTCTTGGCGAGGCTACCACGCTGCGTTTGATAGAAGATCTTCGCCTTCAGGTTGACGCCGGAACTGAACCTGTCAATACCGGAGTGGACAAGACGGCCTCGGCGGCCGACAGTCGGGCCATGGCTCCGATTTTCGAGGATCTTCTGCGGGAGATTGATCGGCTGAGGAGTGTCAGCGCACATATTGAAATCCTGGCGGACAAACATCCGGGCATGGAAGATGGGCTCGTGAGTGTTGCTGGAAACATTCGCAGTATCGCCACAGTTCTGGACGTTTTCACACTGATCCGGAGCAAGGCTGGCGGCTCGCAAGAAGACGGGCCTAACCCAGAAGCAAATCGCTATATGAATTGAGTTCCGCCCACACTCCGTCCGGAGCGGCAGGTTGCGGCCCTTGATGGAGACTACTCCCACCGCGGATGCTTTTCCGGAAAGAGGAAGGTGTCGGCCTGCTCCTTTTGCCAAGCGTGTAACTGCCTTTGAAACTGGTGATGCAGGATTGAACATGACAACTCCCCAGGAAATGCGAGATCTGGTTCAAAGGCTTCTGACTTACGAAGCCAATGCGGCCAAGACCTCCGAGCCGGTGGAGTCCAGAGTTTTCCGCATCTATGAAAAGCTGCGCCAGAGTCTTGGTGAATTTGCTGGCACTGCCGCTTTTCAGTCGCTGGCTTCCCGTGCTTTGGCGATGGCCAGATCGGAGATGCCCAGTCTTCGGGCGGCACAGATCTCCGCGGACGGAAGGTTAAAGGGCCTGGGGCAAGGCCTGGGACTGGGCCAGAGCGAGTTCGGGCCCCAAATTTATTCCGAAGAGGATAGGTATGGCGAGCAACGGACCGGCGATGAAGGAACCGTGGTCATCACCCGGTTACTCGGCCTGCTCTTCACCTTCCTTGGCGAACCTGTGACGTTACGCCTGCTACGCAATGCGTGGCCGGGTGCTGCCATTGACGATCGTATTTCCGAGAACGGGAGAAAAGCGTGAGCAACCAAGACAAAGTCAAAATCAACAAACTACCCACCGGAGTT
>PLTV01000351.1 GCA_003164635.1 Acidobacteriaceae bacterium
GTGCTCGACGAGCCTTCGATCGGGCTGCACACGCGCGACACGGCGCGCCTTATCCACATCCTCGAAGAGCTGCGCGACCTTGGCAACACGATCCTCGTGGTCGAGCACGATGCCGACGTGCTTCGCGCCGCCGATCATCTACTTGACCTCGGGCCGGGCGCCGGCGAGTTCGGCGGCAAGCTGCTCGCCGAAGGCGTGCTGGCCGAAATCGAAGCGAATCCGCAATCCCTCACCGGCCGCTATTTGTCCGGCCAGATTGCAATCCCTGTGCCTACGCGCCGCCGCGCCCCGGGACGCGAAAAGCTCGTCCTGCGCGGCGCCGAAGCCAACAATCTTCACGGCCTGAATGTTGAAATTCCACTCGGACTTCTTGTCGCCATCACCGGTGTATCCGGTTCGGGAAAATCCACGCTCGTGCATCAGGTGCTCTACCGCGCCGTAGCTCGCGCACTCGGCCAAAGCGATGGCTCCGACCCATCAAGCGTATTCAAATCGCTGACTGGTGTGGAGCGCCTTAACGATGTGGTCCTGGTCGACCAGACACCCATCGGCCGCACGCCGCGTTCCAACCCCATCACCTACATAAAAGCGTTCGACCTGGTGCGGGAGCTGTTTGCCTCGCAGCCTGAGGCCAAGCGGCTTTCGCTTACGCCGGGGCATTTTTCCTTCAATGTTCCCGGTGGCCGCTGCAACACCTGCGAGGGTGATGGCACCGTCACCGTGGAAATGCAATTCCTCGCCGACGTCGAACTGCCCTGCGAAGACTGCAATGGCACCCGCTATCAGGCCAAGGTCTTACAGGTGCAATACAAGGGCAAGAATATTCACGAAGTCCTCGGCCTCACTGTGAAAGAAGCGCTGCGCTTCTTCGTGGGCCAGACCAAGCTGCTTGACAAACTCGCGGTGCTCGATGAAATTGGCCTCGGCTATCTGCGCCTTGGCCAATCGGCCACGACGCTCTCTGGCGGAGAAGCCCAGCGCGTGAAGCTCGCAGCCCATTTGGCCCAGGTACGCGCCGCCAACGCTACCGCCAAGCCCTCGCAGGCGAGCCGCGTGCTCTACATCCTCGACGAGCCGACCACCGGCCTGCACTTCGACGATGTCTCGAAGCTGCTGGCGGCCTTTCGCAAGCTGATCGACGGTGGCGGCTCGCTCGTCGTGATCGAGCACAATCTGGACGTGATCAAATCCGCCGACTGGGTGANNTCGAAGCTGCTGACGGCGTTCCGCAAGCTCATCGACGGAGGCGGGTCGCTCATTGTGATCGAACACAATCTCGACGTGATCAAGTCGGCGGACTGGGTAATCGATCTCGGACCCGAAGGTGGGGAAGGCGGTGGACACATCGTCGCCGAGGGTACGCCCGAAGAGGTAGCCGCCAATCTACACTCCCATACCGGACACTGGTTACAGCGGGTGCTCTAGGGTGCGGCGCACCGCGGGGCGACCTGGCTTCTTGAGAAACACCAGCCCTCTCCGTGCAGCCAGCAGCTCTCGTCTTCCGCGTGCACATCGCAGCGCAACGAGCGGACCGGCGCGCCGCGATCGCGTTCGAGCGCTTCGCTCAGGCGCCGGCTGACCTCCGGATTCCGCGCTCCGGCGAAAGGGATAAACTGCGCGCCAAACTCCAGCCGCGCTCCAAACCAATCCGCATTCATCCGGCGCAAACAGACCATCGCACCGGGCCCCTCATTCGAAGTGAGCGGAAATACCAGCCGACCCTCCCGCTTCACCGCGTCGAGCCAAGCCGCCAGCGGATGGGTGGCCCCCGCACTGACCACCACCGCGTCCACGGCCTCAAATGTCGTGTTCGCCCCGTCCTCCTGGATCACACGCACTTGCGGCCAAAGCGCCAACGCCTGGAGTGCGCGAGCCACCATTCCGGCGTCTATCTCCACCGCGGTCACACGGCCGCCGGGTCCAACGATTTCCGCCAGAATGGCCGTGTAATAGCCTGTGCCGCACCCCAGGTGCAGCGCGCTGTCTCCCTCGCGCAGTTCGAGTCGATCAAGAAACTCCGCCCACAGGCTCGGTTGCCCGTTATTGATTCCCTTGGACTCATCCAGCGCAATCAGGACGTTTTGATAGAGACGCCTGGGATCGGCGTCCTCGGTCAGGAGGCTGCCACCATCGCCCATCAGCGTCCACGGTCCCGGACCTGCAAATCGTTCTCGTGGAACCTGCGCGAACGCGGCAATCAGCGACGCCGACTGCATGTGCGCCAACACCCGCAAACGCTCCGCGTACCTTTGGCGCGCGGCTTCAACCGAATCGCTCATCGTTCAGCTTCAATCGGTTCCAGGCCCAGGCGGTTGCGGCAATCTTCCAACATGGTCTGCGTTCTTGTTGCACCCGCGCGGCTTACGCCGATGGCCCGCACCGCCAGCAGCGCGTCCAGGTCGCGAATACCGCCCGCCGCCTTGACCTGGACATGCGGCGGAGAATGTTTTCGCATCAGTTCGAGGTCGGCGAGCGTCGCCCCGGTAGGAGCGTAGCCCGTCGATGTCTTCACCCAGTCGGCGCCCACCTCTGCGCAGATGCCGCAAAGCCGGATCTTGGCGTCGTCTTCGAGGTAGGCGTTCTCGAAGATCACCTTGATCTGCGCGCCGCCCGCGTGCACCGCATCGGCCAGCGCCGCAAGTTCTGCACGCACATACGGCCAGTCGCCGCTGCGCGCCTTGCTGATATTGATCACCGCATCCAGTTCCTGGCCTCCATCGGCAAGAGCCTGACGGATTTCTGCCAGTTTGATCGCCGTCGTGTGCCCTCCATGCGGGAAGCCAATGGTGGTGCTTGCTCTCACGGTGGTACCGGAGAGCACCGCAGCGCAGCGCGCCAGGGCATAGGGAAGAATGCACACGCTGGCCACGTTGTAGCGTACCGCCAGCGCGCAGCCATCTTCGAGATCGGGCGTAGTCAACGCAGGGTTCAGCAGCGAGTGGTCGATCATTTTGGCAATGGAAAGATAATCGTAATCGGGTGTCATCGTGCTGCTCCGCGACGGTGTTTCGCTGGTGTGCGGGCCGCGTGCTTCTTCTCGGCCCGCGGCGTGGCGCTCGCCTCGGAACTGAAGCCGGGAAGGTCGACGCGCCTGGCGATGTGATCCTGGATCCAGTGCGGATCCCACCACTCCTTGGGATCGATCTGCACGCCGTCGAGTTGCATGGCAAAGTGAATATGATCGCCGCCGGCCATGCCGGTTTGCCCGCTCAGGCCCATCACCTCGCCGCGCTTGACCACGTCACCCTCGTGTACATGGATCTCGCTCAGGTGTCCGTAGATGGTTTGCAACCCGTAGCCGTGATCGACGACGATGCAGTTCCCGTAAATGCCGAGCGGCGCCGCATACACAATGCGGCCATCGTTTGAAGACTCGACGCCCACGTGCTGCGTGACTGCAAGGTCGTAGCCCAGATGTACCTGTTGGTCGATCTTCTTTCCCTGGTAGATGTAATTACGCACATCGGCAAAGGTGGCCTCAGCCTGGGCATGCGACTGACGCGTGAACGTCTGGGACCACAGAAAATGGTCCGCCGACTTGAAGCGCAAATCCGAGAGCGTTTTGTTGTTAGCTTTGCGCATGTCGGTGTTGATTTTGACGAAGCGCGCCACCATGTCGCCCGAACCTTTCGGATCGAGCTCATTCACGACTTTCTGCATAAAGGCAACGCTGATTTGCAGATCGTGCGTGGTGTAATGCGGCTGTTCTTTCTTGGGAAACTGAAAGACCATGGAGCCTGTGGCATCGTTGCCCGCGCCGTTTGTAGCGTAGACCAGGGGTACCGTGGCTGACGGCATATTCCACGCGAAGGCAAACAGCGAGAAGAGTCCCGGCTTGCCTCCCGGCATGGGCCAGGCGCGAAACGTTTCGTCGCCGACCCGCACGCCTGCTGCGGTCCAGGTGCCGGAAACATTGAACGTGACCAGGTCGGCCATGCCGAGGTAGAGATAATGCTGCTCGGCGTCCACGCTGACGCTGGGAGGCTGCGTGACCACGTTGACCTTGCGCTCAAGGTGCGCCGACTTGTGCAACAGATCGTTCGACGTTGCTTCCAGAATCAGCGTCGCGGCGCCGCTTTTGAGCGCCGGGGTCGCTTGCGCGCCGGCAGTGAAGGTGTAGTTCGTGTCCGCAGCCTTCGATGCCTGTTTCATTTCCCATACCGGATAGCGTGCGCCGTTCTGCTCCACGAATGCGGCGGCGCTGCGCACGCCGCGCGGGTCGTGGGCCTGGAACGAAATCGAGGTTGCTTGCCCCAGCATGGTTACGGATGCAGGCAAATCCAATACCGGAGTGGCCGACCGCATCAGGACAAAGACGACCAGGAGAAGGACGACGACGAGGAAAGCAAGAAGGACTTTGCGCACAGAGAGATTGTAGCTTTCGAATGCGGTCTTGCGGTTGCTTAGCTCCGAACTCCGGAATCAAGATGGGACCCGTTGCAAAACAGGTAACTCCGTCGAAGTTTCCGCGGCGTGGTTCTTTCCGGTGATTGCAATCCAAGTCCTCTTCGGTCAATGTGGAAGAAGGACCATTTTCAAAACAGGAGCTCCGGCTCATGCGGGTGAAGTTCAGCTTCCCGGTTGTCGCGGTGTCTGCGGTTGCCATGCTTGGGCCATTGGCGACACTCGCTGCGTTCGGCCAGGGTAAGCCACCTGCCGATGCCGAGAAGGCTCCGGCGCAGGTTATCGCTCCTGCGGTAGCGCCTCCCGAATTGCGAACGGACGTCCCCGCGTCAACAGCCCCCATGAATGCCCCGATCATCGTTCAGGAACTTGCCGACTTCAGACCAACCGACGTCAAGTTCTCTCTCGATGCCCTGGTGGACATTCTCCAGGACCGTCGCCACGAGGGATGGGTGCTGGCGGCGTATCCCGATCCCAAGACCAGCCGTCCCTTGATCGGCGCGGGCTTCTCGCTCGATCTCCCGGCGCGCGAACATCCGCAAACTGATGCGCTGAATTCGCATCCTTTTCTTGAGCCGGCTTCGGCAGCGCTCTGGCAAACCGCGGGGCTTGACGGCGCGCGTTTGGAAACGATCCTTGCTCAGTACGCGCAGAACCTTGAAAAGTGGAAGGCGAAAAAGTTTCGCAAGAAGATCAGAGACCTGGCGCCGCAGATCACGGAAGAGGATGCCAACGCCTTACTGAGAATTGGCGTCGTTCAGGCGATTTATAACGCCAGGGGCTATTGCCGCAACTTCGATCGGCTCTCGGCTTCGCAACAGATGGCGTTGACCCAGCTTGTGTACCAGATGGGCTTCAACCTGCAGGAGTTCAGCCAGTTCCTGGGGCTCATCAACAGCGATGCCGCGCTTCCGCAAGCGGACGAAGCCGTTGTCGATGCAAGCCCCGATGGCGGCTATTGGAAAGCCGTGCAGGGGTCTCTCATTCAAAGCCAGTGGGCGCGACTCTATCGCACTCGCGCTGTTTCGGTCATTGCCATGCTCGATCCGCAATATTCCGATGCGCCCGCCATGGCCGAGCATCGCATCAGTGCGATTCTGCGCCCCGCTGTCGTGCATCGGCGCCGTGGGCATGCCGCGGCTTCGTTGCAGGATGCTTCGTTGACCAAACCCGGGGGGCACGGTCTCGCGAAAAAGCCGCGCCACTCCCGATCATCAAAGACTCGGCGCAAATAATCTGCCCAAGCACCAGCGTCAATCTATTCTTGCGCGGCGACTCACACGATCTTCGATTGAACGCCGAGCATTTGGAAACAGAATTGGCGAATTGAACGCTTCTCCGGTAGACTCTCACCGAACCGAAATCGTCGGGCGTGGCGGAGATGAAACCGGTCTTCTTGACCGAAATGAAGCCATAGTGAAGAAGTTGGCCGATTTTGGGCCCGGCGATGCCCCGGTTAAGCACTTTGAAAAGGAGATCCTTTGCGCGCAATGAAGAGTGTTCAGCTTCTGCTTCCAATCCTGGTGGGTTTTGCCATTTTCTGTCAGAGCGGCGGAGCGGGAGCACAGGCCGTGGGAAATGCCGGCCTGCCGCCGGTCCCGCACGCGAAAGAAACGCACCTGAAACACGTGTTGGTGATCGGTGAGACCAAGGGGTTTCAGCACGACTCAATCTCTTCGGCGATGGCTGCAATCTTCAACATGGGCAAAGAGAGCGGGCTGTGGGACACCGAAATGCGCACGGACACAGAGCTTCTCACCAAGAAGGAATTCAAGGGGAACAATGCGAAGAATCTGAACTACTTCGATGTTCTTGTCTTTGCGAGCACGACCGGCGAACTGGCCATGGATGATAGCCAGAAGGCAGATATGCTGTCGTTTATCAAAGACGACGGCAAGGGATTCGTCGGCATTCACGCAGCGCTCGATACGAACTACACCTGGCCCGAATACGGCGAGATGATCGGCGGATGGTTCGATCAGCACCCGTGGATGACCTTCAACGCGCCAATAATCAACGAAGATCCCAGTTTCCCGGCGGTGCGTCATTTTCCCAATGCGTTTGTGAAATACGACGAGATCTACCAGCCGAAGTCGTGGTCGCGCGACAAGGTGCATGTGCTGCTCAGCCTTGACGCCTCAAAGCTCAACTACGAAAACAATCCGCGCATTCATCGCACCGATCACGACTTCGCCGTTGCGTGGGACAAGATGTATGGCAAAGGTCGCGTCTTCTATTCCACGCTGGGTCATACAGAAGAGTCCTGGAACGATCCGGATATTCGCAAAATGTACTTTGAAGCGATCAGGTGGGCGCTGGGCATGACGGAGGGCAGCACGGCTTCGCATCCCAATCCCGCAGGGAACGCATCTCCGGCGCAATAGGCAAATTTTCCCCGGTCCCCATGCGAGGGACCGGGGTAACCACGTCTTGGCGGACTTCTGCCGCC